>JAILIM010000021.1 GCA_024695285.1 Bacteroidales bacterium
GGCCTTCCCGCCGGTATCCTGCACACTTATGAGAAAATATGGACAAAGGTCTATCCTGAATCCCGCCCCGCGTCCTATGCCATTGCTGACCAGATAGTGGCTGCCATCAAGGCCAGAACCGACGGCCTGTTCCGCCTCGGCCTGACCACGGGAACGACGCCCACGTCCCTCTACAATGAACTGGCCCGGCGTTACCAGGCCGGTGAGGTATCCTTCAAGAACGTGGAGGTGGTCTCCATCGACGAGTATTACCCTTCATCGAAGGATGAGCTCCAGAGCCGTAACCACAGGCTCCACGAGGCACTGCTTGACCGCGTGGACATACTCAAGGAGAATATCCACATCCCTGACGGCACCGTGCCGCAGGATACCCTGACCGACTATTGCGCCCGCTTCGACACCATAGCCCGCGGGCTCGACCTCCTGGTTATCGGTGTAGGCGAGCAGGGGCAGGTCGGTTTCAACGAGGCAGGCTCCAACGACAAGACCAGGACCCGCACCGTCCGCCTGTCCTACGCATCCAGGAAGCGTCAGTCCGCCAATTTCAACCACGACCTGGCTGCTACCCCAGATAAAGCCATCACCCTGGGTCTAAGCACCATGCTCTCCGCACAGCGCATTATACTCATGGCCTGGGGCGAAGACAAGGCGGCCGCCGTCAAGGCCATTGCGGAAGGGGAGATCGACTCCTCCTGCCCCGCATCCTTCCTTCAGCGCCACGACCACATTTCCTTCTACGTCGACGAGTCGGCGGCAAGCCTGCTCACGCGCTCTGTGTCACCCTGGCTCGTCGGACCCTGCGACTGGACGCCCAAGTTCATCCGCAAGGCGGTGGTGTGGCTATGCCAGACCGTAGGCAAACCCATACTGAAGCTCACGGAAAAAGATTATCTGGACAACAACCTGAGCGAACTGCTGGAAAAGGTCGGTTCCTTCAACAAGGTCAACATCGACGTCTTCAACGACCTTCAGCACACCATCAGCGGATGGCCGGGCGGAAAGTCGGGGGCAGACGACAGCACGCGTCCTGTCAGCGCTGTCCCGTATCCCAAGACCGTGCTCATTTTCTCGCCGCATCCCGATGACGACGTAATTTCCATGGGCGGTACGTTCATCCGCCTGGTCAGCCAGGGGCACAACGTACACGTGGCCTACCAGACGTCCGGCAACGTGGCGGTGGCGGACGACTTCGTGCTCCAGCAGCTGGATGCTGCGCACGAGCTCGGATTTGCCGACAAGTTCAACGAAATCAAGGAAATAATTGACCGCAAGGTTCCAGGCGAGCCCGAGCCGCGCAAACTGCTTGACATCAAGGGTGCCATCCGCCGCAGCGAGGCCCGCGGCGCCGTCCGTTCCTTCGGCCTGAACGAAAACTCCAACGTCCATTTCCTCAACCTGCCGTTCTATGAGTCCGGCGGCATCAAGAAAAAGCCCCGCACACAGGCGGACGTGGACATCATCAAGAACCTTATCTGCGAGCTCAAGCCCCATATGATTTTCATGGCCGGCGACCTTGCCGACCCTCATGGCACCCACCGTGTCTGCACCGAAGCGGCCCTTACCGCCCTGGAGCAGCTCAAGGAAGAGAACCATCCCTGGCTCGCCGAGACCCACGTATGGCTCTACCGCGGCGCCTGGATGGAATGGGAACTTGGACGCGTGGACATGGCCGTGCCCCTGTCTCCTGACGAGGTGATCATGAAGCGCCACGCCATTTTCCGCCACATATCCCAGAAAGACATAGTGCCGTTCCCCGGCGAGGATTCCCGCGAATTCTGGCAGAGGGCGGAGGACAGGACGCAGAACACCGCGCGCCTTTACGACCAGCTCGGAATGGCCGAGTATCAAGCAATCGAAGTATTCCTAAAATTATATTAATCAACAATCACTATGCAAGTTATCATACGCAACACTATGGTTGAGGCCTCTGTCTGGGCCGCCCGCTACATCGCCGACAAGATCAACGCCAAGGCCGCCGTTTCCGACAAGCCTTTCGTCATCGGACTCTGCACCGGCTCTACTCCCATTGAGACCTACGCCGAACTCATCCGCCTCGTCAAGGCAGGGAAGGTGTCCTTCAAGAACGTGATCTCATTCAATATGGACGAATATGTCGGCCTCCCCGTCGAGCATCCCGAGAGCTACCACAGCTTCATGCACAAGTATCTTTTTGACCACATCGACGAGCCTGCCGGGAATATCCACATCCTCGACGGCAACGCCCCCGACCTTGCGGCAGAGTGCGCTGCATATGAGAAGGCCATCGAGGCTGCCGGAGGATTCGACCTCTTCCTCGGCGGCGTGGGAGAAGACGGCCACATCGCTTTCAACGAGCCTTTCTCCTCTCTCCAGTCCCGCACCCGCGTCATCACGCTGACCCGCGAGACCCGCGAAGTGAACTCCCGTTTCTTCGACGGCGACATGGAGAAGGTGCCCGCCCAGGCGCTTTCCGTCGGTGTCGCGACCGTCATGGGCGCAAAGGAAGTCCTGGTGCTGGCATTCGGTTCCAAGAAAGCCCGCGCCATCAAGGATGCAGTCGAAGGACCTATGTCCCACTATTGCACCCTCAGCGCCCTGCAGAACCATCCCGCCGGCATCATCGCCTGCGACGAGCCGGCCGTCGGTGAACTCAAGGTTAACAGCTACAGGTATTTCAAGGCCACTGAGTAGGCATGGCGAAGACTCTGTCGACCAAGGCCACGCTCTGGTGTCTCTCCGCCGCATCCGCAGTGCTGCTGAGCATTCCATGGCTCGTGCCGCACATGGGGTTGGTTTCCCTGGTGGCGCTGGTGCCGCTGCTCCTTGCCGAATACATTGCGGCAGGAGCCGGAGTGAAGCGCTTCTGGATATGGCACTACAGTACATTCGTACTCTGGAACGCCCTGACGACGTTCTGGGTGTGCAATGCCACGGTGGGCGGCGGCATCTTTGCAGTCCTGGCCAATGCGTTGCAGATGTCTCTTGTCTTCGGACTGTTCCGCCTTTCACGCAAGCGCCTCAAAGGGGTGGTACCATATGTGTTCCTTGCCGTGGCCTGGATAGCCTGGGAACGCTGGTACCTGACCAGCGCCGAGATTTCCTGGCCCTGGCTTGTGCTGGGTAATGCTTTCGCCACCAGTATCAAGGATATACAGTGGTACAGCGCCACCGGCACGCTCGGGGGCTCCCTATGGATATGGTGCTCCAACCTCGGCATTTTCGGGCTTCTGGTTGCCGTTTCGAACGGCAGCTGGCAGCGGTGGAACGGAAAGGCCCGCACCGCCGCAGCCTCCGGTCTCGCCCTGGTGCTTCTCGGCCCGCTCGTTTGCTCAGAAATAATGTACGGAGCCTATGAGGAACGCTCCGAGCGCAAGGTAGAAGTGGTCATAGGACAGCCCAACCTCGACCCCTACAAGAAATTCGAATCGATGAGCCAGGCGCAGCAGACCGACGTGCTCCTGCGCCTGCTTGCCGATTCCCTGAAAACCGCCCCGGCGGATTTGCTGCTTGCCCCCGAGACATTCACCTTCGACGTGTTTCTCAATGACATACCGTCGTCGCCGACCTGGCAGCGCTTCCACTCTTTCCTGCAGGACTACCCGCAGAGCGACATACTTTTCGGCGCTGCTACCAGTGAACTGTTCTTTACGGCTTCGCCTCCAGGCCTGCTGTGCTACCCGTACGGAAAGGGCTGGCGCGTGCCCCGCAACAGCGCCATAATGCTGTCACCGGACGGCCGCACCGAAGTCTTCCACAAGAGCAAGCTGGTTGTGGGCACGGAACTCACCCCGTATCCGAAGGTCTTCGTACCGCTGGATAACTGGCTGGCGAAGAAATTCAACAACGGGCGTCCGATGATGGCGCGCGACAGCGGCCAGAAGGAGATTTCACTCCTGCACCTGTCGGACGGTACGCCCCTGGGCTGCGCCGTGTGCTATGAATCCGTCTACGGAGAATACTGCACCGGCTATGCTTCAAAGGGTGCCGGGTTCATGGCCGTGATTACCAACGACTCGTGGTGGGGCAATACTCCCGGCTACAGGCAGCATCTCAGCTACAGCTCCCTCCGGGCCATAGAACTCAGGCGCGACATCGCACGCTGCGGCAACAGCGGCATCAGCTGTTTCATCGACCAGCGCGGCCGCATCCTGCAGCAGGGGCCCTGGTGGGAAGAAGCCACGCTGCGCGGCACCGTGAACGTGAATACCAGACAGAGTTTCTTTACCCGCAACGGGGATATCGCAGGTCGCGTCTGCTCCTTCGTTTTCCTGCTGCTTTTAGCCCTCCTGGTGGTCAAGTTCTTGCTTCCGAAGAAATAGTTTTGTATCTTTGCAGGCTATGCTCACAGAGTTGCTGAAAGCCATATTGATCGGTATCCTGGCATCCGCCCCGGTGGGACCGGTGTCGGTGCTCGTGATGCAGAAATCTTTCTGCCACGGCAGGATGGCCGGTCTTGCGGCGGGAGCGGGTTCCGCAATCGTAGACACATTCTTCGCCGTGGCGAGTCTTTTCGCCTTCATGGTGGTCAGCGACTTCTTCTCCAGGCACGAGCAGTGGATTTTCATCGGCGGCGGTATTCTGGTGGTAGTACTGGGGTACTTCATGCTGCGCCGCAAGCCTTTGGAAAACAAGATAATGGTTGCAGAGACCAGCAAGAGCAAGGCAGTTCAGTATGCTCTCCAGGCTGCCGGCTGCTGCCTGGCGAATCCTGGCGCCATTGCTTATATGTTCGCCCTAGTGACCCTTTTCCGTCTCGATGTCGGTAATTCTGAAAGCCCTGTGTGGCTTATAGCGCTTTTCGTGTTCCTCGGTGCACTGGTTTGGTGGTTTTCGCTTGCCTTCGCCGCCGACAAACTCCGTGAGCGCTTCAATGTTGAAACCATCAACCGCGTGAACAAAGTCGCAGGCTATGCCGTCATCTTTTTCGGCATCTTGTTGATAGTGCGCGGCATCATACTGCTTTGATTATGGCAAAGAAGACTAAATCCGCCTCCGGCAACTGGATAGTCAGGAACCTTCTGCTCGGCGTGCTATTCGTGCTTATCGTGGTCGGCGCCGCAAGCATTTTCCTGTCCATACGCACCCGCCACGGCAAGGAAGTGACCGTGCCCGACCTGACCAGCCAGACCGTGCGTGACGCCGCATCCACGGCTTCCGCCGCAGGCCTGCGTGTCCAGGTCATCGATTCGGTCTATATGAAGCGTATGTCGCGCGGGGCAGTGGTGAGCCAGCTTCCCAAGGCCGGTTCCAAGGTGAAGCCCGGGCGCAAGATTTCCCTGACAATCAACTCCATAGTGCCCAAGAAGGTCTCCATGCCCAACTTGGTGCACGTGTCGCTCCGCCAGGCCAAGGCCGAACTGTCGGCCAAGGGCCTCGTGCTCGGGCGCCTGAACTATGTCAGCGACATTGCGACCAACAACGTCCTGCGACAGATGTACAGGGGCTATGACGTGGAGCCCGGCAAGCAGCTCTATACCGGTTCCGTCATCGACCTCGTGGTCGGCCTGAACGGCACAGATGCAATGACCTATGTGCCCAATCTCCACGGCTTCAAGTATCTCCGCGCCGTGGATGCCCTCCATGATAATTCATTGAATGTCAGTGGCCTTTTCTTTGACAAGACGGTCCGTACATATAGCGATTCCCTGAACGCCGTGGTCTATTCCCAGCGTCCTTCCGCAACCGGCTATCCGACTGTGATGGGCACGGGAGTGACCCTGTACCTCTCCCTCGATGCTGACAGAGCCGCTGACTGATCCCGATTTCCTGCAGGACGAAGAACAGGAGATGTTCGAGCACTTCCGAATGGAAGTTGACCCCGGACAGGACCCCCTGCGCATAGACAAGTACATGGCGGCGCACATGGAGAAAACCTCGCGCCACCGGGTGCAGTGCGCCATCAAGGAAGGCTTCGTGCAGGTGGGAGACAAAACGGTGAAAGCCAACTACATAGTCCGTCCCGGCGACATCATACGCTTCGTGATGCCTTACAGGCGCCGCGGGGTTGAGATCCTGCCGCAGGAGATTCCTCTCGACATCGTCTATGAAGACGATGACGTGCTGGTGCTCAACAAGCCTGCAGGCATGGTAGTGCATCCCGGCCACGGCCATTATGAATCCACTCTTGTCAACGCTCTCGCATTCCACTTAGGCATTTCCCAGGGCCCCGACGGCGACGATGAAAGGATGGGCATACTTGTCCACCGCATCGACAAGGATACCAGCGGCCTGCTTGCCGTCGCCAAGAACGATGAAGCGCAGCTGAACCTCGCCCGCCAGTTCTTCGACCACACGATAGAGCGCCGCTACGTGGCCATAGTCTGGGGTGATATGCCTTCGGATGAGGGCACGGTCGATGCCGCCCTGATGCGCGATCCTTCCGACCGGCTCAGGTTCACGACCACCGACGACCTTGAAAGGGGCAAACGGGCTGTTACTCACTGGCGCGTGCTGGAGCGCCTCGGCTTCGTGACCCTCGTCGAGTGCAAGCTGGAAACGGGACGCACCCACCAGATACGCGTCCACATGAGCAGCATCGGACACCCGATTTTCTGCGACGAGCGCTATGGCGGCACGGAGATACGCAAGGGCACCATTTATTCCAAGTACAAGCAGTTCATCCACAACTGCTTTGAACTCTGTCCGCGTCAGGCCCTGCATGCCAAGACCCTCGGTTTCGTGCACCCCCGCACCCGCAAGTTCATACAGTTTGATTCCGAACTGCCTGCTGACATGGTTGCCCTCCTGGACAAGTGGCGCCGCTACGCATCCAATATGCCGGAGGAATAAAAAAAAGAAAGGAGCGCTACTCGAGTAGCGCTCCTTTTTCATCGTAGAATTCATACTGCAGGATGCTGTGTTCCGTCATTTCGACGACCTTCAGCTTGCATTTGTGCTTGCGTTTCCACTTTGATGCAAATGAATTCCAGCCCCGGGTAATGTAGGCCCCGAGTATCGGGCTGACTTTCAACGTGAACTGTCTGGACCCCGTACGTTCGATGAGGTCGGCGAGCCTGCGTTCAATCTGCTCGTCAATTACCACCGTGGAGGCTATCTTGCCGGTGCCGTGGCAGACAGGGCATTTCTCCGTGGTGTTGATTTCAGTGACCGGGCGGATACGCTGGCGGGTGATCTGCATGAGGCCGAACTTGGTCAGGGGCAGCACGTTGTGCTTGGCCCTGTCGCCGGCCATGAGCTCGCACATATACTTGTAGAGCTCATTGCGGTGTTCTACCTTGTCCATGTCGATGAAATCGACTATGACTATGCCGCCCATATCCCGGAGACGCAGCTGGCGCGCAATTTCTTCGGCAGCCAGCTTGTTCACCTCGAAGGTGTTCTCCTCCTGGTCGTTGGTTTTGGCGCGGATACCGCTGTTGACGTCGATGACGCCGAGGGCTTCGGTGGTCTCGATGACCAGATATGCGCCCTGTTTCATGGGCACCACTTTTCCGAATGAGCTCTTTATCTGGCGGGTGACCTCAAAATGGTCGAAGATGGATTCCTTGCCGTCGTAGAGCCTGACGATTTTCTCCTGTTCGGGAGATATCATTGAAATGTAGCGGCGTATCTCCTCGTAGATTTTCTCATCGTTGACATAGATGTTGGAAAAACTGTCGTTGAGGAGGTCGCGCAGGATAGTGGTGGTCTTGGAATACTCCGTGAAGAGCAGTCCCGTGCCTTTGCTTTTCGAGATCTTTTTCCAGGCGCTTTCCCATTTTTCAATAAGGGAGCGCAGTTCCGCAACCAGCACGGCGGCCGAACTGCCTTCCGCTGCCGTGCGGATGATGGCTCCGTAGTTCTTGGGAAGGATGTTGCCTACGAGTGTCTCGAGTCTTCTCTTTTCCTCTTTCGAGGCGATTTTTTGGGAAACGCTCACTTTCTCTGCGAAAGGGAGCAGCACAATGTTCCGTCCTGCCAGTGAAATCTCAGCGGTCAGCCTGGACCCCTTTGTGGAAATCGGTTCCTTGACAATCTGTCCGATAATCATCTGGCCCGGTTTGAGAAAGTCTTCGATGCGCCCTTCCTTTGCAAGGGGAGCGCCGACCTTGATGCTTGAGAAGAGCTCACCCATATTGCGGTTGGGGTTGCTCTCCCTTACGAAGCGGTCGAAGGCGTCGAAGTGCAGACCGAGGTCCAGATAATGGACAAATGCCTCTTTGGTGTCGCCGATATCCACGAAAGCAGCGTTCAGGGCGGGAAGTATCTTCTTGACTCTGCCAAGATATACGTCCCCCACCGAAAAGCTGTGGCCCTGGCTCGATTCTCTGTTCAGCTCGATGAGGCGGTGGTTTTCAAGCAATGCTATACGCACCTCGGCCGAGCCCACATCGACCACAAGGTCTTTTTCTTGGCGTTCGGACTCCATTTGGGTTTAAAAATAAAACAAAAGACCCGGCCGGATCTCCCGCCGGGCCTAGAGCGACTATTTCTTCTTGTGCCTGTTCAGACGCAAGCGCTTTTTACGCTTGTGCGTCGCCATTTTGTGTCTTTTATGCTTCTTTCCGTTGGGCATATGTTGTTGATTTGGATTATTTCTGCAGCTCTGCTACAAAAGCCTTGCTGGGCTTGAATGCAGGGATGTCGTGCGCAGGGATGGTAATGGTGGTCTTCTTTGTGATGTTGCGGGCGGCCTTCTGTGCACGGTGCTTGATGATGAAACTGCCGAATCCACGGAGATATACAGGTTCACCTTTAACGATGGAACCCTTGATGGACTCCATAGCTGCCTCAAAAACTGTCTGAACAGTTACTTTCTCAATACCTGTTGCCTTTGCAACTTCACTAACGATTTCTGCCTTAGTCATAATTTATAAATGATTTGGTTGGTTATTTCTAGTTAACAATCAATTGGAACGCAAAAATAGGGTTAAATTTCCAACTATCAAAATATTTTGACGCTTTTCTTTGGCACGGAGATTGACCTATATACTGTCCGACGCCATTTTTACCTTTTTACTGACAATTTGGCAGAAAAATACATATGAAACAAGATATCAATATTATCCCTGTTGTCCAGGGAGAACAGGCCTTCAAGGTCAACGAGTCCGAACTGCCTGACGTGCTGCCCGTGCTTGCGCTCCGCAACGCCGCGCTGTTCCCAGGCACCGTGTATCCAATCACCATCGGCCGCGAGAAATCCATCCGCCTCATCCAGGATGCGGAGGAGAACGGCTTCTACATCGGTGCCGTGCCCCAGAAGGACGTGACCGTGGAGAATCCCGGGGCGGAAGACCTCTACCGCTACGGTACTGTGTGCCGTATACTCAAGACCCTCGAGATGCCGGACGGCACCCTGACGGCTATCCTTCAGGCTTTCAAGCGCATAGAGGTGGATGCCGTGGTCAGTTTCGACCCTTATATCACCGCCCGTGTCCTTTATCTGAACGACAGGGTCTATGATTCGGGCAGCACCGATATCAAGGCCGTTTCGGAAGCTCTCAAGGACAAGGCTATGCAGGTGCTCCGCGCCTCCAACCTCGGCTCCAGGGAGTCGATAGGCGCCCTGAAGGCTATAGACAATTTCGAATTCCTCGTCAACTTCATAGCAACGACCGTCGATGTCGAGAACTTCAAGGAGAAGATGGAACTTCTCCAGTACGACGATGTCAAGGTGCGCGCCATGAAGCTCCTGACCATACTGGACGTCCAGATCCAGCTGATCAAGCTCAAGCAGGACATCAACCAGAAGGTCAAGAGCGAAATCGACCAGCAGCAGAGGGAATACTACCTCAACAGCCAGCTCCGCACCATCCAGGAAGAGCTCGGCATGGACGAGAAGGAAGACTTCGATAAATTCCGCGAGCGCGCCGCCGCGAAGAAGTGGCCCGAGGAGATTGCCAAGGCATTCGAGAAGGAGCTTGCGAAGCTCGAGAAATACAATCCCAACTCTCCCGACTACAGCGTGCAGTACAACTACCTGGAGTTCATGCTACAGCTGCCGTGGGGCGAAATGAGCGTCGACAACCTCGACCTCAAGCACGCCCAGGAGGTGCTGGACGCCGACCACTACGGCCTCGACACGGTCAAGGACCGTATCATCGAGTACCTTGCCGTGCTCAAGCTGAAAGGGAACATGAAGTCGCCTATCCTCTGCCTCTACGGGCCTCCCGGAGTTGGCAAGACCTCCCTCGGCAAGTCGATTGCCCGTTCGCTCGGGCGCAAGTACGTGCGCATTTCGCTCGGCGGCATGCATGACGAGGCCGAAATCCGCGGCCACCGCAAAACTTACGTCGGAGCCCTCCCGGGCCGTATCCTCAACGGTATTGCCCGCGCCGGCACCTCCAACCCGGTCATCGTGCTCGACGAGATTGACAAGCTCGGCGCCGATTTCAAGGGCGACCCGTCCTCGGCCCTTCTCGAGGCGCTCGATCCCGAGCAGAACTCCACCTTCCATGACAATTACCTGGACCTGGACTACGACCTCAGCAACGTGATGTTCATCACTACGGCCAACAGCCTGTCGCCCGTCCAGCCGGCCCTGCTCGACCGTATGGAGTTAATCAACGTGTCCGGTTACCTTGCCGAGGAGAAGGCTGAAATCGCAAAGCAGTTCCTCCTTCCCAAGCAGCTGAAGGAGCACGGCATCGACTCCAAGGCCCTGAAAATCAGCGCCGCGGGCATCAATGCCATCATAGACCAGTACACCCACGAAAGTGGCGTCCGCGGACTCGAGAAGCAGATCGCCAAGATAGCCCGAGTGACCGCAAAGAAGATAGCCCTGGAGCAGGAGTATCCCACCACCATCAAGCCCGAGCACCTGAAGGAATACCTGGGCCTTCCCACCAATTTCCACGACCTCCAGAAGGGCAACGAGGCCCCCGGTGTGGTCACCGGCCTGGCCTGGACCCAGATGGGCGGCGAGATTCTCTTTGTTGAAAGTTCCGTCAGCAACGGCAAGGGCGTGATGACCATGACCGGCAACCTCGGCGACGTGATGACGGAATCCGCCACCGTCGCCTACCAGTACATCAAGGCCCACCCCGAGATGGCGAAGATCGACTCCAAGACATTCAGCGAGAAGGACATCCACGTCCACGTGCCCGAGGGCGCAACGCCCAAAGACGGTCCATCGGCCGGTATCACTATGGTCAGCTCAATGGTGTCCGCCCTTCGCGGCGAGGCCATTAAGAAGGGCATCGCAATGACCGGCGAGATGACCCTGCGCGGCCGCGTGCTGCCCGTCGGCGGCATAAAAGAAAAGATACTCGCCGCCAAAAGGGCGGGAGTATCCACTATAGTAATCTCCGAGGAAAACCGCAAGGATGTAGAAGACATCAAGGAAATCTACGTCCGCGGCCTGACCTTCCACTATGTCAAGACCATCGACGACGTTCTGACGTTTATTTTCGAATAGGCGTCAGAACAGCGTAGGATGGGATTCCTCCAGTCCGCGGAGCACGCGCTCCATGACGGACTGGCGTATGAGTGCGGAGCGGGAACCCACCTTGAAACGGCGGCAGTACTCCTGGATTGCGGCAAGTTCCTTGTCGTTGAAGAACACGGTTTTGCGATGGCTGCGGCGAAGGGCTTCGCGCTGCTTGTCGAAGTAGGCGGGGTCGACGCCCGCCGGTTTGTTACTTTTCTTTCTGGCCATAGTATTCGCAAATATAGTGAATTATTTCTGTAAGTGATTCAACTTCAAGGCGTCGGCCCAGGATTTCTCCGTCAGTGTCGGTGAAATACAGGCGCGGCGTGGACATCACGCCGTAGAGTCTCAGGTAGTCGCTGGCTACTTCCGGATCCCAGGCGTGGACGATTCCGACCTTCCTGTTCTTTACCTTGAACTTGCACCGGAACTGCCTCCACTCCTTTTTGTCGTGGCCGCAATATACGGCGTAGAACCTTGTCGGGAAGGTGATCTTTTCAAGCACATCCGGCAGCACCTGCGCGGTCAGCTGGCATTTGCCGCAGCTGGTGTCGAAGAAGAACAGGATGGAATGGCTGCCCTGTTCCGGCACTTTGATTTTCCTTCCGCAAGGTGTCTGGAGCGTCACCTCGGGGGCTTTCATCCCCAGAAGGGTGGAGCGGTTGAAAGTGGCGAAGATGTCCGCATCGAAGCGGTCGAACTGGCTGCGCATGGCAATGGTGCCGGGCTTGAACCAGTCGTCGTAGATGTGGATGGCCACGGCCTCGTCGCCCATAAGTTCGGAATCCTTGTAGTGGTCGTAGAGCCAGAGGGCTATGTGCTGGGTGGTCAGGGAATCGTGGACTGAACTGATAAGGAAATCGCATTCAGCCATCTTTACTTCGAAGCTCTCCCGCTCTATGGCCGCCGTGTATTTTTCCAGCATTCCGTCGAGTTTGTCGAATGCCAGGCTGTCCGGGGCCTGCTGCATCGCCACATCCTCCTGCGCCATTGCCGTCAGGGCAAGGCACAACAGGCAGAGCATCAGGGTCAGTCGTTTCAGCATATTTATTCAACAGGCGGGAGCATGACTCCTTCAGGGACGAAGAGGGAAGTGTCTCCGTGGTGGCGCAGTATGTCGCGCACGGCGCTGGAAGAGATATGAGCGAACTCCTGGGCGGTAGGAATGATGATGGTCTCGATTTCCGGGGCCAAGCGGCGGTTGGCGTCGGCGATGGCGCGCTCGTTCTCGAAATCGAGCATGTTGCGGACGCCGCGCACTATGTGGCCGATGCCGAGGTTGCGGCACACGTCGATGGTCAGTCCGTCGTATTCGATGACACGTACGCCGTCCATGCCTTTGACGGCCTGGCGGATGATGTCCTTTTTCTGATCGTTCGTGAAGAAGCCGCGTTTGTCCTGGTTTATACCAATGGCCACGACCACGTTGTCGAACATGGTCAGGGCGCGCCGCAGGATGTTCAGGTGTCCTGCGGTGAAGGGATCGAAAGATCCGGGGAACAGTGCTGTCTTGCCCATAACGTGGTAAAGATAAGAATAATTATTTATTCTGCTCTTCTTTCTCGAGCTGGGTGTAGGCGACCTTGCCGACCAGGGTGGTCGGGAGTGACTCGCGGAATTCTATTTCGGAGGGCAATGCGTACTTGGCGATGTGGGCCCTGCAGTGTGCCATCAACTCCTCCTTCATGGCCTCGTCGGGCTTGCAGTCGTCCCTGAGCACGATGAAAGCCTTGACTCGCTGCATTTTGAGAGTGTCGGGCACGCCGATGACGCAGCTGCGCTGCACTGCAGGGTGGCCTTCGATGATGTTTTCCAGCTGTGAAGGGTACACGTTGTAGCCGCTGGTCACTATCATCCTTTTCATGCGCTGGCGGAAATAGATGAAGCCCTCGTCGTCCATCAGCCCGAGGTCGCCGGTGTGGAGCCAGACGTGGCCGTCCGCGTGGGTGCGCATGGTCTGCTTGTTCTCTTCCTCGTGGCCTATGTATCCTATCATCATGGACGGGCCCGTGAGGCAGATTTCACCTTCCTCGCCGTAGGGCAGCTCGTCGCATGTGCCGGGTTTGCAGATCTTGAAATAGGTGTCGGGGAAGGGGATGCCGATGGAGCCTTCCTTCTCCTTGTTGTAGGGAGTGAGGCAGCAGGCGGTCACGCACTCGGTTGTGCCGTAACCTTCTCGTACGCGTACGCTTGCATTGTGGTCGGCCAGGAACTTGTCGAACTTCTTCTTGAGCTCGATGGTCAGCGAGTCGCCGCCGGAGAAAACTCCGCGCAGGCAGCTAAGGTCGGCGCCGTCCAGGTAGCGGTTGCGCGTGATGGCTTCGAACAGGGTGGGCACGCCTGCGATGTAGTTGGGACGCGTCCTGCGTATGAGTTTGGCGTAGCTTTTCACGTTGAAGCGGGGCACGAGGATGGATGTGCCGCCGATGAACATGAGCGTGTGGATGCACACTCCCAGGCCGAAGCCGTGGAACACTGGCATTGCAGCCAGCATCTTGGCGTGGTGCACTTCTTCGTGGGCCATGCTGGCAGTCTGCCAGGCCAGCGCGTTGAAGTTGAGGTCGGAGAGCATGATGCCCTTGGTGGTGCCGGTGGTGCCGCCGGAGAAGAGCACGACGGCTTCGGTGCGGTAGTCCTTCTTTGCCACGTATCCTTCGGTCACGGAGGCGCCCATGGCGATGAAGTCCTTCCATAAGATGTCGTTTTCACCTTGCACCTTGGGGAACTTCCTTTCGGTCATAAGCTTCTGGCCGATGGAGAGGAGGAAGGGCAGCTCGTCCGAAACACGGCACACGATGAGTTTTTCTATGGGGCGCTGCTTCTTGACTTCCAGGAACTTGCCATAGAACTGGTCCAGCGTCACGGCTATGCTGCAGCTCGCCTCGTTCATGTAGAAAGCAAGCTCGGACACGGCAGATAGGGGATGGACCATGGTCGGGATGGCGCCGATGCGGTTGAGGCCGTAGAGGGAAAAGACGGCCTGCGGCACGTTGGGCAGGCACACGAGCACGCGGGTTCCGGGCCTGACGCCGAGGGCGTAGAAAGCCCGCGCAGTCTTGTCGATTTCTTCAGCCAGGCGGGTGTAGGAAGTGGCCTTGCCCATGAAGGTCAGGGCAGGGAAGTCGCGCTCCTTTTCCGCCGATTCAAATACGGCTTCCGATATTGTCTTTTCGCTGTATTCCAAATTGGGAGCCACTCCGTCATAGCTCGCAAGCCACGGAGTAGCGACGTTTTCCAGTTTACATTGCATGGTTTATTCTATTTCTATGGGAGTTGAGGCCGGGAGGTCCAACAGTTCGGGGTTGCTGAAAAACTTGCGTACCAAACGCAGTGTCTTGGCGAAATAATAGCCGTCCGCGATGCGCTCGTCGATGGTCATGCCGAGCTTGACGGTGTTGCGCATCTCATAACTGCCGTCCTCCTTGAAGTAGGGACGCATCTTCTTTTCCCCAATGGTCATGAAGAAGGAGATGGTGCCCCAGTTGAAGAGGTGGTGGTAGTCGGCATTCATCTTTATGGAACCGAGATTGGTCAGGTAGACGCTCGAGTAGCACGGGTCGTCCTTTGCGAGGGACTTCGGGTAGATTCCGTAGTACTCCATGCGCTTCAAGGTCCAGCCGAGAAGGCGGAACAGCGGACGGGGAAGGTAAGTGAGGACCTTCAGCGCATCGTCCACTCCGACTCCTGATGCGTCGGTTCGGACCCTGGTCACGAATTGTTGCACATATGTGTGGACCTGCTCCATGGGGGATTCCCCCTCGGGGTCGAGTACGAATTTGGCCATGGCCTCTTCGCCTTCGTCGGAAAACTTGCGCTTGACGTTGAAGGCTACCTGTATCTTTTTCCTCTCGTAGTAGTGGCCGCCTGCGATGAAATAGTTCATCTTGGGCCTGAGAAGCACAGCCTTTGCCGATGCTGCAGCTATGAAATGGAACAGGGTGTATTTGAAATCGGGGTTGCTTGCGTTCTTGGCTGCGAGGTATTTGTCCACCTCTGTCAGGTCCATAACTTCGCCGAGAACGGCTTCATTGGAAACTCTGTCGCCGAAAAAATACGGCATCATCACGTGCACGGAATCCAGGTTGCGGAGCCTGTAGGCGTCCCATCTGTCTCCCCAGCGTTTCTTACGGGTTTGCATATAGGTCAAAATAGGTTTAGAATGCTAAGATAGTGCATTTTTCCGGATTATTTTCATATTTTTGTGATATGATGCAGGTTAAGATTGAAGAGTCCTGGCGCGAAGCTCTCGCTCCGGAGTTTGAGAAACCGTATTTTGCCGCCCTTGTGGAGAGGCTGCACTCAGAAAAAGCTGCCGGACAGAGGATTTTCCCTCCCGGGAGCCAGATTTTCAGGGCATTCGACCTTTGCCCGCTGCCTGACGTGAAGGTGGTCATCCTGGGGCAGGATCCTTATCACGGCTACGGCCAGGCCATGGGCCTCTCGTTCTCGGTGCCCGACGGAGTGCCCGCTCCGCCGTCCCTGAAGAACATTTTCAAGGAGATTGAAGACGATCTCGGTGTCAGAATGTCAGGGCGCCCGAACCTGGAACCCTGGGCTCGGCAGGGCGTGCTTCTGCTCAACGCCGTACTGACGGTCAGGGCAGGGGAGCCGACCTCCCATTCGGCCATCGGCTGGCAGGAGTTCACAGATGCCGTGATACGCTGCATATCAGACCGTTGCAACGGAGTCGTGTTTATGCTGTGGGGAAATTATGCCCGCTCGAAAGCGCCGCTGATCGACTCTTCCAGGCACTTCGTGCTGCAGGCAGCCCACCCGTCGCCCCTTGCCCGTGGCGCCTTCTTCGGCTGCAGGCATTTTTCGCAGGCTAACGCTATCCTGCGCTCGGAAGGGAAAACCCCGGTCGACTGGGTGCTTTAGGATCTTTCTGCTTCCGCTATCGGATGTAGCTGTCTTTTTCTTCCCTGGGTGCTATGGTGGTCTCCAGTATCAGTGTGTCACGGTCGGTGGGCACCAGGAGGAAGTCCGGGCACTCCGCAGGCACGAGCATGGTCTGTCCTGCCTCGAGCGGGAAACGGGCGGTCTGGCCGAGGACTTCGATCTGGACTGAGGCCTCGCCCCGCAGGCAGGAGTAGAGTATGAACGAGTCGAACTTTTCGCTGTAGATATGGAGCGGGTCGGTCAGGAGAAGTTTCGTGACCGTGAATTCGGGGATGTCGATAAGTTTCTGTACAATGTCTCCGGCATGGGCGTGCGGGGCTTCGGGGGCTTTCCAGGGATTGTAGTCGATGAAATCCAGGGCGTCCACGATGCCGAGCGCCGGGTCGAACTCCTCCTCGCTGACTTCCTGTCCCCAGCTGCACATGCAGAAGTCCAGGGGGGAAGACTCGCTGATTTCAATTATCTCGATGTCGCCTGATGCCGCGTGGGGAACCCCGGGACGGATGTGGAAGAACTGCCCTTCGCCAGGCACGCTCTTATGCAGCAGCCCTTCGATGCTTGAATCCAGGCACCCGGAATAGACTTCCGAAGCGTCTGTCGCCCGTTCGAAGCCGGTCATCACGCAGGCGTCCTTTCCGGCCCTGAGCACGTACCAGAGTTTCTCCCGGCCGAGGAAGTCATAGCGCTGTACGGCGATTTCGGCGCCCGGGTGGACCCTGAGGGGCATTCTGCCTTTGACGCGTATGTGCTTCACCTGCACCGGGAACTGCCTTCCCCAGAATTGGTACACGTTGTCGCCGACCACGCGGTCCATATATGTGTCCATCACTTCGCTGACCGCATTGCCGGCAAGCCAGCCGTCGCGTATCAATGAATCGCGGTAGCCCAGGTCGGCCAGTTTGAATTCGTCGCTGCCCCAGCCGTATTCATCCAGCAGGGAGCAGAAGCGCAGGGGGTATAGCTTCTTTTCTTCCATTTTCCAGTCTTTACTGCGCAAAAATACGGAAAATTCAGTATATTGCGAATAATATGAAAGGGATCAATATATTTCTGGCCGACGGTTTCGAGGATGTCGAGGCCCTCGCGACCAACGACGTGCTCCGCAGGGGCGGACTCGACGTCAATATCATTTCCATCTATGACGAGACATCCGTGACCAGCTCCCACGGCATAAATGTCGAGGCTGAATACACCCTCGACGAAGCCGACCTCGAAGCGGCCCCGGACGGCCCCGGCGACATCATGATCTTTCCGGGCGGCATGCCGGGCACCCGCAACCTGGCCTCATGCGAGCCCCTTATGGAAGCCATGCGCCGGCACTACGCCTCCGGCGGCACCCTCGCCGCCATCTGCGCCGCTCCCGGCCTGGTGCTCAGCCAGCTCGACAGCATGAAGGGGATTGAATTCACCTGCTTCGACGGCTTCCAGGATGCCCCCGAAGCCAAGGGCGCGGTGTTCACCCCCAAGCCCGCCGTGCGCAGCGGGCGCATAATCACCGGCCGCAGTGCCGGGCATGCCGTCAGCTTCGGCCTGGAGATCCTCGGCCTGCTCCGCCCCGAAAAGGTGGAAGAGGTCAAAAAAGCCATGTATCTATGGACAGTATAAGAATAGACAAGTATCTCTGGGCCATACGTGTCTACAAGACGCGCAGCGAGGCCACGGACGCCTGCGGAGGCAACAAGGTGCGCCTGGGAGGTGTGCCCGCCAAGCCCAGCAAGGCAGTCAAGATTGGTGACGTCATCGAGGTCCACAAAGGCCCTGCGGTGCTGACCTACAAGGTCCTGCAGCTTGCTGAAAACCGCATGGGAGCGCAGCTGGTGCCCGATTATGCTGAGGACCTGACTCCCGAATCCGAGCGGGCCAAGTTCCACGCCCCGAAGGAGACCATAGTGCTCAAGCGCGACAAAGGCTCCGGCCGTCCCACCAAAAAGGACCGCCGTGTACTGGATGCGTTGATGGATATGCTCGACTAGCGCCTGCGCGCGGCGACGAGGGCCACTCCGAGGCCCGTCAGCGCCACTCCTGCGACCGTCAGGAGCACGTCTGTGAATTTGAGGAACACCGGATAGGCGGTCACGATGAAATTGCCCGGCATCTTCACGAAACCGAAGTGCTGCTGCAGCAGCGCCAGCGCTATTCCGGCAACCAAGCCAATTGCGAGTCCGCAAAGCGAAATCAGCCACCCTTCCAGAACGAAGATACGCTTGACAAGCGCGTCGGTGGCGCCCATGGCGCGCAGCGTCTCGATATCGTCCTCCTTCTCGATGATCAGCATGGAGAGCGAACCGTAGATGTTGAGGGCTACTATGAGCACCACGAAAATCAGGATAAGGAACACGGCCGCCTTTTCATACTTCATCATCTTGAACAGCGTGGGTTCCTGCTCGAAACGGTCCAGCAGCTCGCAGCGGGACTCATAGTCACGCTTGAAGCGCCTTATCGCCCGTGGGCTGTTGTCCTTAAGGTGGATTTCCACTCCGCTGACAATGTCTTCACTGCCAACGAGGGAGCGCATGATGTGCAGGGGCACTATCACCATTTCGGCATCCTTGTCGCTGCTGATTGTCAGGGTGCCGGAAGGGAACACCCTGGCGCTGCGGGCAGATGAGGTCGGGTCGCTGATGGATATTCCAGCCTCACGGTCAGGGTAGTACAGAATCAACGGATCGGTGAAACGGGGATGCAGGCCAAGTTTGGCGGCCACGCCGGAGCCCACGGCGGCAAGGGGGAGGTCGCCCCTGTGCAGCTGGAACACGCCTTCGCTGACGTGTTTGCCTATGTTGCTGACGGAGGCGAAATCGTCTTCTACGCCCTTGGCCTTCGCGATGCATTGCTCGCCGTCGTAGGTCAGGAACACGTTGTCTTCGAGGGTGAACTGCACGCCCGTGACCCTTGGGTCGGCGCAAAGGTCGTCAATCAGGGAGGAATCAGGGATGAACTTGGCCACTCCTCCCGGACCAGTCATAAGCAGGTCGGGGGAGATGTCGCCGAGATTCTTGCGGATAATGTCGTCGAAGCCGTTATAGACGCTGAGGATCAGCACAAGGGCTGCGGTGCCTATGGCCATCCCGATGGCACTGATCGCGGAAATCACGTTGATGACGTTGTGGGATTTCCGGGCGAACAGGTACCGGCGCGCTATGAACAGCGGAAAATTCATTTGCGGAGGAGCTCGTCGATGTGTTCGGCGTAGTCCAGGGAAGTGTCAAGATGGAAGTCGATCTCTGGTACTATTCTGAGCTGGGAGGCAACCTGGCGGCCGAGTTCGCCGCGCAGGGCCTTTTTGTTCTCCTCGAGTATCTGCATCACGGATGCCTGTTTGTCGGAGGGGAAAATGCTCACGAAGACCTTCGCTATGCTCAGGTCGGGGCTGATGCGCACTTCGCTGACGGTGACCATTGCACCACCGAAGACGGCCATTCCCTTGCTGCGTATTATTTCGGCAAGGTCGCGCTGTATTTCCCGCGCCACTTTCAGCTGGCGGGTGCCTGCAGGTTTGTTATCCATTGATCTTGATGATGTAGTAGTCCTTCTTGCCCTTCTGGGCGAGTATGTATTTGCCGTCGATGATGTCGGCTTCGGTCAGGGAGCCGCCGAAATCGGTGAACTTTTCCTTGTTGATGCTGAATCCGTTGCCCTGGATCATCTTGCGGGCTTCGCCCTTGGACGGGAATATGGAAGTCTCGACGGCGAGGGCTTCAAGGATGCCTACCGGCAGCTTCGAACGGTCCATTTCAAACGTGGGAACTCCGTCGAACACGTCAAGGAATGTCTTCTCGTCGAGTTTGCGGAGGTCGTCGGATGTGGCTTTGCCGAAGAGTATCTGGGAGGCGCGCACAGCGTTGTCGTATTCGGCCTGGCCGTGGACCATGACGGTCACCTCGCGGGCGAGGAGCTGCTGGAGGGAACGGTGCTCTGGGGCTGCCCTGTGCTCTTCTATGGCCGCTTCGATGGTCTCGCGGTCGAGCAGGGTGAATATCTTGATGTAGCGCTCGGCGTCGCTGTCGCTGACGTTGAGCCAGAACTGGTAGAACTGGTAGGGGCTTGTGCGGGCAGGGTCGAGCCAGATGTTGCCCTTTTCGGTCTTGCCGAACTTGCCGCCGTCGGCTTTGGTGATGAGGGGGCAGGTAAGGCCGAATGCCTCGCCGGCGCCGGTGCGGCGGATGAGTTCCGTGCCGGTGGTGATGTTGCCCCACTGGTCTGCACCGCCAAGCTGCAGGCGTACGTTGTGGTTCCTGAAGAGGTACAGGAAATCGTAGCCCTGGAGGAGCTGGTAGGTGAATTCGGTGAAGGACATGCCCTCGGAGGAGTCGCGGCTCAGGCGCTTCTTCACGGAGTCCTTGCTCATCATGTAGTTGACGGTGATGAGCTTGCCGATGTCGCGGGTGAAGTTGATGAAGGTGTAGTCCTTCATCCAGTCATAGTTGTTGACGAGCTCAGCCTTGTTGGGAGCGTCGGACTCGAAGTCGAGGAATTTGCCGAGCTGGGCCTTGATGCAGGCCACGTTGTGGGCGAGGGTAGCTTCGTCGAGGAGATTGCGCTCCTGGCTCTTCATCGAGGGGTCGCCGATCATGCCGGTCGCGCCTCCCACGAGGGCGTATGGTTTGTTTCCGCAAGCCTGGAAGTGCTTGAGTATCATTATGCTGACGAGGTGCCCGATATGGAGGGAGTCTCCGGTAGGATCGATTCCGACATATGCGGACATAGGTCCTTTCTTCATCTCTTCCTCGGTGCCCGGCATGATGTCGTGGATCATTCCTCTCCACTTAAGCTCTTGTACAAAATTTTTCATATCACATTTTTATAATTAGTCTGCAAATTTGGGCAATTATTAGTAAATTTGCAATCCGAAATGCAATTTAATATTTATAAATAAAGTATGAGAAAGAAAATTGTTGCGGGAAACTGGAAAATGAACACCACCGTTCCCGAGGGCGTTGAGCTCGCCAAGGCTGTCGTCGCCGCTTCCGGCGAAGTCCCTGCAGATGTCAAACTGATCATTGCTACCCCTTTCACCCACCTCTATCCCATCGCCGAGGTCGTCAAGGGGACCCGCGTGGCTCTTTCCGCAGAGAACTGCGCCGACAAGGAGAAAGGCGCCTACACCGGTGAGGTTTCCGCCGCGATGCTTGCATCAGTCGGCTGCCAGTACACGATTCTCGGCCACTCCGAGCGCCGTCAGTACTATGGCGAGACCGATGAGAAGCTCATCGAGAAGACCCGCCTGGCCCTTGCAAACGGCCTTGACGTGATCCTTTGCGTCGGCGAGAATCTCGAGGAACGCGAAGCCGGCCGTCATTTCGACGTCTGCGAGACCCAGATCAAGAATGTCCTCTACAACTTCACCGAAGAGGATATGAAGCACATCGTCGTGGCCTACGAGCCAGTCTGGGCAATCGGCACCGGCAAGACCGCGACCGCTGAGCAGGCCGAGGAAATCCACGCCTTCATCCGCAAGACCATCGCAGCTAAGTTCGGTGCAGCTGTCGCTGAAGACACGACCATCCTCTATGGCGGCTCATGCAAGCCTTCCAATGCTCAGGAACTCTTTGCACAGAAAGATATTGACGGTGGATTGATCGGAGGCGCAGCCCTCAAGGCAGCCGACTTCATCGGCATCGCAGTGTCATTCTAAAACGCGTACGACCGCGGCGGCCCTCCTGTCCGCGCCGCACAGCCAGATAAGGTCACCCTTGATGCGTTTCGCTTCGAGGGTGATATTTTTTCTGCTCCTCTCGCCGTCCGTGCTGCTCCAATAGATGTCTGCAACCGCAGTGGCGCCCTCCGATTCGGGGATGGCGTCCAGTTCGACCACGAAGTAGTCGAGCATGGTGTCGGTGTGGGAGCGGAAACTGCCGCGCTGCCGGTTGAAAGACAGCTGGCAGGTAGCGTCGTCGTGGACGAAAACCTTAACGCCGTCCAGCTCCAGACGCACATTCTCGTCCTTGACAAAGGTGTCAAGGGACGTTGTGTTGGGATTGCATGCGCAGAACAGAGTCAGCGCCGCGAGGACCGTATGCAGGATTCTTCCTTTCATCGCACGTCGATTTTCTTTGTGATTATTTCCACCGAGCCGTCCCTATAGCGGATGTCAGCCCTGATCGTGCCGCTGGATTCGAGATGCCAGTAGCCGTCAGGGCCGGGTTTTATCGGCTCTCCGTTGAAATACCAGTCCACCGATACGGCGTCTTCAGCGTTGTAGATACGCATCGGGAGCAGGCCGCCCGCTACGAAACTGCCGTCAGACCTGCGGTCGAGCTGGTTAAGATAGATGAACGGACGCAGGCCGCTCTTGAAGCTCTTGGTGGTGAAGTGCCTGCTAATGGAATACATCTTGCCGTCCTCACAGTAGGCCTTGATCTGAAGCTCATAGGCTGTGGAAGGCTGCAGATTCTCAAGAATCACACCGAACACGCCTTCTTCATTTATTGAGGAAACAGAGTTTTTCAGGGCGGAAGGGCGTTTGTCTGACTCTGGGTGCCAGGTGGCTTCCAGGCTTGTAATCTTGAGGGCGCTGTCGGTGATACCGCTGAATATGGCTGCATCCTGGAATATCTGGCTGGAAAAGATGACGATGGGGGAAATCAGGCGGAATTCCATGTATCCGTATTCCGTGATTCTTATATCGTCTATTGCCTGACCGGAGAATTCTCCATTCCAGTAGTGGAAGGACGGGTCCGTTTCGGAACTGAAGGAGTCGTGTCCGGGCTGGGGAAAGAATATCTTGCTGACGTCACTGGTGCCTGGGACTGCTTCAATGACTCGGGCGCACAGGTGCTCGGGCCTGCAGTTGACCTGGTTGTGTGCCCAACGCTCGCGGGCCGTCAGGTTGCGCATGAAGTAGTCGGAATACCAGGAATTGTTGGAGGACTTGTCAATATGGTAGATGACGAGACCTTCACCGCCTATCCCGGCATCCCATCCTTCTGGTT
The DNA here is from genome assembly GCA_024695285.1 of Bacteroidales bacterium. The sequence continues at coordinate 23,179 of JAILIM010000021.1, forward strand.
TACGGTATTCCAGCAGGAAGTATTCATCTTCGTTGTCGCTGTCGATGCGAAGGTATTCCTTGCTGCTTCCGACCGGGTGGAGGGTCAGGTAGCCCTGGCCTATCCTGACTGGATTGCCTATGCCGAGAATTTCCAGCTCGATGGCGCTGAAATTCGGGGGAGTCGGGCGGTCTTTGGACATTACTCCGTCATCCATGGGGGAGAGGACGCTCCAGAGGCCTTTGGTTTTGCCTCCGCTGCCTGCACCGTCGGTGTCGTACAGGTCGGGAAGGCCGAAACTGTGGGCGAATTCGTGGCAGAACACGGCCACGGATGAAGATTCCGTGCACACGGTGAAGCAGTCCACGGTCTTTCCATCGGCCTGGACCGTCCCGCCCCTGTCCGACAGGAAACCCTGCTGGGGCCACAGTCGGTCCGCCCCGGCACCGTCGGCCTCCGAACCTCCGGCCGCGATGATGCAGACATTGTCGATGATTCCGTCGCCGTCGTTGTCGTAGGTGCTCCAGTTGACCTGAAGGGCGGAACATACTTCGCGAACGAGGTCACCTATCTTTTCGTCCCTGCGCGCAGATGAATTTGCGCCATACCAGGAATAGCTCCGGGGCAGGCGCACGGTGGGGGAAATGTCGAAATTTATGGTCGGACCGTAGGTGAACTGGTCATTGAGATAGTCGCGGGACGTCTCGATTTTTTTTACTACTCCGGTATACCGGTCCGAAAAGGAACAGTCGCTGAATTCCACCGGAACCACAATACCACGATACCCCACTGCGCCGGAGGCCAGGGGCAGGATTAGGGCTAACACGGTGAAAATCAAGCGTTTCATAGCAGGAAACAGGTGGAGATGCAAAAGGCCGGTAACCTCGCGGCTCCCGACCTTTAAACGTGTACTAAAACCTAAACCTGCATTATAGATGCAAAAGGTTTTAGAAACGTTGCATCAAAATGCAAAAAAAATTATTTTTTTGCGTCAGCAACGGAAACCTTGCGGAATTCCTTGAGATCCTTCATAAGCTCGAGAGCGGCTTTGCGAGCGCGAGAGCCAGCTGCTTTGTTACCTTTGACAACCTGAGCCTCAGCATTGACCTTGAATGCCTCAATGTTGGCGTTGATTTTTTCAACAAGTGCTTTCATAAATTAAACGTATTAAAATGTATTGGTGTTAAAGTCTAAAACTTGCGCAAGATATAAAACTTTTTTTGAAATAACAATTTTTTTCAAAAAATAACTTATTGACTTGGCGCGTTTTCCGTAGTTTGGGCTTTGGTGTTGAGTTCCGTCATGGCTTTTTGCCCTCCGACGAAGGCCCAGGTCTTGATTCCGGCAACCACTTTGTCGGCAATCTTCGGCAGTTCAGGCAGTTGCAGGAGGGTGAAAGGGCTGAGCACGAAATCGATCTGGCTGCCCTCCCCAAATTCATGTCCAATGCCTACGCGGACGCGCGCATATTCTCTTGTTTCAAGCAGTTCTTCGATGCTTTCAAGCCCGTTGTGGCCGCCTGTGCTGCCGTTCATCCTCATCCTGGTGGTTCCGAACGGGAGATTCAGGTCGTCGCAGACCACCATTAGGTTCTCAAGCGGGATTTCCAGCTCCCGGAGCCAGTAGCGCACGGCGTTGCCGCTGAGATTCATGTAGGTCGACGGCTTGAGAAGGTAGAACTTGCGGCCTTTTATTGTGTCGACGGCAATGTCGCCGTAGCGTTTGGTTTCAAACGAAATATTGGACGCCTGGGCCCAGGCGTCCAATACTATGAATCCGATGTTGTGTCTGGTGCCTGCGTATTCGGCGCCAATGTTGCCTAAACCGGCTACCAGATAACTCTTTTCGGCCACAATTAAGCCTCCTCGGTGGTGACCACGGTGTTACGGGTGGTCTTGACACCGCAGATGATGGCGTCCTTGTCGGTGGTAACGGTGATGTTCTCGAGCTTCACGTCACCGGCCTTGATGCGCTTGTCCAGGCCGAGCTTGGTGATGTCCACGGTCACGTCGTCAGGAAGGTTTGCCATAGTGGCGCAGATGCGGATCTTACGGGCGTTCTGATAGAACTTACCACCCTGCTGCACACCGATAGCGTGTCCGGTGATGACGATGGGAACTTCGATGTTGATGGGCTTCTTCTCGTCAACTGCGAGGAAATCCACGTGCAGGCAAGCGTCGGTGACGGGGTGCCACTGGAGCTCATGGAGCACTGCGGTGTATTTCTTGGTGTCGTCGAGGACAAGGTCGATGATGTAGGCCTTAGGGGTCTCGGTGACGGCCTTAAGAGCCTTGGCATCGATGGTGAAAAGAACGTTCTCTACGCCGCTGCCATAGAGGTTGCAAGGGACGAGTCCCTGTGCGCGGAAGGCCTTGAGGGCCGCTTTGCCGGCCGCCTTGCGGGTCTGGCCTTTCAGTTCAAAATGCTGCATTGTTTAAATAGTTAAAATGTGTTACTCATCCCGGAACGGGTCCGGGACCCATTGCACCAAAACCAGATGGTTTTCTTAGCGGGCGCAAAGATAGCCACATTTTTTGATTTTCAAACCATTAGCCAAGTAATTTTTCGCTCCTGGCGATGAATTCCGAGAGCGCTTTGCCCTTCAGCATGCCTTTGCCGAGGAGTGCAAGGTCCACGACCTGGCGGAGCAGGTCGGCAGTGCCTTCGCGGTCGGCCCAGATGCGGGCAATCAGCGGATTCTCCATATTCACCTTCACGTCGTAGGATTCGGGCATCGAGCCGTAGAAGTTCATGCCTCCGCCCAGTGCGCTCATTTCGCGCCAGCGGCGCATGAACTCGCTCTGCGTGAGCACGACAGGGGCGTTCTCCGCTCCCAGGTTTTCCGGCTCCACGCGGTAATCGGCGCCTTCCGGAAGCACTCCCTTGAAAAGCTCCTCGAGGGCTTTCTTGTCGTCGTCGCTCATCTCCGGCTTGACTTTTTCTTCCTTCGGGATCAGGTTGTCAGGGGTGTCGCTGTCCACGCGGGCGAACCGTGCGTCCTTCAGCTTCTGCTCCAGCATGTTGACGAAATGGCTGTCCAGTTCGCAGTCCATCAGGAGGACGTCGTAGCCGAGGTTCTTTGCCGCCTCGATGCAGCCGTACTGCGCTTCCGCGTCGGTTGCGTAGAGGTAGACCACTTTCTTGTCCTTGTCGGTCTGGGTGCCTTCGATCGCCTTGCGGTAGTCCTCGAAGCAGAAATACTTGCCGTCGGTGTTCTTGAACAGGGCGAAGTTCAGTGCGCGTTCGCAGAACTTTTCGTCGGACAGCATGCCGTATTCGATGAAGAGCTTTATGTTGTCCCACTTTTCTTCGAACTGGGTGCGCTGCTCTTTGAAGATTTCCTCAAGCCTGTCGGCGACTTTCTTGGTGATATAGGTGCTGATTTTCTTGACGTTGGCGTCGCTCTGGAGATAGCTGCGGCTGACGTTCAACGGAATGTCGGGGGAGTCGATGACGCCGTGGAGCAGTGTCAGGAAGTCCGGGACGATGTTGTCCACGTGGTCGGTGACGAACATCTGGTTGCAGTAGAGCTGTATCTTGTTACGGTCGATGGCCATGCGCTCCTTGATCTTGGGGAAGTAGAGCACGCCGGTCAGGTTGAACGGATAATCGACATTGAGGTGAATCCAGAACATCGGCTCTTCGTCCATTGGGTAGAGGGCCTTGTAGAAATTCAGGTAGTCCTCGTCCTTGAGTTCCGATGGGGCTTTGGTCCATATGGGTTCGATGCTGTTGATGACGTCGTCTTCGCCGGTCTCCACGCTTTTGCCGTCCTTCCACTCTGTCTTCTTTCCGAAAACCACGGGCACGGGCATGAACTTGCAATACTTGTCCAGCAGGCTGCGTATCTTTCCCTTCGTGCCGAATTCTTCGGCGCTTTCGTCATCGAGGTGCAGGGTCACGACGGTGCCGCGCTCGCTTTTCTTCGATGCACCCATTGTGAATTCCGGGGAGCCGTCACAGGTCCAGAGCACTGCTTCGGCGCCTTCCTGCCAGCTGAGGGTGTCGATGGTCACCTTCCTGGCTACCATGAAGGCAGAATAGAATCCAAGGCCGAAATGGCCGATTATGTTGGTCTGGTCCTTGTATTTCTCAAGGAACTCGCCGGCGCTGGAAAACGCTATCTGGTTGATGTAGCGGTCCACTTCGTCGGCTGTCATGCCTATACCGTTGTCGATGATTTTCAGGGTTTTCTTCTTCTCGTCAAGTTCGAGTTCCACCTTCAGGGGACCGGTCTCTCCCTTGAAGGTGCCGGCGGATGCAAGCGCCTTCAGCTTCTGCTCGGCATCCACTGCGTTTGCCACGAGCTCGCGAAGGAATATTTCGTGGTCGCTGTAGAGAAACTGCTTGATTACCGGAAATATGTTCTCAGTAGTTACTCCGATTTGTCCTTTAGTATTCTTTGCCATAACTGTGTGTTTTAAAAAAGCCGGCTCTTCCGGGCCGGCTTTGAATTACTCAAATAATATTCCAGTGACAATTTGTCAGATTATTTGTAGAGGAAGCGTTTGATGCTCATCTTGGGAGTCTTCTCGAAAGGAGCGAGCACGGTCTCGACCTTGGCGATCTGGCTGTAGGCGGGGAGCTGGCGGTTCGATGCCAGGCGGATCTTCTCGGGAATGTCGGACACGGCCTCGCTGTCGAGCTTGTCGCGCTTGATGGCGTCGTTGTCGAGATAGACCAGGGCCACGACCTTGCCGGCGCGGTCCACTACCACGGACTCGCCCACATAGGGCTGGTTGTTGATGATGGCTTCAAGCTCCTCAGGGTAGATGTTCTGCCCGTTGGCGGTCAGGATCATGCTCTTGGAGCGGCCCTTGATGAAAATATTGCCTTCCTTGTCCATGATGCCGAGGTCACCGGTGCGGAGGAATCCGTCCTCAGTGAAAGCGTTGGCTGAAGCCTCGGGGTTCTTGAAGTAGCCGATGGTAATGTTCTCGCCCTTCGCCTGAATTTCGCCGGCGATGTGCTCGGGGTCTTCGGAGTCTATGCGTACGACGGCGCAGTCGACCGCCTTGCCGCAGGAACCGGGGACGAATTTGGTCCAGTGCTCATATGCAAGCAACGGGCAGGCCTCGGTCATGCCGTAGCCGACGAGGTAGGGGAACTTGATGCGCTTGAAGAGTTTTTCAACCTCGGGGTTGAGGGCTGCGCCGCCCATGATGAACTCTTGCACATTGCCGCCGAATGCCTGGACCAGGCCTTCCTTGACCTTATTGTAAATAATATTGTTGATTCCGGGAATCTTCAGCAGGACCTTGACAATGGGCTTGTCCAGGGTGGGCTTTACCTTCGATTTGTAGATCTTCTCCATCACGAGGGGCACTGTGATGAGAAGGTACGGCTTCACGTCCGCGAAGGCCTTGAGGAGGGTGGCGGGGGTCGGAGCCTTGCCGAGCCAGTAGATTGCAGTGCCGTTGCAGAGCGGGTAAATGAATTCGATCACGAGGCCGTACATGTGGGCCATCGGGAGCATGGAGACCATCTTGTCGCCGGCGGGAACGTGGCGCTGGCTGTAGTCCACGATGGCTGAGAAGTTACGGTAGGTGAGCATGACGCCCTTGGGGTCACCGGTGGAGCCGGAGGTGTAGTTGATAGTGGAGAGGTCGTCCCAGTTGTCGGTGGGGAAGACCACGTTCTCAGGGCCGTAGCCGTCGTGCCACTTCTCCTCGAAGAGTTCTTCCATGGTCTCATAGGTGGCGAGGGTCTGGTCGTCGGCCGCCCAGAGGGCTTTCCAGGTGTCCACGTCGATGGCGAGTTTCAGTTCGCTCATCAGGCTGATGTTCATGTTCTTCCACTTGTCTTCATTGGTGAAAAGGATCACGCTTTCGGAATGGTGGACCAGGAAGCTGGCGTTTTCGGGAGTGAAGTCCGCGAGCACGGGGACTATGACGGCCTCATAACTGTTGACAGCGAGGTAGGCCATGCCCCAGCGGGCTCCGTTGCGTGCGAAAAGGGCTATCTTGTCTCCTTTCTTTACTCCGAGAGCGTTGAAAACGAGGTGGAATTTTTCGATTTGGGTGGCCATCTGGCCGTAGGTGAATGAATCGCCGCCTATGCTGTTGAGGGCTGCTTTGTCCCAGTACTTGCGGGTTGCATTTTGGAGGCGTTCAAGGTAATGGGGATAGTTTGCCATTTTGTTTCGATTTTGGTTTAGCAGGGCAAAATTAGAGGGGTGCCGGTTTTTTTGCAAACTCTCTTGTGTGTATGTGGTGAATAATTACGATATTTGTGGCGAATTATGAATATTAGGGGTGAAAAAATATGAGTAAGAAACCTATCGTCGCCTTGATTTACGATTTTGACGGCACGCTTTCTCCGGGCAATATGCAGGAGTTCGGATTCATCCAGGCCGTCGGCTCCACGCCCGAGGAATTCTGGAAGATGAGCGATTCTATCGCCATCGGCCAGGATGCGTCTAATGTGCTGGCCTACATGAAGTTAATGTTTGATGAGGCGCATAAGCAGGGGATATGCCTGCGCCGTGAGCAGCTGCGTCGTTTCGGGGCTGACATAGAGCTTTTCGACGGCGTACGGCAGTGGTTCTCCATGGTCAACGCCTACGGCAGGCAGCACGGGGTGCGCGTGGAGCACTACATCAATTCCAGCGGCCTGAAGGAAATCATCGAAGGCAGCCCCATCGCCTCCGAATTCAAGCACATTTTTGCCGGGTCCTTCATCTATAATTCAGAGGGGGAGGCCGAATGGCCGGGCATCGCCGTCGACTACACGGCAAAGACCCAGTTCCTCTTCAAGATATCCAAGGGAATCTTCAGTTCCCGCGACAACAAGCGGGTCAACGCCTCCATCGCCGACGACAAGAAACGCATTCCGTTCTCGCACATGATTTATTTCGGCGACGGCGAAACCGACGTGCCATGCATGAAGATCGTGGGCATGTTCGGCGGCAACAGCATTGCTGTCTACAATCCCGCATCCGAAAAGAAAAAAGCCTCCGCGCTGAAGCTCAAGAGGCAGGGGAGGGTGGCGTTTGCCACGCCGGCAATCTACACGCGCGATTCGCGCACGTTTCAAGTGGTGTGCGCCATCATTGACAAGATCAAGGCGGACTGTGACCTGGCGAATCTGGCGAAGGCCGTCGACTAGCGGATAAGGTTCAGGAATTCGTTGCGCGTCCGGGCGGAACTCAGGAAAATTCCGCTGAATGCGGACGTGGTCGTGATTGCATTTGACTTCTGGACGCCCCGGATTTGCATGCAGGTGTGGTTGGCTTCAATGACCACGGCCACGCCAAGGGGCTGCAGCGCTTCCTGTATGCAGTCACGGATCTGGACGGTCAGCCTTTCCTGCACCTGCAGCCTGCGGGCGTAGGTTTCCACCACGCGGGCGATCTTGCTCAGGCCTGTGATTTTCCCGTTGGGGATGTAGGCGACGTGGCATTTGCCGATGAAGGGCATCATGTGGTGCTCGCAGGTGCTGTAGAGTTCGATGTCGCGGACCAGGACCATCTGCTGGTACTTTTCGTCGAAAATGGCCTGGCGTATGATTTCCTTTCCGTCCTCCTGGTAGCCTTTAGTGGTGAACTGCAGCGCTTTTGCCACGCGCTCCGGCGTCTTCACAAGTCCCTCACGCTCAGGGTCTTCGCCAAGCAGGCGGAGGATTTCGCGCACGTGCGCTGCCAGGGCTTCAGTGGTTTCGGGGGTATAGATGTCTTCTTTTGTGTAACTCATGGATGCAAAAGTACTCAAAATTATTTGCACTTGAGAATAATTTTATATATTTGCGGCCAAATACGAAATTGACTAGGTATTATGTATTGGACACTTGAATTGGCCAGCAGCCTGGACGATGCTCCGTGGCCGGCAACAAAAGACGAACTCATAGACTACGCCAACCGCTCCGGCGCTCCCGAAGAGGTCATCGAAAACCTTCAGGAACTTGAGGAAGAGGGCGAAATATACGAAACCATCGAAGACATCTGGCCGGACTACCCGACCAAGGATGATTTCTTCTTTAACGAGGAGGAGTATTAAGAGAAAGTTTCACTCTTAACATACTGATTTACAGCGAGACAAGCGATTCTAATTTGTTTGTCTCGCTGTTGTTATTATAATAGATTCATCAAATCTTCTTATCGCAGGTCCATACACATCCCCCCCCCTCTGCCCGCCGCAGGTTCTTTAGACAGCAAAGTGAGGGAAACGTCCCGGATAAATGGACGTCTCCCGCAACAACTGCGTTTTTTGAAGGTGTCGTCCCCGTTTTACGGACGTCTCCCCCACTCTGCTTCCAAACCCATCATACTTCGAGGCCCCCACGACGAACCGTGCGATGTAAACGATTCAATAACAGCCCAAACAGAAAACACGGGTACCTGAAATAAATACCCGTGTTTTCAGTTCTCGTTGAAGAACAGTTGATTAATCTATCACGGCTTGCAGGGTTAGACCGAAGCAATCCTTTGTACCATACCAAAAAGATTCACGCAGCACGACTTGCCTGAACAAGAAAGAATGCTTATTTTTGTCCGACTCGGCCGGTAACGTCCGGAAAGTAAAAGGACTATAATAATTTGATGGATATGAAAGCGTACTCTTTTCTTATGCTCTCGGTGGTCGCAGCAGGGATGCTGGCGTGCACCGGAAATGATGTAAAGTATGTTATTAGTGGCAAGAATGCTCCCCAGGACGGGACTGTCGTCTATCTGGTAGACCGGTATGTGGAAGACGCGATCGACAGCGCAGTGGTAGCTGGCGGCACTTTCGAAATGCGGGGGAAGGCCGCCAAAGATGCCTTCCTGGCCATTGACGTCGACGGCTCCAACTGGAGATACCCGCTATTCAATGACGGTGTCCCTGTTCAAATCGATTTCGCCGATAGTTCCGTCACCGGCTCTGCCCTGAATATCAAGCTGGCGGAGTGTGACAAGCGGGATTCCAAGGCCTATGCCCCGTTGAACCGGCTCATCGAAGACTTTATGGCGCGGCCCAAGGAGGAACGGGATGCCACTCAACGTGAATTTCTTGCTCAATATGAGACCGAGTTTCATAAGTATGCCGATACCAAACTGGCCATCATCGAGGAGAACAAGGATAATCTCATCCCCGTCGCTTTCATGGAGAACGTCCCCGAAGTCTTAGGCCACGCCAAATTCAAAGAGCTGGTCTCCTCGGATGCTCCCTATGCGAAGCATCCCTTCGTGGTGGATCTCAAGGAAGGCCTGGAAAAAGCCGTGGCCGATGTATTGAAGGCGGACGATGCCAAGAGCGCCATCATCGGCCAGAGATTCCTGGATTTGGAAGAGGCGGATACAGAAGGCAAGCTGCACAAGCTGAGCGAGTACGTGGGACAGGGCAAATGGGTGCTGGTGGACTTCTGGGCCTCCTGGTGCGGTCCCTGCAAGGCAGAAATGCCCAACGTGGTAGCTGCTTATAAGCAGTACCACGACAAGGGTTTTGAGATTGTCGGGCTCTCCTTCGACAGCGAGAAGGATCCCTGGGAAAAAGCGATCCTCGAATGGCAGATGCCCTGGATCCACCTCTCCGACCTGAAAGGCTGGAAGACTGTGGCCTCAGAGGTTTACTCCGTCAACTCCATCCCGGACAACCTGCTGATCGACCCCGAAGGCATCGTCGTAGCCCGTGCCCTCCGCGGTGAAGCGCTGGCAAACAAACTCGCCGAAGTCTTCAACTGATTCCTTTTACAAAACGGCCTCCGGGAGATCTCCGGAGGCCGTTTTGCAAAAATCTGATACCCAGCGGGCGCTACTTGTTGAACTCCCGGGCCCGGGCTTCAGCGTCCGCCGAAGTCAGGAAGCCGCCGCTCTTGACGATGACCTTATAAGTAAAGCTGACGCTCTCACCCGGCTCGAGCTTGTACTCGACGGGTTCGGTAAGGGTCTTGTCGAAATCGCGTCCGCCCATGTTGTTGACAGCGAACAGGCCGTAGCCGCGCGCGTGGGACCAGGCCGGGTAGTTCGGATTGTCCATCGAGTCGATGATCAGGATCGAGATGTCATCTCCTTCCTTCGTCCCGTTGAGCATCGTCCATTCAGCCCGTTTCGACCAGACGTCATCGCCCCGGTCTCCCAGGCTGTTGACATATTCGCCGGTGACGCCCTCGTTGTTGACCGTGGCCACCTCCGTCACGTTCCCCATCGCATCGGTATAACGCTCGGGCCTGTCCGAAGGCTTCTGGAACGCGCGGTCAACCCGCAGGCCCAGCATGCCTTCCTTGCTCTCGCTGAAGAGGACCGGCTCCACGGCGGTCAGCTTGGCGGTACGGACGACGGAACGTTCGTCGGCGGAGCCGGCAAAGTCAAAGGTCGTCACCTCCTTCAGGAGGACCTTTCCGTCGTTGTCCACCCAGTTGGCCTTGACGACCAGCCGGCCGTCGGCCGCCGAGACGATCCCGTCGAAAACGATGGTGCCGTACAAAGGCTTCCGCTCGGCGGGAATCGCGTAGGAGTTGTTCCAGAAATCCAGGCCGTTGACCGCTCCGTGGTTGAACCAGAGGCCGCTGTGATGCGGATGGTCCGTGCTCTCGAATGCGCGCGGCGCACGCGGGAAACCGCGGGTGATATCTTTCCCGGAAGCCGAATAGATCGGCCAGAGGATCTGCTTCTCGATATCCTCGGGATAAAAGAACGAGGTGAAATACGTACCGCCGATGTTGACGTCCACCTTGCGGGCGGCATCGTCACGGACAAAGACCACATCGGCTTTCTTTTCCGGGCCGCATCCCAGCATCAGGGCCAGGACCGGCAGAAGATACAATAACTTCTTCATACGCGTCATCAATATTGGAAAGGCTTGCCGCCGGCCATCACTTCCTGCGTCGCAGGATCAAAGACCGTGAATTCGTGGGTGCGCAGGGCTGCGGTGACCATGATGCAGGCGATGGAATGGTTGTAGCCCGCCATGTAGTTGGCGTTCGGCTGCTTGCGGCTGCGGACGCACTCCATCCAGTTGAGCATGTGCGCCACCGTCATCGGATCCCCGCCGGTGTTGGCCTCCGTGGACACCTTGGCGGCCTGGGAGAGGGAGAAAGTCTCCAGTTTGTTCTCCTGCATGCCCATCGCCGCGGCATCGCGGGCGGCCATGCCGCCGTTGGGCGTGACCATGTTCGTGTCGAGGTTGAGCTCACCGCCGTTGGAGTAGTAGATCTCCTTTACGCCGCCGGCGCTGTTGGTGAATCGGGAAGAGTAGATGACCTGGAAGCCCTTGGCGGGATTGTCCTGCGGACCGTAGTCCAGCACGGCCGTCATCGTGTCGTAGTTGGTACGGCCGTCGTTCCAGAGGTAGATGCCGCCGTTGGCAGCCACGCTCCGCGGATAATTGTAGCCGGTGAACCAGTGCACGGTGTCGATCTGGTGCGCCATCCACTGCCCGGGGATACCGGAAGAGAACGGCCAGAAGAGACGGAATTCCAAATATTTGCGCGGATCGAACGCCTGCCAGGGGCGGTTCATCAGGTAGCGCTTCCAGTCGGTATCCTCCTCCTTGAGGAGCGGCACCGTGTTCGGACGGCGCCAGCGACCGGGCTGGTTGACGTTCCACGTCATCTCCACCATGACGATGTCCCCGAATTTGCCGGAACGGAGAAAATCGTTCGCCGCGTGGTAGTTCGGCGCGCTCCGGCGCTGGGAGCCGATCTGCACGATCGTGCCGGCCTTCTCGATGGCGGCCTTGGCCACCCGGGCGTCCGCCATGGTCTCGGCGAAAGGCTTCTCCACATAGGCGTCCTTGCCGTTCTCGGCCGCTTCCGCAGCGTGGAGGGCATGCTGGAAATCAGCCGTGGAGATGATCACCGCGTCGATGTCCTTGTCCTGGTACATCTTCTCGTTGTTCACGTAGGTCTTGATCTTGTGGCCGAACCGGGTCTCCAGGGTGGACTGGGCTTCTTCCCGGCGGAGCCTCCATAGATCGGACACGCCGACGATGTCGAAATTCTGCTTCTGGCAATTGGCCTGGAACGCAGGCAGCAGGGAGCCTTTGAAGCGATCGGAATAGCCGACGACTGCGACATTCACCCGGTCATTGGCACCCTTGATGCGGGCGTAGCTGGAAGCACTGAGACCCGGACCGGCAAGTACGATCCCGGCAGCGGCATAACCCGCTTTCTTGAGAAATTCTCTTCTTTCCATGATGTTATAATTGGTTATTCGGTTTCGAAGCAACAATGGCTCCAAATCCAAAGATAATGATTTATTTACATTATTCCAACTCCTTTTTGATATCGAGAAAAACAGTATATTTGTCCGGAGCCTTTCAAAACCCCGGCCACGTAATAACACAGCAACATTTCTGTAACGAACCAATTAATACGTAGTAACAATGAAACGGATTGTCTTTTTATTCATGATGCTCGCAGCCTGGACCGTATCCGCGCAGCAGAGGAACCCCGTGGTGCCGTCTTTCACCGGTGCCGTTGAAGATTTCAAGCCGAATGTCACCAACCAGTTGGGACATCAGTATCCGATGGTGAACTCCCAGGGGGCTGTCCGCGCGCAACTCTACGCTCCGCAGGCAAGCGCCGTCCAGCTGGATATCGCAGGCAAAAGGTATGAGATGTCCAAGGACGAGAACGGCATGTGGACAGGTACTTCCGATCCCCAGGATGTCGGTTTCCACTACTATCAGCTGAATGTCGACGGCGCTTCGGTGCCCGATCCGGGCAGCATCTATTTCTTCGGCGCCGGCCGATGGGGCAGCGGCATCGAGATTCCCTCCGCCGACATGGATTTCTGGCAGGTCAAGAACGTACCCCAGGGTGTCGTCGAAGAGCGGTACTATTGGTCCAAAGCCACGGAGAGCATGCGCCACTGCTTTGTCTATCTGCCCGCCGAGTATCAGAAGAATCCCAACAAGAAGTATCCCGTCCTGTATCTCCAGCACGGCAATGCCGAGAATGAGCATGGCTGGTCCGCCCAGGGCCACACCGGGCAGATCCTGGACAACCTGATTGCCGAAGGCAAGGCCGTCCCGTTCATCGTGGTGATGGATTACGGCCAGGGCCAGAACATCCATCTGGTCGGCCGGTATGCCGAGATGCTGCCCAAACCCCAGCCGGGTCAGCGTGCCAGCAACGACGGGTTCCAGGTGGTCCTGCTCACGGACATCATCCCGATGGTGGAGAAAGAGTATCGCGTGATCGCCGACGCCCGGCACCGTGCCATGGCCGGCCTGTCCATGGGTGGCGGTCAGACCCGCAGGATCACCCTCGCCAATCCCACCACCTTCGCCTATGTGGGCATGTTCAGCGGCGGCGTGATGAGCGTTGAAGACATCCAGGGTGCCGAGGGCTTCCAGAAGACCAACCAGCTCGTATTCATGAGCAGCGGAAGCAAGGAGAATCCCCGGGTCATGGAAGCAGCCGAAAATCTGAAGAAGATCGGCATCAACGCCGTGGGGTACATCTCGGAAGGCACCGCCCACGAGTGGCACACCTGGCGCCGCAGCCTGTACCAGTTCGCCCAGCTTCTTTTCAAATAGGGAAGCTGATCAGACCGGCTTGATCCGGCGGGCCAGCCGGGCGCAGAGTCCGGGGAAGAATCGCTTGATGTACACCATCAAGAGCTCTTTCCGGCCCACGAGCACTTCCCGACGGCTCCGGGAGATGGCGTGTACGATGATGCGCGCGGCATCCTCGGGGGACATTCCCCCGCCCTGCCCGGGATCCATCTTGCCGTGGCGCTGCCCGCCTTTGTCCAGCGCATAGAAAGAAATATTCGTACGTACCCGGCCGGGGCAGACCAGCGTCACGCGGATGCCCCGGTCGTAGTATTCCGCCTGCAGGGTCTCGAAGAAGCCGTACAGCGCAAACTTGGAGGAGCTGTAGCCGCAGCGGAGCGGGAAGCCGAAGCGGCCGGCGATGGAGGTGGTCACGGCGATGTGTCCGCCGCCCCGCGCCACCATCGGCGCCAGCAGTGCCTGGGCGATCGCGACCGGCGCGAAATAATTGATCTCCATCATCTCCCGCACCATCTCCAGGGAGGTGTCCTCCACCGTGGTCCGCTGGCTGACACCGGCATTGAGGAAAACGATATCCAGGCCGCCGAAGGCCTCCCAGGCCCGGCGGGCCAGCGCGTCGATCCCGCTCAGGTCCCGGAAATCAAAAGGCAACACAACCACTTCCGCCGCCCCCTGGGCGCGGCACTGCGCCGCGACGCCCTCCAGCCGTTCCTGCGAGGACGAGGTCAGCACGAGCCGCGCGCCCTGCGCCGCATAGCGGCAGGCGCACGCGGCTCCGATGCCGGAGGATGCCCCCGTGATCCAGACGCAGGGCATTAGTCCCGGACTTTTTCGGTGGAGACGAGCCCCATCATCCGGAAGAGGAACTTGGGAAGCGGCTTCGCGGCGTCCCGCTTCTTCATGTCGATGTACCAGCCCAGCTTGCCCACGATCGGGACTTTCTCCGTCTCAACGAGCTCGATGAGCGTGCCGTCAGGATCTTCGATGTAGCAGAAGCGGCCGGAGGCCTCGCCCATGTCGAAACGCTCGCCGTCCGGGCAGCTGTCCACGGTGAAGGGATGCCCTTCGGCTTCGCAGAACTGCTTCATCGCATTCATCCCGGTCACGTCGAAGCAGAGCTGGATGAAGCCGGGATCGCCCCAGAAGCGGCCTTCGAAGACCTTCCGGGCCTGCACGCCGGGCACCTGCACGAGCTCGAGGGTGCTGTCACCGTAGAGTCCCGAGAAAGCGCCGGTGAAGGGGACGGAACGTCCCAGCAGCACGCGGTGGCAGCAACGGGTCCCGCCGGGCAGGAAATCGCTGGCGGAAAACGCCCCTTCGGTGTCACTGAGGACCCGGTCGTAACCGAGCACCCGGCCGTAGAAGCGCAGGGCCGCCTGCATGTCGCTGACGCCGATCACGGCGCCGATGACCCCGCCGGTGGGCTTATTCTGTTCGATATAGATATCTTTGCGCTCCACGAGTTGGAACCAGTTGCCGTAGAGGTCCTTGACGTAGAAGCTGGGCGTCCCGTCGGGGAGCGTCTCCAGCGGACCGGTGGCCGCCCATCTGGCAGCCATCACCCGGTGGAACGCCGCCACGTCGCGGCATTTGATCTTGGCGGCCAGGATGCCCAGGTCGCCGACGGCGAGCTCGAACGGGCAGGGCTGCGGCTTGCGCCCGGAGAACTGCCACACCTCGAATCCGCCGCCGCCCTGGAGGTTCGCGGCGATGCAGGCATGGCGCTTCTGCGGCACGCCGCCCGTGTAGGGAAGCATCCGCTCCGCCACCGTATCGTCTTCGAGGATACGGACATCCGCACCGAACATCTCGATGAGCCAGTTCCAGCTCTTGCGGAAACTCTCCGTCCCGACACCGATCTGCTGGATGCCGGAAATCACGTGCGACGCCATCTCTTATTTGTTTGCAGGTTCGGATGCCGGTTCGGTCGTCCCGTTATCGGAAGATCCGCCGGAAATGCCGTCTCCGATGCCCCGGAAGATGCTGCCGAGATCCTCGAACAGACCGGGCAGTTCGTTGCCGATCTCCTCGATGGCATCCCGCACGCTGCGTACGCCGGACTTGACCACCTGCGAAGTGTAGCGGCTCATCGCGTCGCGGATCTGCTTCACCTCGTCACCGGTCAGCGAGCCCTTGTTTTCCTTATACTCTTCGCAAAGCTCTTCGAAGGTCTCGTTTGCCTGCTCCCAATCCTCTTCGGTGTAGGTGCCGGCGTTTTTCTCGACATTGGCGACGAAGGCGTCCATCCGCTGGGGCAGGGATTGGGTACATGAAGCGAACAACAGGGCGGCTGCGGCCGCCAGCATCAGAAAGAAAGACTTTTTCATCGTACGGTATTTTTTGAATTCTTGTACAAAGATAAATCTTTTCCGCGACAATATTCCTATCTTTGTGCCCGTTATGCATTCTCTCCGGATTGCCGCCATCCCCGCCGTCGCGCTGTTGTGCGTGCTCGCCTTCGCCGTCTTTTTCCCGGCCCAGGGCGAAGCAGGCCTGCGCCGCGTGGACCTGGGGCCGTGGACGGTCCAGGCGGCCGATTCGCTGGACACCGTCCTGCCGGACGAGCCGGAACCTGCCGGTCCGGACACCTCCGCGCACCGCATCCTCTTCGTGGGGGACTCGATGGTCGAGGGCCTTCGCTACCGCCTCTCCCAGTATGCCACGGCCAACGGCCACACGATGCAGTGCGTAATCTGGTACAGTTCTTCTTCGAAATACTGGGCCAAATCGGACACGCTGAGCTACTTCATCCGGAAGTTCGACCCCACCTACATCTTCCTCTGCATCGGAGCCAATGAGCTGTTCGTCAGGAATATAGAAGAACGCGACGCCGCTGTCGGGGAGGTTATCCGCGAGATCGGCGACCTGCCCTTCATCTGGATCGGCCCGCCCAACTGGAAGCCGGACACCGGCATCAACGACATCCTCCTGCGCCGCTGCGGCAAGAGCCGCTATTACCCCAGCCTGCGGCTGAAATACCAGCGCGCCAAGGACGGCGCCCATCCGGTGCTCGCCTCCTACAACATGTGGGCGGACACCGTTTCCACCTGGCTCCGGGACTCCAGCGCCCATCCGATCCGCTGGGACATCCCACCCAAGGACACTCCCAAAACCCACGGTGTGACCCTCTTGTCCCCGCCCAAAGATTGATGAGCGATGAGCGGAAGCCTTTGGAATAGCCTGGACTGGAGCCGGATCCTGCAGGATCTGGGCGCTTTCTTCACCCAGCCTGCACCGGGCGGGCTGATGTTCTGCAGCATGGGGTTCTGGGCGTTGTTCACCGCCTTTTTCTTCCTGTACATCTTCGTCCGGAAGTGGAACCGCACGGCGATGCTGCTGTATGTCCTCGCCTTCGACCTGTTTTTCTTCTACAAGGCCAACGGCCTGCTGATGCTGCTGCTTCCCGCGACTGCTGCGGTCAACTACTTTCTGACTGAACTGATGCGCCGGCCTGGGGGTGTTCCCTCGCGGGCGGCCGGAAATTATTTTTCGGACAGGTTTGCCGAAAAACCAATTTCCGCTCCGCCCTCCACAACGCCCTCGCACACCTCTCTCGGAACGGGTCGCAAATGGTTGCTTGCTTTGATTATCTTGCTGGACCTGGCGCCGCTGGTGTATTTCAAATACAGCGGATTCTTCGTCGAAGGGATGCTTAACCCGCTGCTGCGCAGCAATTTCTCCGTCGGGGACATCGTCCTGCCGATCGGCATCTCGTTCTATACCTTCCAGGCCATCAGCTATTCGGTGGACGTTTACCGGGGGAAATATACCGGACGGCCGGCGTTCCTGGAATTCCTCTTCTACCTGTCGTTTTTCCCCCTCCTGCTGGCCGGTCCCATCACGCGTGCGGGGCGCTTCCTGCCGCAGATCCGCGCAAACCGCCCGGCCACGCGGCATGAGCTGCGCTTCGGCCTCTGGCTCATCATCCTCGGCCTGCTCAAGAAGGGGGTCCTCGCCGATTACCTGGCCGTTTACAACAACCTGGCGTTCGACACCCCGGCTTCGTATTCCGGTTTCGAGCTGCTGATGGCCGTCTTCGGCTACACCATGCAGATCTATCTCGACTTCTCGGGCTACAGCGACCTGTCCATCGGCATCGCCTCGCTGATGGGCTTCCGGCTGGACGAGAACTTCCTGTTCCCCTACCGGGCCCTGAACCTGACGGAGTTCTGGCGGCGCTGGCATATCTCGCTGTCCTCCTGGTTCCGGGACTATGTGTATATCCCCCTGGGCGGCAACCGCAAGGGGCAGGTGCGCACCCTGGTCAACAATTTCCTGACGATGGTCGTGGCCGGCCTGTGGCACGGTTCGACCTGGATGTTCGTCATCTGGGGCGCCCTGCACGGGGCCGGGCTGGTCGTGCACAAGCTCTGCCGCCCCTGGCTGAAGAAGATTCCGGATACATGGCCCGTCCAGGCGCTGAGCTGGATGCTGACCATGCTGTTCGTGATGGTGTGCTGGGTGTTTTTCCGGGCGGACAGCCTGCAGGGTTGCCAGGAGATCCTGGGGCGCATCCTGACTGATTTCGACCTGGCCTACCTGCCGCCGTTCTGGGCCGCACGCAAGCTTTGGTGCGTGATGCTGCTCGTCGCCTCGGCCGGCCTGCTGATTCCGCCGAAGGTCTATGGCCGCCTCATGGCCCGCTTCATCAAGCTGCCCTGGCCGCTGCTCTTCGTCGCCTTCCTGCTCGCCGCCCAACTCGTCATCCAGTTCCGGAGCGGGGACATCCAGCCTTTTATCTATTACCAGTTCTGATCCGCTTTCCGCCCTCGCCCTCCGCTTGTCCGCCGTCCCCCAGCCTCCCGGGCGTATAGGAAGGGAAGGATCAGCGGGGCCCGCCGAGGGCAGCGGTGCTGCCAGCAGCAGAACGGCGTCTGTCTGACGACTGTTGGAAGGCTCCGGGAGGGAGCCGGCCAAAAAGGAGGAGTCAGCCGTTCAGCAACTAAGGCGGATAGCTCCGCCCTTCCCTGACGTGCGCCCGGGAGGCTGGGGGATGGCGGACAAGCGATGGCGGAAGGCAGACGAAGAACGCCCAAAGTCCGGAGGCCACGGCAGACAAGCAAAAAAGAGGGCTGAACGAAAAGCGAAAGTTTTTGCGCCATAGCCGAAAGGATATGCAGTGACGGATACTTATATTTGTTTAGAAAACTATAACTAAACCCGTACATGTATCCCAAAAGCCTCAAAAAGCCCCTCCTGGCGGCCGCAGCCCTGATGCTGGCCGCCTGCGCAGGGCCCTCGGACGTGGAAGTCGGACCCTACACCGTGTCCGTCATCGAAAAGAACGTCTACCACATCCAGGATTACAACAGCAGCAACCCCGCCGGCGAGGCCTTCGACGCCGAAGGCAACAAGACCCACTTCAACAACTGCTCGGATATCTATCTGCTCGTCGGAGAGAAGGAAGCCCTGCTGATCGACCTTTCCAATCCGGTGCAATGGGCGGACAACGCCGCCGAATCGCTGCGCAGCCTCGTCGCGGAACGCACCCAGGGCAAGCCGCTGACCATCACCTTCACCCACAACCACGGCGACCACACGGGGATGCTCCCCGCCTTCGTCGAAGATCCGGACGTCCGCTTCGCCCTGCCCGAGACCGATTTCAGGCGGCTCGCTGACCGCTTCCCCGAAGCGCAGTGCCGCTTCATCAACGAAGGGGAGACCTTCGACCTGGGCGGAATGGAAGTGGAAGCCATCGGAGTTCCCGGCCACACGGCAGGATCGATGGTCTTCCTGCTCAAGGGACACGACCTGCTCTTCACGGGCGATGCCGTCGGCTCCGGCCACGGCGTATGGCTTTTCAACCGGGATGCGTTCTATCAGTATGTCTCCGCCGTGCCGTACCTGATCGAGGCGCTCGAAGAACGGGGCGTGAACCCCGACCGCCTGCAGATCTACGGCGGCCACTACTGGCAGAAAGACTGGCTCTCCCTGCCCAAGGGGCGGGAAATAGGGATGGAATACCTGCGTGAGATGAAAACGCTGCTCGATGAGATCGAGTCCGGCACCGCCGCCACGGAGCCTTCGAACCTCGGACGCCCCGGGCTGGATACGTATTTCCGCCACGGCAACGCCATCGTGGTCTGGAGTGCGGAACAAGCTGAACAATTCCGCAATGAATACCCTGAGAAATTTGTCTGCCGCGACCCGTACGTGGTCTTCCGCCAGATCGACGAACACACCTGGGAAGGCAACGGCTACCAGGTTTACAACGAGTCCGTCTATGTGCTGGAAGGCAATGACAAGGCCCTGGTCATCGACGCGGGCACCTATATGCCCCACCTCGACCAGGTCGTTGCCCAACTGACCGGCAAGCCGGTCATGATGGCCCTCACCCACGGCCACGGCGACCACGTCGGCGGCGCGGTCTGTTTCCCGGAAGTCTGGATCCATCCCGCCGACACGGCCCTGATCTCCGGCAGGCGGGGTGCCTACCAGGGCGAGATCCACTACCTCGAGGACGGCCAGGTCATCGACCTCGGCGGCCGGCAGGTCGAGGTGCTCCACACCCCGGGCCACACGTCCGGCTCCGTCACCTTCTTCGACAAGGAGCACCACTACGGCTTCAGCGGGGATGCCTTCGGCTCCACCAACCTGCTGCTCTTCGCCGGCACCTTCAAGGACCTGATCAACACCTGCACCCGCACGGCGGACTACATGCAGAAGAACGGCATCGTAAAGCTCTACCCCGGCCACTACCACGGCGACAATCCCGAGACCCTGCAGCGCGTCCTCGACGAGAAGAAGATGTCGCAGGAGGTCCTCTCCGGCAAGCGCAAAGGCACCCCGGACAGCGGCAGCAACGGCCTCAACCGCTTCGTCAACGACTTCGGCGTCACCATCCGCTACAACGACCCGCAAGCCCTTCAATAGCAGATACACAAATTCATCCATATGCACGCTAAAACCCTTCTTCGCGCCGCCTTCGCGGCGGCCGCACTCCTCCTGTCACTCCCGTCCGGAGCGCAGGAGAAGAAAACCTTCTGCAATCCGCTCGACCTGGTGGTTCCCGGCGAGCGCTCCTACCGCGGAGGGGAGCCGGTGGTCCTGATCTACCAGGACGACTACTTCCTGTTCGTTTCGCACCGCAAGGGCTACTGGTACTCCCCCGATTTCAAGAACTGGACCTACGTGGACGCTCCGAACTACCCGGGCGGCGTGGTCTCCGTCGTAGAGATGGACGGCAGCCTGTACGGCTGCTCCATGAACAACAAGAACGTCTACAAAGCCATCGATCCCAAGGCAGGCACCTGGGAGCAGGTCGGCACTTTCGACAGCGACCGCTACGGCGACGCCAACATGTTCGTCGATGACGACGGACGGCTCTACCTGTACTACGGCTGGTCGCAGCTCATGCCTTTCAAGGTCGTCGAGCTGGACAAGAAAACCTTCAAGGAGATCGCCGGACCGGAGATCCTCTTCTTCAGCGACTACCGCAACCACGGATTCGAGAAGCGCACCCGCGACGACGTGATCTTCTCCATCTTCAACGGCCGCCGCGACTACTACGAAGAGGAATACCCCTGGATCGAAGGTCCCTGGATGACCAAGCACAATGGCAAATACTACCTCCAATATGCCGCCATCGGCCTGGAACTCCTCTCCTACTCGCACGGCGTCTACGTAAGCGACAGCCCCATGGGCCCGTTCACTTACTCCGAGCATAATCCGTTGACTTTCAAGACGACGGGCTTCGCAGTGGGAGCCGGACACGGCAGCACCTTCCACGACAAGAACGGCCAGCTCTGGACCATCTGCATGATTCCGGCCAGCTACGGCGGGGCCGGGCGCGGCTCCGAGCTCGCCATCTTCCCGACGGCGGTGGACGCCGACGGCGTGATGCATTCCAATGTCGAATTCGGCGACTACCCGCAGTTCTGGCCGGGTACGCGGACCGATGCCGTGGACCACAACTGGACCGGCTGGAAACTCCTCTCGCACAAGAAGAAAGTCACCGTCTCCTCCACCTTCGAGAACTATGTGCCGGAGAACGGCGTGGACGAAGACTTCATGACCAACTGGGCCGCCGCGACAGGCGATCCGGGTGAGTTCTTCGAAGTGGATCTCGGCAAGGTGGCCGACATCTACGCCATCCAGTGCAACTTCGACCACATCGGTGCCACGCAGCCCGCCCGGGCCGGTTTCGGTGCTCCCGGCGCCGCCGCACCCGCCAATCCCGAATACTATCAGTGCTTCACCGTGGAGGTGTCGCAGGACGGCAGCAACTGGACGAAGGTCATCGACAAGAGCGCCAACAAGCTCGACTTCCACCACGACTACACCGAACTCAAGACGCCGGTCCAGGCCCGCTACGTCAAGCTCATCAATGCCCGGCAGTGCCACGACGGCGCCAAATTCAGCGTCAAGGACCTGCGCGTCTTCGGCAACCCGTATTCCGCAGGCTCCGTCAAGGTGGGCGGCGTCAAGGTCACCCGCAACGCCGAAGACCGGCGCGAGGCCCAGCTCCTCTGGGATCCGGTGCCGGGTGCAGACGGCTACATCGTCCGCTATGGCATCGAGCCTGACAAACTCTACAACAGCTACATCGTTTACGACAACAACTACCTCAAGCTCCACAGCCTCAACACCGCTCCCGAGTACTTCTTCGAAGTCGAGTCCTTCGACTCCGGCCTGGATTACTTCCGTCCGCGGAGCGAAGCCGTCAACGGCACCGGCGGTGAAGTGGAGATCAACAAGCGCACCCCCGGCCAGCGGGGCGGCGGTTACGGCGGCGACGCCCAGACCAAGCGCGTGATGATCACGGAAGGCGTGGACGAATACGTCTTCGACGGCATCGACCCGGGCTACTGGGTGATCAACCACAGCTACGGTCCCGTCCTCTGGGCCGGCAACCTCACCGCGGCCGACCTGGTCGGCGAGGGTGAGCCGGGCATCGAGGCCAAGCTCACCGAGATGGGCACGGGCACGCAGGTCACCGCCGAGATGTGGATGAAAGTCGTGCGCGGTCCCCAGACGGGCAAGGTGGTGCTGCAGATCAGGCACCAGCCCCGCCGGGGCGGCTGGCCGGGCATGGGCGGCGCGATGGGCGCTCCGCAGATGGGCGGCGTGTCCTCCCCCGTCGTGAACCCGGACAACACCGTGACTTTCAACTACCGGGATCCCAACGCCAAGTCCGTCAAGGTCAACACCCAGTTCGCCGGCACCCAGGAAATGACGAAGGGCGCGAACGGCGTGTGGACCGTCACCCTCGGTCCCGTGGCTCCGGACATGTACCCCTACAGCTTCGACGTGGACGGGGTGCAGGTGATGGACCCGCAGAACCCGGACTGGTTCCCCAACGAGACCTTCAAGAACAGCATCGTGGACGTCCGCGGCACGGGTGAGCCCCTCATCCACGCCCTCAAGGACGTGCCGCACGGCAGCGTGGACTATGTCAACTACTGGTCCAATTCCCTCGGCACCTGGGGCAACGCCATCGTGTACACCCCGCCGATGTACGACAAGAACAAGAATAAGAAATACCCCGTCTTCTACCTCATCAGCGGCACCACCGACACGGAGGAAGTGTACTTCAAGGTCGGCCGGATGAACCTCATCCTGGACAACCTCATCGCGCAGGGCAAGGCCAAAGAAATGATCATCGTCCTCCCCTATGGAAACCCTTCCAAGTACTTCCAGCCGGGTCAGGGCCAGCTCGACGGGCATTCCTTCACCCGCGACCTGATGCACGACCTGATGCCCTTCGTGGAGAAGAATTACCGCACCATCAACGACCGTGACCACCGGGCTATCGGCGGCTTCTCACGCGGCGGCAACCAGGCCCTCTCGACGGGCCTGACGCACCTCGGCAAATTCTCCTGGCTCTGCTCCTACAGTTCCTTCACCGACATGAACCTGAACGGCGTGTACGACGATGCCGAGGCGCTCAACAAGCAGATCCACCTCTTCTGGCTGGGCGTTGGCACGGACGACTTCCTCTACGGCAATGCCAAGGACTATATGGACTTCCTCGACAGCAAGGGGATCAACAACGTCAAGGTGTTCACGAATGACAAGTTCGGCCACACCTGGATGAACGCCAAGTATTTCCTCGATGAGTCCCTTCCTCTCCTGTTCCAAGAATAATGAAGATATGAAAGCATACAGAATCCTTTTCGCGGCGGCGCTGCTGCTCGCTCCGCTCTTCTCCCGCGCCCAGGCGCCGCAGGCCGGCCAGGGCCAGCGTCTCACCCCGCAGGTGATGGCCCGGATGTTCCCGGCCGGCGTCGTGTCGCCGGAGTACCACGCTGACGGCTCCGTGACCTTCCGCTGCCAGGCGCCCAATGCCAAGGCGGTCGAACTCGACTGCCAGATGTTCCCTTCCGCCCAGCCGATGGCCAAGGATGAGCGGGGCGTGTGGAGCATCACCGTGACCCCGGGCAAGCCGGACATCTATCCCTACGCCTTCGTGATCGACGGGACCAAGATCGCCGACCCCAACAACATGTTCATCTTCCCCAACGAGGGTTTCAAGTACTCGCTGGTCGACGTGAAGGGCGCCGAGCCCTCCATACAGGATATCCAGGATGTTCCCCACGGCAAGGTCTCCTATCGCTACTATTTCTCCAGGACCTGCGGCATCGAGCGTCCCCTGACGGTCTATACTCCCGCCGGCTATGATCCCGCCGGATCGGAGAAACTGCCGGTCCTCTACCTCATCCACGGCATGACC
>JAILIM010000028.1 GCA_024695285.1 Bacteroidales bacterium
TAATAGGATATACTGATGAGGCGAAGGGAAAAAGAAATATGGCCATCTTGCTCAGTGCCCTTGGCCTTGATCTGGGTCTTGCCATCTGGTCCAGTATCGATGCTGCCAGAGTGGCGAAAGTAAAGAATATGTATTACCAAGACCTTATCGGAGGAAAAACTCCTGTGGAATTGAGCTTTGGTCCTGCGTTTTCTTTTGCTCCTTCTCAATCCGGCAGTACTCAGATGAGTGCCGGTCTGGCTCTTCAAGTGAAGTTTTAACGGCCAAGGGCAAGTGAATCGGCAGTCCGGAAGTCGACTTGAAGGACATCAGACTGGAAGATTGGCCGCTGACGGTTAATTATTGTTAGATGGATTACAATCCTGCAATAATACTGTCGAAGGACGCGTCAGGGTGCAGGGAATGCTTCTGGAGGAGGCTGTGGTATGAATACACCGTCGTGACGGACATGTTCAGGACCTTGGCGATTTTCTGCCGTTGCGGAATGCCCATGCGGATCAGAGCCAGTATGCGCAACTCGGTGGAAAGCCCTCCGTTTTCCGGCTGCAGTAGCTGGTGCTCCGGCCGCATATGCTCGTTCACGCGTTGCGGGAACTCATGGAAAATGCCGAGGAAGGTGCTGTCGAAGGTGGCCAGCAGGTCGTGGAATTCACTGTCTGCGAAGGACGGCTTCCTGAGCATTGCCATAACAGCCATCTGACCGTCGCTCCTGGCCGTCTTTCGGAGCGAAGACCGGTAGTCGTCCACCTTGTTCAGATAGTCTACGCATTTTTCCATGTAAAGTGCAAGGAACCCTTCCTTTATCTTGGATACTTCGTTCTCTTTTGCACGGGACCGGTTCAGTCTTTTTGAATACTTGCTCAGCAGCATCAGGGACACAAGTGCCACGGCGAGAAGAAATGCCGATGTCAGAGAAAACATCACGAATGCCTTCCGCTTCTGTTTTTCCTGCCGCAGGAGCACATTCATGATTTCCAGCTGGGAATGGATGATGTCTTCGTACTGGACGGCATAGTGGGAAGAGAGAGCATCCTGCTGGGCGGTGCGCATATAACGGTCTGCGCGCTGGATATCCCCCTGGGCAAAGAGTATCCGGGCCAATTCATAGAGGGCCCGGTAGGCCTTGACGGAAAGGTGCACGTCATTGACAGCCGACATGGCCAGATACTGGACAGCCTCTTTATAGTCTCCTTTAGCGGCATACTCCAGGCCCAGGAAATAGTATGCTTTTGTGGTGTCGTTCAGAGACTTGAGTACGCAGGATTCAAGGTTTTTGATGGCCTGGTCGCTGGGCAGGGACCGATTGTGCAGGACGTTATGGTAGTAGGCACATTCGACGGAAGTCGAGTCCCGCCGCCACCACCTCTGGACAATCTGCTCCTGTATGGCGGCATATTCGGGGTGGTCTTTCTTGAGTTTCCCGAAAATATGATAGCCGGCAGACGCATAGATGCCATAGCCATCGTTTGACAGGGCGGAAGTGTCTATACGCTCGAATACATCCCTCGCGATGGTGAGGGAGTCCATCTTGAACAGAATATTGGCGTGGCATGATTGGCTGAATGCTATCCGTTCGGGATTGTTGCCGCTCAGACGCAGCATTTCCCTGACATAGTGATGGCATGAGTCTATGTCGTGGTAGAACAGTATCCTTTCCAGGCCAAGGGCGCGTTCCCATTTGACGGAATTGGATTTCTCGACGAGGTACAAGTTCCTCAGCCGGGTATGCTGTTGTACGTAAAGGGAGTCGTAGTATCCCTGCAGTTGCAGCGTCTGGTCCAGACTGTCGAGGACGGCTTGCTGCCTGCTGGAGCAGGAAAGCAGTGCGAAAATACCGGAAAAGATGAGGACAATGTGTTTTTTCATGCCGTAAAGGTATGAATATTTTCTTGTTTTTCCATGTTTTGATTCAAATAAATAACACTCTGATAATTAGCACTTAAGATTATAAACAAGATGATATATTCCCTTGTTTTTACTTTTGGGCCTATATAACGAGGGTTATTTGTGCATATTTTTGTGTCGAACATCTCCTCAAAATAATGTAAAACCACATGTTCCATGAAGAAACACTTTTTATTCTTTGCCGTATTGTTCCTTGCGCTGCTGCCAGGGTGCGTGGAAGAAGCGACTCCGGTCGGCTCCGGTGTTAATAAGTCGGAGCTCACTGTAGACAAGGAACAGATCCATGTTCCTGCCCAGGCATCAGAGGATGCCTTCACCATCTCCTCCAATTGTTATTGGAATGTGTCCGCTACCGATGTGGACGGGAAGCCCGTCACCTGGGTGAGCTTGAGCAAGGATTCGGGACAGGCCACGGAAAGTATTAAAGTAGGTGTGTCCGCCAATTCCAAAACGGAGGAAAGGAGGGCCATAATACGTATTTCGTCTCCGTCCTCAGAAGAACTCACCAGAACGGTCCAGCTCGTCCAGGATGCAGGCGAATATGCTGCTGTGGAAGGCTACGCTTTCCCGATCGTGGAATGCTTTGAAATCGATTCTCCGGAAACCCGCAAGCTTACAAATGCCGTGGTTGCCGGAAATGAGTGTGTGTTCCTCAAGGGTATGGTGCTTTCCCGCAGTAATCCGGAGGGTTCCCTGGAGTTTGTGTGCCCGTCGCACACGCAGCCGTCGGCCGGTGATGATGCAGACCGCAGCATCCACCGCAGCATCCGGATGGACGGT
This sequence comes from Bacteroidales bacterium, assembly GCA_024695285.1. The sequence goes on from JAILIM010000028.1 coordinate 2,686, forward strand.
TTCGAGCAGGGCGAGTCCGTCTTGATTTCAGCGCCTGTGAAGGAAGCTCTCAGCGGAGAGCTCCGTCTGATGCTTGGTGCCCGCGCAGCCTCCTTCACAAAGGCAGGCTGGTCCTATTACTGGAGTGGCGACGGCGAAAGCTGGAACAAGATCAACGTGCCCAACGCCATCACTCCCGGTTCCGACGCCGTCTGGAACATTATCTACTTCACCATTCCCGAAGCCCAGGCCATCCCTGCCGGAGAAACCATCCATTTTAAGATTACCGCGGACGCCAAGCCTTCCAAGGAATACATTTCCATATCCAATACCATTTGTGTGTGTCCCGCCAAGGGTGAGCCAGGGAACGTACCGGCCATGGACGACACGAAGATAGCGTTCTCGACCAGTTTCGACGACCTGCTGGACAGCTATGCGTCCGATGTGCGGTATCCTCTGGGCTGGCTCAGGACGGCAACGACCAGTTATGCTTCCAACTTTTCTTCCTTCAACAGCCAGTATGTGGTGCCTGCCAGTCTCGGGTCTTTCGCCCAGGCAAAAGGCTGCTATGAGCGCCCGGGCTATTTGCAGGTCGGATTCTACGATGAATCGCTCTGGACCCGTATGTGCTGCGGCAACTATACGATCAAGATAGGGGAGCGTCTCAAGCAGATGGGCATTGCACTGGCCGACGTCAATATCAGCTTGAAGGCCTGCAACATGAAGGACTTCCGTGGATACGACAACGTGGCTCGGGTGACATTGTCCTCCGGCGACCAGAATTATGTGCTGGAAGGCCTTCAGGACGGTGTCTTTGCAGCCTTCTCCAAAGAATTTACCAATCTTGGGCCGGAGTCTGTTATCGAGATCTTCAGCCCAAGGCTTACTGAAGACCAGCTTGCCGCCCTTGGCAGGGGAGTGAACGCCGCAAACCTGCAGGACTATCGTTTCTTCATTGACGATATCGTGGTGGAAATAACCAAGATTCACGCATATGGCAGTGATGACCCCGGAACCGACCCCGGAACCGATCCCGGAACCGATCCTGGAGATGATCCCGGCACAGAAAAGGAAACCCGGACACTTCATTTTGACTTTTCAGGCCCCGCACCTGCCGGCTGGCCGGACAAGGACAAGTGGCAGACCGGCCCGGGAGAAAAAGCGTGCATCTACAGCCTTGACGGCGTGGACTATGAGTTCTTCCTCACCGAATGCGGCAATGCAAGCCTGGCGCGTGTGGCGTGGGTGGAGGCAAAGGGCGGCCTGGTGATGTTCGCCGCCTGGCGATATATTGGACTGCCCGCCGTCGAAGGCTTCAGGCTGGTGAAGCTGTCCGGCGTCAACTGCCTGACGTCCAGCAGCTCCCGCAAAGCTGGAATAGTGACCGCCGTGGCTCTCACCAACGAGGGTACCACCATTGAAGAGGCACATACCTTTGTCTCCGGCGGAGAAAGCATCACCTGGGCAACCAGCGGTGAGACATACTCCTACAGCCTGACGGGTACTGCGGCCAATACCCGGTACTACTTTATGTGCACTGGAGGCGGCATAGGCGTATCTTCCCTGGACCTTGTTTACGAAAAAGCAGAATAATTGACAACCATATGAAAAAGCTCGTTTTCATATTGCTGGGTCTCTTGTCGGCCATCCAGCTTGTACATGCCCAGCCCACGCTCATCAGCGGTTTGGTGAAGGATGAGGGCGGAAATCCCGTAATAGGCGCCGCCGTATTCCTTACAGGAAGCCAGAACGGCGCCGTCGCCGATGTGGACGGCCGCTTCGTGCTCAGCCTCCCTGAAAAGCCCGCCCAAGGGGCTACACTCACCTTTTCCTGCCTGGGCTATGTGGACCAGGTGGTTGCCATCGGCGAGAGAACAGAGTTTGAAATCGTCATGATGGCTGATAACCAGATGTTAGAAGAGACCGTGGTCATCGGTTACTCGACGGTCAAGAAAAAGGATTTGACCGGCGCCCTGTCCACGGTCGGAGGCGAAGACATTTCGCAGCGAAAGACCCAGACCATCTCCCAGGCCTTGCAGGGGGCGATGCCTGGAGTCACCGTCACCCGAAGCAATTCGGCTCCGGGCTCGGAGGCAACCATACGCGTACGCGGCATAACTTCCATGACCGACGGATCCACCGACCCTTACATCCTCATCGACGGCGTCCCCGGCTCCCTGAGTGACGTGAACCCGGAAGACATCGAGAACCTGACTGTGCTGAAAGATGCCGCCTCCGCCTCCATCTACGGCTCGCAAGCCGCTGCGGGTGTGATTCTGATCACGACCAAACGTGCGGTCAAAGGCAAGAGCAATGTCTCATATTCCTACTCACTGGGAGTCGATACGCCCACGCTCATGCCCCGGTACATGGATGCTGTGAGTTATATGGATGCCGTGAACGAACTCAAATACAACGACCTTCCGGGAAGCGGCTGGTACCAGGCATACGACAAGGACTTGATCGCACATTATTGGGAATTGAACGCCGTCAACCCCGACGATTATCCTAACACGGACTGGATGGGGCTGGTGATGAACAATATGGCCCTTCGTCACGCGCACAACCTGAAATTCTCCGTGGCCGGTGAAAAGCTGCGCTCCAGCGTGAGCCTGGGCCTGGACGATGTCAAGGGCCTCTACAAGGCCAGCAACAGCTGGAAGCGCTACACCGCCCGTATGAACAACGATCTGGGTATCTTCTCCTGGCTCACCCTTTCCACCGACCTGTCTCTGATCTATGTGGACAAACTGTCACCTCACAGCTCTCCGGCACTCAAGATGCGGTACATGCCTGCCATCTATCCGGCTGTCTGGACAAATGGGAATTACGCCCAGGGCAAGGATGGCAGCAATATCTATGCGGCCCTGATGTCGGGTGGCGAAAACAACACCGACTCCTTCAAGACCACCGGAAAATTCCAGCTGGAGGCAAAACCTCTGAAGGAACTCACTTTCACGCTGCTTTATTCGCCCATGCTCTATTTCTCCCAGGCCACGGACTTCCAGAGGCAGACCCCGTATTTCTATAAAGGGGAGACGACCAGCGGGAAATACATTGCAGAAGCCCTCACCACCACCCTGGAAGAAAGCCGGGGCTGGCGCTATGCCGGCACCGTGCAGGCTTATGTGAACTACCAGAAGACCTTTGGCGACTATCACAATGTGGGCGCAATGGCCGGTTATGAGAACTACTACACCACGAGCAAGAGCATAGTGGCCGGCAACTCCGATTTCCCGAATGCCCTGATCGAAGACCTGAAAGCGGGCAACCCATCCACTGCCACGGCCACTTCAAGCAATGTATACGAACTGGCCAGAAACTCCTTCTTCGGCCGTCTTATGTATAACTATGCTTCCCGCTATTATGTGCAGGGGAATATCCGTTGCGACGGCACTTCACGCTTTGCACCGGCATACCGCTGGGGCACTTTCCTTTCGGCTTCGGCGGGCTGGCAGTTTTCCGAGGAGCCTTTCTTCGAGCCCCTCAGGAAGGTGGTAAACCAGGGAAAGCTGCGTGTTTCCTACGGCGAACTTGGCAATGAGCGCATAGGCGGCTATTATCCCTATCAGTCCATGCTGTCGGTCAGTCATCCCGTAGCTTATGTGGGCGATGGGGCCGCTTCCGTCACGGGTTACGCGCAAGGCACCGCAGTGGTCCCCGACCTCACGTGGGAGAGCACGTCCACCATCGACGCTGGTCTTGACCTGTCTCTTTGGAACAACCGCCTCAGCTTTACCGGTGACTGGTATTACAAGAAGACCCGGGGAATGCTGATTGAGGTTCCGGTGGCCCCTGTCATCGGTCTTTCCAATCCCTACGACAACCTGGGCGAGATGCACACCACGGGATGGGAACTGTCCCTGGGATGGCGCGACACGGTGGGTGATTTCACCTACAAGGTGAACATGAACCTTTCCGATGACGTCTCGGTCATGGGCAACATTTCCGGCAAGGAGGTGATTTCTTCCGGCAAGATTATCAAGGAAGGCTTTGAATACCAGTCATGGTATGGCTACCGCAGCAACGGACTGTTCCAGACACAGGAAGAAGTGGATTCCGCACCCACTCTGGGTACGCAATACCCCGGTGACGTGCGTTATGTGAACATTGCGGATGCGATGGGGGCCACAGAATCCATTACGGCCGAACAGGACCGCACGGTGCTGTGTTCCTCACTGCCGCACTTCAGTTTCGGCGCCACCGTGGACCTGTTCTGGAAGAACTTCGATTTCAACCTGACCTTGCAGGGAGTAGGCAAGCGTAACGGATATCTGAACGATTATATGGTGCAACCTCTTCGTGGCCAGGTGTACAACTTCCCCACCTATCTGGCGGGCGGCAATTCCTGGAGCTACAAAAACACCATCGAGCAGAATGCCCGGGTCAAATATCCCCGTTACTCTTGGGTGTCGGGCGGTTCCACTTCCACGATGGGCAACTATGCATACTCCGACTACTGGATCATCGACGGCGCCTACCTGCGCATAAAGAACATCACCCTGGGCTATACTCTGCCGTCCAAATGGTTCAAGGCGGTGGGCGTCAAGGACCTGAGGGTGGCGGCAACCCTGACGGATTTCTTCACTTTCAGCCACTATCCGGTGGGCTGGGATCCTGAAGTGGGCGCCACTTCCTATCCAATCACCAAGTCGGCCGTTTTCTCCGTTTCAATTAAAATCTAGGACCTATGAAACGATTATTTATAATTCTTTCTCTGGCGTTTGCATGCGCATCATGTACCAATATGGACCTTTCTCCCGCAGACAAGGCGGCTTCAGGCAACTGGTTCCACAATGCCGAGCAGTTTGAAATGAACCTGAATGCGCTGCTCCACCAGATGTACTGGCCAATGGAGCGCAATGAGTGGGGGGACAGCGAGCAGATAGAACTGGACCTGCTCACCGACGACGGCACAAACCGCAGTTCGCTGAGCCGTTTCCTGACGGACGGCGTGGACGGCTCTTTCCCGCTGTCTGCACAGATGTGGAATATCTCCTACAAGGGGATAAACCGCTGCAACAAGATACTGAAGATGCTCCCGGAGGCCAAGGATGCCATGCCTGTGGAGAAATACAATATGATAGAAGGCTGCGCGCGTTTTTACCGGGCATGCTTTTATGGCCGAATCATCGCCCACTTCGGCGATCCGGTGCTCATACCTGAAGAGATGGATTTCGACCGCGGAGAAGACCGCGAGTCGGCCTATTCCCTCGGGCGCTCCGACCGCTGGGCGGCCACAGACTGGGTAATAGATGAATTCGAGGCGGCAGCTGCGCTGCTTCCGGACCGTTACTCCAACACTGAAGTGGCCCGTGCCACCAAATGGGCCGCATATGGAATGGAAGCCCGCTTTGCCCTTTACTGCGCATCCATCCGCAAGTGGGATACATTCGGCCTGGCTGATTCCGCTGAGGCTGAGCGCCTGTTCGGCATTGCCGCGAAAGCTGCCGACAGGGTGATCCAGGACGGTCATTTCACGCTGCACGAAGACTTTGGCAAGTTGTTCAGGATGAGCACCAAAAACTCACCTGAAGGCATTTTCATACTTCCGCGTTCCAAGAGTCTCTCGGCGGAAAACAAGTACGAATACTTGTACAAAGGTGCAACCACTGCCAAACTTTCACGTCTGTCCGGGGCTGCTACCTGCTGCACCTGCTGCCCGTCATGGGACCTTCTGTGTGCATTCTATGACGACCAGGGCAAACCCATAGACAAGTCTGTGGTATATGATCCCCACAAGCCGTTCGAGCACCGTGATCCGCGTCTGTGCTACACGATTGTGGAGCACGGCACCGAGCATCTGGGCGTCATATACGATCCCCATTTCGACCTGTCGGAGGTATGGTCTTCACGTGAGGGCAAGATGGTTCCCAACAACGATTCCCGCACATATCGTATTTCCGGCACCGGCAACCAGTACGCTTCCTACAACGGCCTGGTGCTGAAAAAGCACGTGGATAATGACTGGCTGAGCCCGTTCGAAGCGGAGAACGACAAGATAATCCTCCGCTATGCAGACGTCCTGGAAATTTATGCCGAGGCCAGAATCGAGCTGAACCAGATTGACCAGACGGTGCTGGATGCCATGAACCAGGTTCGCGCGCGTGCCTATAAAGCTCCTTGGCAGGGGAACGGGTATCCCAAGATTTCCGATACGGACCAGGCCGCCCTGCGCAAGGTGCTGCGTGCCGAACGACGTATGGAATTTGCCTGGGAGAACAGACGCCTGTACGACATCTGGCGTTGGAGGATAGCCGAAAAAGTGCTGAATTTCGCCAATTACGGAATACCGGCCAAGAATGAGAAGAACCAGCGCCGCTACATCGACGACGGCATGTGGTTCCACGGAGCAGTCCCGCAGATTGACGACGACGACTGCGCGCACTTCGCAGACCCCGTGGCCTCCGGAGCGGACGGCTTCTTCACCAGCGGCACCTATGCCGTAAAACTCTCACAACGTAAGTTCGTGGCTCCCAAAAGCTATCTCTGGCCTATCCCTACCACTACCACCAACGTGATGAAAAACATCCGGAACAATGAGGGCTATTAATCTGATGTCAAGGCTTTTGTGCCTCTTCCTCCCGGCTCTTCTGCTATCCTGCTGCGAGCAGGGGAAAGATGAGCCCGGCTCCCCGTCGGAAGGAAAAGCCGCGCAGATAACTGTCATGTCGTTCAATGTCCGCAGCTCCACCATCGCGGCCGATACCGGCGACAGGCACTGGGACAGGCGCAAGGCGGCTGTCCAGAAAATGGTGAAGGAAATCCGCCCCGATGTGATTGGTATGCAGGAAGCCACCAAGAACCAGCGGCAGGACCTGAAAAACCTTCTGGATGGATATGAGCTGTTCGAGGTCCTCGGTACAGGCACATCCAAAGGCGGTAACACCGTCCTGATGTACAATACCTCTGCCCTGGAGGCTCTGCAGTGCAAGTCCTTTTTCCTGAGCGGCACTCCGGACAAGCCATCTGTGAACGGCTGGAACGAAGAGACCCAGTACAGGACCACGATCTGGGGGCAGTTCCGGCACCGGGATTCAGGGAAAGAGTTCTTTGTGGCAGATACGCATATGCCTCTGGGCAGCGAAAGCAGGGACAATACGGCCCGCGCCAACGCCGCCACGCTGAACATCAGCCGGATGAAGGCTGCGGCAGGGGAGGATGCACCGCTGTTTATCGTCGGGGATATGAACACATCCCTTCCGGAAAAAGGGCTTGCACCCTACTACGAATGGTTGTCCAATGCCCGGGAAAAGGCTGTGAAGACAGACGCCACCCTGAGTTTCAACAACTACGGCGGCGGCTCCAACTCCAACCTGGACCATATTTTCTACAGGAATGTCATCGTGAGTGAATTCCGGACTGTGAGCGGCAAGAACTATGGCGTCACTTACATTTCGGACCATTATCCGGTTATCTGCCATGCGACTATTTTATAAATTCATATCGCTATTCCTGTCGATGACAATGCTGCTGCCCGCCTATTCCTGGACGCAGGCGGGTCAAGTCAAGGAAGGTTTTACGCTTGCCAATGACAAAGTCTCCGTCACCATAGGTCCGGACGGCTCGCTGATGTCGCTGCGAAATCAGCGCACCGGACAGGATTATGCTGGCGGAGCCCTTCTGTGGAGGCTCTACTATGACGCTCCCCATCAGAAGGAAATCCAGATTACCGGCAGTGGCCAGACTCCGGTGATTTCCATGGAGGGCAAGGCGATAACCTTGACATACAATTCTTTGCAGGACAATGGCAGGGAATTGGATATCCGGATGATCCTCACCCTGACCCTGGAAGATGAAATGGTCCGCTTCGGCAGCACCCTTTGCAACAATGAGCCCCACACCGTGTTGAGGGAGTTCCATTACCCTCTGGTTCATGGGGCCCGGCTCCCGGAAGACCATAAACTGTACACTGCGGAGGCCGGCGGAATGCTCTTCGACAATCCCTTGGAAACCATCAACCAGGTTCAGGCCTCTCCCTACAAGCGTCCCGAGCAGATTTTTCGTCAGCGGGACGTGAAATACGGCGCCAAGGTGTTCATGAACTGCTTCGGCCTGTTCGGCAAGGACCAGGGGCTTTATTTCGGCTCGCATGATGAGACCTTCCAGGACACCTGGCATGGATTGCGCGTATACAGGGATGTAGATGGCAGGTACAATCAGCTGGAATTCGGTTTTTACAAGTACCCCCACTGCTTTGCCGGGGAGCGCTGGACCTGCAATGCAAACATCATTGCTCCGTATTCCGGCAGCTGGCACGTGGCTTCCGGCATATACCGCCGCTGGGTGGACACATGGTGGGACCACAGGGCAACGCCCGGCTGGGTGCGTGAGATGAAAAGCTGGCAGCGGGTCATTTTCAAACACCAATATGGAGAATACCTGTTCAGGTATCCCGATATGAACTGCGTGGTGGACCAGGCCGGACAAAGCGTCGGCTGCAACGCCCTCTTCCTTTTTGGATGGTGGGCGGAAGGTATGGACCACGGCAATCCGGACTATACTCCGGATGACACCCAGGGCGGAGACGATGCCCTTAAGGCGGAAATCGCTAAGTATCAGGCAAATGGAAACCATCTGCTGCTCTACTTCAACGGCAAGCTCATCGACCGGGAGAGCCGTTTCTACAGGAGCGGGAATGGCCCCCGGGTCAGCCGGCACGACAATACCGGATCAGAAATCCTGGAGCGCTACAAATTCACCGGGCAGGGCACATGGCTGGGCGAGTATGACCAGCGGACCTTTGCCGTCGCCACCATGATGGATCCGGAATGGAATCAGGTCCTCTGCCGCCTGCAGGACCGCGCCTACTCACTTGGCGCCCACAGCGTCTTCTTCGACCAGCTGGGGTATACGGAGAGCGAGAGCACCAACTGGGACAACTCCCGCGAGTATCCGGTTCCCGACGTTTTCGGCATCCGCAGGCGTGCCCGGTGCCTTAAAATGCTGCGCGACCGCTATGCCCTGAAAGCACCCGACTTTGCGCTGGGCGCAGAGGGGAGCGTGGATGTCCTGGCTCAGTACTGCGACTATACCCATGGTTATCCAGCCAATGACAGTCCGGTGCGCTGGATGCAGTTCTTCCGCTACACTTTCCCTGAACTGATCTTTACGGACAGGGGACTTCGCGACGACTGTGATGTTCCCCGCCATGTGAACAACACGGTCCTGGACGGCCAGCGCAACGACATCGAGATTTTCCGGTGCCGTGGCATTATCTCCGACGCTCCTGTGTACCAGAAGTATCTCGGGCAGGTGAATGCCATCAAGGAGAAGTACAAGGATTGCCTGCTTCTGGGTCGGTATAACGATGTTTTGGGCTTCACCTGCTCTTCCGACAAGCTGGATGCCCGTTCCTTCGTGAGCGAAGGCGGCTGCCGTATGGCGGTGGTGGTGGCCAACCAGAGCAGCGCCGGTGTGCAGAGAGCAAGGATTTCAGTTCCCGGATACAGGTTCTTGGAAGCGTCTGCCACAGGAAGCGGCACAGTATCCCGCAAGGGTGACAAAGTGAAACTTGGACAATATGATATGGCGGTTCTTGTGTTTGAGAAGACCGACGTCAGGATCGGGACCTACAACCTTAGGCGGGCCAAACTGGACAGAAACTCGGAGACCAACAACTGGGAAGCCCGTCTTCCTCGTCTCGTGGAATCGTTCCGGCTCTGTAACATGGATATCTGCGGTGTGGAGGAAGTGGACCTGGAGCAGCAGGAGAGTCTCCCAAAACTTCTGGCCGAAAGTGGGCTGGATTACGACACTTACTTCTTCAGTCCATATAGCCAGGACGGCAAAGGGACGAAAGCACACGGGATTTTCTGGAAGAAAGACCGATTCCAGGCGGATGATCCCCACTTTTTCTGGGTCTCCGATCCTCCGGATAAGATGCAGGTGAACGACCACGGCAACGGGGCGGTACAGGGCAACTTCTACCGCGGAGGCTTCTGCATGACCTTCACCGATCTCCGCAACAATGGGGCAAAGTACTTCGTGATTGTCACCCACGCGCCGCTCGGAATCGAAGAACACGCGAAAAATGCACACGTGTATGCCGATATTGAGAAACGCTTCAATCCTGAGCGCTACCCATCTTTCTTCATCGGCGACCTGAACGCACGGGAAACCGATCCGGCTTCGCAGTTCTACCGCAGTTACTGGACGGATTCGTACCACTTTTTCGACGCCGATTCCCTCCGTCGGGAAGGCCCCGCAGGCACGTTCAACGGCTGGAAACCGGACGTAATAAAGGGGCCGGGCAGGCGTATCGACTATGTCTATTTCCGCGGCCGGGGAATAAAGCCCCAGCGCTATGTATGTGACTCCCGCCGTTTTGGCGGATTCCTTGCATCCGACCACTATCCCATTTACGTTGATTTTAGGATAACTAACTAACAATCTTGGCATGAAAAACAAATGGTACAAATGGGAGGTCCTCCTGCTGCTTTGGGTAGCATATCTCCTCAATCAGGGCGACCGCCAGGTTTTCAACTCCGTGCTGCCCCTGATCCGTGACAGCCTGGGGCTCACCGATTCGTCCGTGAGCCTGATAGCAGTCTTTTTCAACCTGTTCTATGCCGTCATGGTGCCGCTGGGCGGCTGGGTGGGCGACCGTTTCAGCCGCAAATGGGTGTGCACCCTGAGCATTCTGTTCTGGAGTCTGGCCACTATGCTGACGGGCCTTGCTAATGGAGTGTTCCTGCTCATCCTCACCCGTTCGGTAGCCACCGGCGGCGGCGAAGCCTTCTTCGGACCTGCCAATTATTCGCTGCTGGGCCAGTACCATTCGGACACCCGGGCCCGGGCCATGTCCATCCATCAGACTTCCTACTACGTGGGCGTCATACTGGCCGGATGGCTTGCCGGTTATATCGGAGACCATCTGGGCTGGAAGTACGCTTTCTACATCTTCGGCGGCGCCGGTGTGCTCTGGGCCCTGGTCATGGCCCTGCGCCTGAAGGACAGTCCGGCTGAAGGCAAAGCAGAAGTGCCTTCAGGCGGCATTGGCCCTTACGAACTGACGGCTGAAGGTGCTTCTGCGAAGCCGAAGCTGAAGAAGATCAGCATCCTGGACGGATTCCGGACGGTGTTCACCACCCCGACGGCACTGATGGTCACGATTGGCTTCTGCGGGTTCATCTTCGTGATCACCGGATATATGACCTGGGTCCCGACCTTCCTTCAGGAGAACTTCGGGCAGACGGGCGCGCAGGCCGGGCTCCACTCGATGCTGTGGACCTATGTGGCCGCATTTGCCGGCGTGCTCCTGGCAGGCACGCTCAGTGACAAGTGGGCAGCCAAGGACCCGAAGAAGCGTATGGTCATCCAAGGAGTGGGCCTCATCCTGGGGGCGGCCTTCCTGCCGTTTATGGGTACGGCGCGTAACATCTGGCTGCTCTACCTGTGCTTTGCCGGATGGGGCTTTTTCCGGGCCTTCTTCGACGCCAACATATATGCCGTGCTGTATGACGTCACGCCTGAATATCTGCACGCCAGCTGCTCCAGCGCGATGATCATGACCGGTTTTGCCGTGGGCGCCACGGCTCCTTACGTGCTGGCGCTGATAAAGGAATCTACAGGAAGCCTCAACGCTACATTCCCGATCCTAGGCGCCATCTGGCTGGTCTGCGGTCTGGCATGCCTGTGGGTAAGCATCAAACACTACAACAAAGACAAAAAGAAACTATATGAAACGCACTGACAAACTACGCAGGCCGCGTGCCGGCCTGTTGCTGATAGCATCACCCCGCTTCAAGAACCTCAGCGGTCCCAGGCGTGGGACATATGGAGAGCGGAAAGATGCGGCCGTGAAGGAAATAAAGGCCACAATGGACTTTATGGACCTGGTGGATCCCGGCATAGTGTATGAACGTGAAGACGCCGAAAAGGCCATCGACCTGTTCTTTGCGCAGAAAGTGGACTTCATCTACGCCGAATTCCTTTCCTGGAGCGAGGATTTCGCCTGGATCCGCTTCCTTCGCGACTGTCCGGAGATTCCGATTCTCTTCTGCAATGTCGCCAAGCCCCGGATGACTTTCGAGACCACCCTGGACGAGGATGATTTCGTGGATTACCTATGCGCGGGAACTCTCGTGGGCTCGCTGGAAGGCTCGGGCGACGTTGTCAGGACCGGCCGCAAGAATGTCAAGACCATAATGGGAACGCGCGAAGAGATTACCGCCAGGCTCAAGGTCTTTGCGGAAGCCGCACGCGTACGCTCAATCCTGAGGCAGTCTAACGTGGGCCTCATGGCCAATATGAACGAGGCGATGTGGAGCACCTACATCGACAACTACGACCTCTTCACTAAGATCGGTCCGGAAATCCATTACCTTCCGTACTCCGACTATGGCGCTGAGATTGAGAATCTTGCGGATGAGGAAGTCAAGGCGTATGCCGATGAGCTCGCCTCCAGGTACAAGATGATGGACGACGTGGAATACGACAAGTTCATCGGCTGCGTCAGGGCAACGCTCGGCATAAAGAAGCTGGCCGAAAAGAACGACGTGGACTGCTATGTCTATAACGACATCGACCAGGCCACCTTCCGCACCGCAGGCTGCCGCGCTGGATTCTATCCGCAGTGGTTCAACGAAAACGTGAGTGTGCTGGTGCCGGAGGCCGATATCGGCGCGGGACTTATCACCTATATCCTGAAGCTCCTGAGCGGCAGGCACGTCAACTTCATAGAACCGTTCCACATCGAGGACGACTTCGGCACCTTTGCCGGAGGCCACGCCGGTCCTAACGACCATAATGACCCGGCCTGGCAGGACAATGTGATTATTTCCCGCGACGTACGCTTTGCAAAAACCTCCTGGAAGTATGCAGGAGCCCCGTTTGCCTGGTATCGTTTCTCTCCCGGAATGAAGACGGTAGCCGGCCTCTACGAACAGGACGGCAAATACAAGCTCATCGCCTTCATGGCCGAGAGCCTCTCTGAAAAGGACACCCCCCAGAGTGCGAAGAAGCACCTGCTGGCAACCTACAGCCACACGATCTTCCGTCCCGTCGTTCCCGCAAAGGAGCTTTGGGAGAAGGTCTTGAATATCGGTGCCACCCAGCACTACGCAATCGTGGACGGAGACTGGCGCCCGCAGCTGGAAGCCTTTGCCGAAATGATGGGATTTGAATTTTATAATATCAAGTAGCACGTTATGAGTTTCATGTACAACCCGTTCCCCTTTCACGACCCCAAACCCGTGAACAGGCCGGAACTATCTCAAAAGACGGTTGAATCCATCGTAGGCGGCGGCAACCAGAGAGTTGCCAAAGCCTTCATTACCGCTATAGCGCCAAAAGTACGGGAGGAAGGCGCAATCGTGGCCTTTGACGGCTACACCACCACGAAATGGGATCTCCTGGTGAGCCTGCTCGCCCGGGAGTGCGACGTCTTCGGCTTCAAGATTGAGTTCGTGGACAGCTCCAAGCGCACATTCAAGAGCGGCGAGGAGATAGATGCCATCATCGATCCGCTCCTTATATGGGACAAAAAGATAGATCCTACGCTCCTTTACGGAAAGGTGTATCACGGAGGATACATCGGCTTGATGGATCCTGCCAAGGTGGAGGCATTCAAGAAGGAGATTCCCGCCCTGAAGGCCCCCGGAACGCTGGTGGTCGTCTATGGCTACGGCTCCCTGGTCAAGGAATTCCGCCCGCTATACGATGTCCGCTGCTGGTTCGACATCACCCCTATGAACAGCATGCTGCGCATACGCGCAGGGGAATACTCCAACCTGGGCAAGAAGCACACGGGCATCATCAACCGCACCATACGCCGCTGCTACTATTGCGACTTCGAGAACGCCGTCCAGCTGCGGAAGGACCTGTTTGCAAGCGGGCAGCTGGACTGGTACTTCCTGGACAACGACCGTAACAACCTGCAAATGATGCCGTTTGGCACTTTTGCCGACATTTGCGCCCAACTTGTGAAATACCCGTTCCGGGCCAGGCCCTGCTATCTGGAAGGAGTGTGGGGCGGCAGCTACATGAAGAAACTGCGCAAGCTTCCGGAACAGATGCGCAACGCAGCCTGGGTGTTCGACTTCATCCCCATGGAGGTGAGCGTGCTGGTGGAGGCCGGCACGGAGATGCTGGACATCAACTATTGCTCGTTCGTCCACAAGGAGGGCGTCAGTCTGATGGGGGAGACCTGCGTGAAGAAATACAAGGGTTATTTCCCCATACGCTTCAACTGGGACGACAGCTACCACAGCACCGGCAACATGAGCATCCAGTGTCACTCCGGCGGAAAATACAACGTGGAGAACTACAATGAGTTCGGCCGGCAGGACGAGAGCTATTATGTGGTCATCACCGGCCATGAGGCCAAAACCTTCATCGGCTTCCGCGACGATGCGGACATCCCTCAGTTCTTCAAGGAGATAGAGGCCGCAGACACGCAGCACGACCCTTGCGACTACATGAAGTATGTGAGCTATGAGGAGTCCGTCCCCGGTCTTCAGGTGATGCTGCCCGCCGGCACCATCCATTCCAGCGGCCGCAACCAGGTGATCCTCGAAATCGGCTCGCTGACCATAGGTTCATACACCTACAAGATGTACGACTACCTGCGCCTGGATTTCGACGGCAAGCAGCGTCCTATCCATACGCACCTGGGCGAGTTGAACGTGCGTCAGGACCGCCGCCACAGCGTGATCCACGACCCTGACAGTCCGGAATACATCGTCCAGAAGCCGCGCCTTGACTGTGAGGGCGAAGGGTGGAAGGAGTATATTCTTGGCGAAAATCCGCAGATGTACATTTCCCTGCGACGGCTGGAGTTCGACAGCATCTGCGAGCAGGACACCAGAGGGGAGAAGTTCCATGTGCTGACCCTTGTGGACGGCGACCGCGTGCGCATCCGCAGCGTCGGGCATCCGGAGCGCTTTTTCGACCTGGACTTCATGGAAATCGCGTGCGTGCCCGCGTCCATGGGCAGATATGTGATTGAGAACCTGGGCAAGGAGCCCATACGTGTCCACAAGACCTGCCTTCGCGACGGCTATGAAAACGATCCTGCTTGACGTCGGCGGCACCTTCATCAAGTGCTCGGACGGGCGCGAGATCCCCATTGACAGTGCGGGAAAGAGGGATTCCATAGTGGAGTCCCTCCGCTCTGCCGTCGGTGATGCACATGAGGTTGCCGTGGCCGTCCCGGGGCCTTTTGACTACGAGCGTGGCATCTTCCTTATGAAGCATAAGTTTGCCGCGGTGTACGGTGAGTGCTTTGCCGAAATCATAGGCGGGAACCGGGAATACCACTTCGTTCACGACGTCAATGCAATGCTGCTGGGCGAAATGTCTTCCGGTGCCGGCAAAGGCTACGACCGTGTGGCGCTGGTGACGCTGGGTACGGGCCTGGGCTTTTCCATGAGTCTGGATGGACACTTGCTGATGAACGAGCTTGGGTCTCCGCTGGTGCCTGTTTACAATCTGCCTTTCGGAGACGGAATCCTGGAGGACTATGTGTCGAAGCGGGGTTTCCTGCGTGGATATCAGGGTCTTACGGTGAAAGAGCTGGCACAGCGGGCCGGCGAAGGCGACCGCGCGGCGCTGGAGCGCTTCGCTGACCGGGGCACCATCCTTGCTTCCTGTATTGCCCCGATTCTGAAGGAGTACGGTATTCAATGCCTGCTGTTCGGCGGGCAGATTTCCCGGTCATATTTCCTTCTGGCGAAAGCAGTGGAAGAAGGGCTTCGGAATGTGGATTCGCTGCAGTATGCGGGCCCGGTCCAGGACATAGGCAACGCTACGTTCAATGGTTTGAAGACCCTGCTATGATCAAGTTGGCTTGCGAAGGACTTACGGTGGAGCTGTGCCGGCCCGGAGAGTATTATTTGGGTACCCGGTTCGACCGGGCCGGTATCTTCCGCCGTATCGTGATGGACGATTATGCGTTTGCCGATGAATGGTTCTCGCACCAGGACCCGTTCAGGCACGACCGTGTATGCGGTCTTTCGGAGGAATTCGTGACGGTGGACTGGACCCGCGTTCCCGTGGACGGCCTTTTCTGCAAGCCGGGGGTGGGGCTGCTCCGCAGGCCTGACGGCGCGGAATACGACCGGTTCCGGCTTTATGAAGTGGTGGATCCGGGTATCTGGGAGGTAAACGTCAGGGATGACGAGGTTGTCTATGAGCATACGCTCAAGGGGTGGTACAGCTATAGCAAGCGGATAATCCTGCTGGAAGGAGGCCGCCTGGAACTGGTTCATTCTCTTGACTGGGAGGCCCGTGAACCGCTCTCAGGGTATTTCTACAACCACAATTTCATCACTTTTGGCGGATTGCCGGTAGGACCTGCCCGCCGTTTCAGTTTCCCATGGCAGCCGGCAGGAGATTGGCGGCGTTACTATGACAATGCGGGCTTTGTGCCGGGAGGCGTGGCCTTCTACGGCCCGGTCGAAGCATCCACTGCCGTTTTCTGCGGGAATCTGCATAATGCTGACGGGCCCACCACCTGCGACTTCATCATGGCAGACGGTTCCCGTTCCGTCCATGTGAGGGGCAGCCGTCTTCTGACCCATATCGTCCTCTGGGCCAATGACCGCGTGGCATGCCTGGAGCCTTATCTGTCGCTGCAGATGGCTCCCGGAGCATCCTGCCACTGGTCATTCGCCTACGAGTTCAGATAAGCTTGAGACGGAAAAGGTGTATTCCCGAATTCGAAAAGGCTGAAACTGACTCAAGGTAACAGTTTGGCTTTGAGCCGCTGACGCGCTTTCGTGACGGAGGCGGGGGAGATCCCCAGCAGGATGGCTTGCTCGGAAACGGAGAATTGCAGGTGCGAGAGGATATAGGTGCGGATATCGCCCTTTGTCAGATCGCTATGCGTTTCTCGGAGAGATTCGGGCGTAAGGTCGCATGAATTCCGGAGCATCCGTTCCAATTCGGCCCATTCTTCATCCAGAATATAACGGGGACGGGCGCGGAGTTTCTGAAGCAGGTGATTCTGCCCGACGAGCGCTTGTATGAGCACATAAGAATCGACTTCGCCGCCAGGACCTCCGCCGGCATTCGGGATAAATCCTTCCCGCTCGTCGTTTCCGGCACGGATGACCATCAGAAATGCCCTGACATTTTTGCCGAGGATTTCGCTGGCTTGCGGGATGGTGAGCGGACTTTTTCCGCCGGTGCAGGTTGATGCAAGGCCCATAGCCACCAGAATGAGTTGATAATAAAGCGTTTCTGCATCTTCACCATGCAGGCCGAAGGTGCCTGCTATCGCAGAAAGGCTCTCCGCCTTGAAACCTACGTGGGAATCAATGTAATCCTTGTAGGAAGCGGGTTGCGACTGCGATTCCATGATCATGGAGAATAGATGCGGCTCGTCCATGGCGAACCAGATAAAGGCTATGCCAAAGCCTTTGAAAGGAGGATTGAGCGCAAAG
>JAILIM010000039.1 GCA_024695285.1 Bacteroidales bacterium
TACATCACCCTCGAAGATGCCTACAAGATGGGACGTACCGACCGCAACTACATCCTCGAGAAGATCTACCAGGACTTCGACGATGCAGCCGAAGCGCTTCCGGCTTCCTACACCAAGGCCCAGCGCGCCACCAAGGGTGCCGCCCTTGCCATGAAGGCCCGCGCCGCCCTGTTCATGAACGACTGGAAGACCTGCGCCGGTGCCGCCAAGGCCTGTATGGACCTGGGCGTGTACAGCCTGCATGAGGACTACCGCGACCTCTTCCTCTCGAAGACAAAGAACAGCCCCGAATTCATCTTCGTGCTGCCCGCTTCCAACGAGCTCGGTATCCATTCGTACGACGAAGCCGCTACCCGCAGCTTCTATCCGCGCAACAACGGCGGCACCTCGACGGCCCAGCCCACCTGGAACCTTTTCTTCGCCTACACCTGCACGGACGGACTCAATGTCGAGGACTCCCCTCTCTACGACCCGGCCAACCCGTTCAAGAACCGCGATCCGCGCCTGAGTGAAGTCTGCGTGCCCTTCGATTCCGAGTTCATGGACTACATCTACAACCCCCGTCCCAGCGCAAAGACCACGCTTCAGGTGTCCACCGGCCTGCAGGTCAAGAACAACGACTGCAAGCCCGTGTCCAAGGACTGCTCCTACAACGGCCTGGTGCTGAAGAAGGGCATCGACGAGGAATGGATCGACGACCGCCTGACCGACACGCCTATGCGCATCATACGCTACGGCGACGTGCTCCTGATGTATGCCGAGTCCAAGATGGAACTCGGTCAGATCGATGCCGACCTCTTCAATGCGGTCAACAGCATCCGTGCCCGCGCCTACAAGTGCAATGTGTCCGAGACGAGCAAGTATCCCGCAATCACCGAGACCAATCAGACAAAGCTCCGCAAGATCCTCCGCAACGAGCGCCGCTGCGAGCTTGCATGGGAGAACCGCCGCTGGTTCGACGTGATGCGCTGGAGGATGGCCGAAGAGTGCTTCACCATCCCCATCTACGGATTGCCCGGCAACGAGCAGAGCCTCGCGAACGAGAAGACCGGATACTGGCCCTGGCCTAAGGACTTCCGTCCGCACATGACGGCAAGTTCCGCCATCGACATCACTTCCTTGGAGAACTATCCTGATTACTTCACTATTAATGTGCGTGGAGGATTCGTACCCCGCCAGTACCTGTTCCCCATCCCGGAGAACGAGCGCGTGGTCTGCCCCATGCTCACCCAGAATCCTGGATATTAATCTTTGATGAAAAAATCGTTGCTTCTTATGGCCTTTGCAGTCGCCGCCCTGTGCGGCGGCTGCGAAGAGCCTTACGTACCGCCCACCCCGGGGGGCAAGACAGATCCCGAGACAGGCAATGACGACCCTGCCGTGAAAGTCAAGGTCGGGGAGGTCCTTCCCGACTGGCAGGAGGGCTATCTCGACATCCACAGCATCAACGGCGGACGCGGGGAGGCGTTCTACTACATCTTTCCCGACGGCACCACCATGCTCTGCGATGCGGCCGGAGCTCCTCCCGCGGAGCTGCACAAATACAGCGACTCCGATGGCGTGCCTTCGAAACCTGACATGAACACCAACAGCGGCGCCGTGATCGTGAAGTACATACAGCACTTCGCTCCTTCAGTCGCGAACGGCCGCCTGGATTACTTCATGACGTCCCACTACCACGGCGACCACATCGGTTCCTGGCGCGACGACTACGCCAAGTACGGCTGGACGCCCTACGACAAGGATGGCAACCAGGTCAGCAAAATTGACCTCAAAGGCGGCGGGTTCCTTCTCAACGGCATTGCGGAAGTGGGCCTGTCCATTCCCATCGACAAGGTCCTTGACCGCGGCGACTGGGCCAAGCGCCCGTCCGCCGACTACTACGACGCCGGCGGAATAGCCCGCTACCAGCTCTATATCAATTACCTGGACTACGCCGCCCGTAAGCAGGGCACGGTGCGAGAGACGCTGAAGATCGGCCATGACGACCAGATCGTCATGAAGCATGAGCCTGCTAAATACAGCACCTTCAGCATCCGCACCCTGGCCTCCGGCGGAGACGTCTGGACCGGCAACGGCACCGAGGTGAACACCAGCTACGTGCCTTCCGCCGAAGAGTGCAACAAGAACCACGTGGAATGGAGCATCAACGAGAACATCTTCTCCAACGCTTTCATGGTCCACTACGGCAATTTCGACTTCTTCAGCGGCGGCGACATCCAGTACAGCGGAAAGAGCAGCTACAGCTGGAAAGACATCGAGAAGCCTATCTCACTAGTCGCAAAAAAGGTGGAAGGCATGAAGGCCTCGCACCACAGCACCTCCAACACCAACAGCACCGAGTTGCTCGGCAAGCTGAAGCCGGACTTCTACATCGCCGGCGTGTGGCGCGACGTGCAGCCCAACGCAGCCACGCTCCAGCGTGTCTATAAGGCCAGCCCGAGCGTGAAGATAATGACCACCAACCTAGCTCCTGTCAACGTGTCCACGCTCAAGGCCGCCGGCATCGATCCCGACACTTTCCTCGCCACCGGCGGCCACGTCGTGGTCCGTGTCGTCCCCGACGGCTCGAAGTACTACATCTTCATCCTCGACGACTCCAACTTCGACTTCAAGGTCAAGGCCAAGTACGGCCCCTACACCTCATTCAAATGAGAAACCTCAGCATCATCTTTGCCCTGCTTCTTGCAGGCGCCTGCCAGGAGCAGTACGTACCCCCGACCCCGGGCATCCAGGGCGGCGGGCAGGGCGTCAAGAGCCCGGAGACCCTGGGGCAGCCCCTGACGCCATGGACCGAAGGCACGCTCGACATCCATTTCATCAACACCTCAACCGGTGAGTGCACCTTCATGATCTTCCCGGACGGCACGCAGATGCTCGTGGATGCCGCAGGATCGCACAATGCGACCGGGCCCATCAACAGCACGTCCAACACCGGAATCCGCGCCCGCTGGGACCCGATGAAGGAGCCTGGTTTCAGGGCCGGAAAGTTCATAGCAGACTACATCAAGGACTGCATGAAATGGACGGGCAACGACAGGCTGGACTATGTGCTCAACACCCATTTCCACGGAGACCATTTCGGCGGCACGACCGGCATGCCCGTATCCGACAAGTCTTCAAGTTACGTCAAGCAGAGCCTGCCGGAAGTGCTTGACCTGCTGCCGGCAGGCAAGCTGATGGACCGAGGCTGGCCGTCATACGACTACCCCTTCGACATGCAGACCAAGCCATCCAACGCCGGCATAGTCAAGAACTACGTGACCGCTGTCAAGTGGCACGTAAACAACACGGGGCTGAAGGCGGAGCGCTTCAAGGCCGGTTCCGCCGACCAGATTACGCTGGCGCGGCCTGCTGATTACCCTGAATTCTCCTTCCGCAACATTATGGTCAACGGCGAGGTCTGGGACGGCACGGTAGAGGGCGGCAGCAAGGCCACCTTCCCCGAACTTAAAGACATCAAGGTTGCGGATCCGAAGAGCATCGGCAACGACGACTGCTGCCCGGAAGAGAACCACTGCACCACGGTGTTCAAGCTCAGCTACGGCAAGTTCGACTTCTACCACGGCGGCGACGCCCAGTACGACGGCTGCTCCACCTTCGTCTGGAAGGATATGGAGACCACGGCCGCAAAGGCTGCCGGCCAGGTGGACGTCATGAAGGCCGACCACCACGGCGTCACCAACACCAACGGCTATGGCTACGTGGCGAAGAACGGCCACGTCTGCGAAGCCATGAAGTACCTGAATCCTCGCTGCTGGATCATCAACAGCTGGACCGACGGGCACCCGCGCCAGCCTGTGTATGAAGGAGTTACGAGCTTGCTGCCGGCCATGGACATATTCATCACGAATTCCTGTGACGCAATGCGGTCCTACGAGCGATTCGGGCAGGTCAAAGGCAGCGACGGCCACATAGTGGTGCGTGTCGAAAAAGGCGGCGCCCGCTACTTCGTCTACACCCTGACCGATTCCGACGGCAAGAAAACCGTCAAGAAAATCTCCGGTCCCTACACTTCACGTTAACTAACGTTCAAGACGTACGACGATGGAGAGCGGCAGGACTTTGCCGAACTTGTCGTTGAGAGCCAGTTCGCCTGATGTGAGGACATCGGGCGAATCTGCTTTAATCCCGAACGCCTCGCGCACGAGGGTCTCGCCGAGGGCGGCGCTGTAGCCGTTGGAATAGAGGTTCAGGACCATAAAGGAGCCATGTGGCTTAAGGATGGCGCTGACGGTACGGAGCATCTCGAAGAGGCACTCGTCGAGCTTCCACTTCTCGCCGTCGGGGCCGTGGCCGTAGGCGGGGGGGTCGAGGATGATGCCGTCGTAGAGATTGCCGCGGCGTGATTCCCGACGTGCGAATTTCATGGCATCTTCGACGACCCAGCGGATGCCGCTAAGGTCGGTGCGCTCCATGTTGCCGCGGGCCCAGGTGACGACCTGGCGTACGGAATCGAGATGCGTGACTTCGGCGTCACCGGCACGCGCCGCCAGCGATGCCGCGCCCGTGTAGGCAAAGAGATTCAGCACCTTAGGCCTTTCCATCCCCCTGCACTTCCGGTAGATAAACTCCCAGTTCGGCGCCTGCTCCGGAAACACCCCAACATGTTTAAATGAGGTGAGGCCGAGTCTCAGAGCAAGCTCTGCGCCTCGGCCTGACAGGCTATTATCCCCCTGCACCCCCAAGGGACGGGGGGCGTTCCCCCCGACACCCCCTGAGTCGCTAACGCTCCGTAAATCTCTTTGATACGTGCTACTCACGTCAGGCAGCCGATACTTGATCCACCACTGGTCGTCCATAGGGCGGAGACGCTCCCAGGTGCCGCTGTCCTCCTTGCCGGCCTTGCCGAAACCGGCGCCCGGCTTGAAGCGCGTATGGCTCAGCCGGTCCCATTCGCGCTGCGGCATACTCTTATCCCACAGCGCCTTCGGCTCAGGCCGCGCCAGCACGTAAGCGCCGAAGCGCTCAAGCTTCTCGCCGTTGCCGCTGTCCAGCAGCTCATAATCCTTCCATGAATTCTCCGGAAACTCAATCATATCGCAAATTTACACAAAATCTTCAACAACCCAACTACAGCCCCAAACTCCAGCATAAAACGGGAGAATAATCGCTCGTTTCTCTCCCAAATGACCATTTCTAACCTTAAACGGGAGAAAAAATGCCTGTTTCTCTCCTGAACAACCACTCCTTTCTTGCTTTTTCCCCCAAGTCTCGTTATTTTTGAGCCGAAAGGACAAATTCCTTTCCACAAACTATGATAAGCTTCAATGAATCTGAAAGACTTTGCGAAAGTCACTTCAAACAACTTGGCGATACCTGGCATATTTGGACGCCGGAGAATTTCAATCTTCTTTTCCCAGACACAGAATCATTCAAGACTGGTATGAATCTCGTCGGAATTTGCTCAAAGCTCTTCCCGGACATTATCGTGATTACGTTCGAGGTTATGTCGAACCACTTCCACGGCACACTTTCCGGAGAACAAGCACGAATACTACGTTTCTTTAAAGAACTAAAGCATTTTCTCGGAAGAAAACTCCCTGTCGATCTTTCAAACTGGGACTGTAGCATCAGAAAAGTCGAAACTCTCAAAGATGCGAGAAATGTCGTCTGCTACAATAATCGCAACGGTTTTATAGTCAACGAGAATGAAAGCCCATATTCATATCCCTGGGGATCAAATCGCTACTACTTCAATCCTGAAGCCAAGGCGCGGTATTATTCTAACAGCATCAGTTTCGGTTTCAATGAACGGCGGAAAGCCTGTGCCAGCCACAAAGCTGATTCGATAAATGATTTGAAACAGTTGGACGGATATGTCTCACCAATGAGTTTCTGTGATATTGAATCCGGAGAAAAGTTATTCCGCAATGCGTCGCACTACTTCAATGAAATATCCCGGAACATTGAGTCCCAGAAAAAGATTGCCCAGGAAATCGGAGAACGCCTATTCTACACAGACAATGAGTTATTCAGGGTGGTCATGGCGATGTGCAACGACAAATACAATATACCGCGGCCGGCACTTCTGCCGAAAGATGCCAAACTTGAGATCGCCAAAATCCTTCATTACGACTACAATGCCGGCAACAAACAGATTCAGCGTATGCTTAGTCTGGACACCTTGATTGTCAACGCCCTGTTTCCTCGGTAGGAATCAAAATTATTCTGGAGAAAAAAAGCCTGTTGTGCTCCCAAAACAGCAAAACCAGAGGCTCTTGGGAGAGAATGTGCCGTTATTTCTCCCGAAGTGGCACACGGAGTCGGGCAGGGAGGTCAGCATATTGATATTTTTGCTAAATTTGCGGCCGGAAAAAATCAAATCTTATTATATATTATGCAAAAGCACATTGATTCCTACGACTTCACCGGCAAAAAGGCGATCGTACGCGTTGACTTCAACGTCCCCCTCAACGAGAATTTCGAAATCACAGATGACACCCGCATCCGCGCTGCTATGCCCACCCTCAAGAAGGTGCTCGCAGGCGGTGGCTCCCTCATCATCATGTCCCACCTCGGCCGTCCGAAGGGCGTAGCCGACAAATTCTCCCTCCGCCACATCCTCGCCCACGTGTCCGAGTGCCTCGGAGTCCCCGTGAAGTTCGCTCCCGACTGCCAGAAGGCCCAGGCCGAAGTCGCAGCCCTGAGGCCCGGCGAAGCCCTGCTGCTCGAAAACCTCCGCTTCTACGCCGAGGAAGAAGGCAAGCCCCGCGGACTCGCAGAAGACGCCTCCGACGAGGAGAAGAAGGCTGCAAAGGCAGCTGTCAAGGCCTCCCAGAAAGAATTCGTGAAGACTCTCGCTTCCTACGCAGACTGCTATATCAACGACGCTTTCGGCACCGCCCACCGCGCCCACGCCTCCACCGCCCTGATCGCCGACTACTTCCCCGAAGACAAGATGTTCGGCTACCTGATGGAAGGCGAGATCAAGGCCATCGACAACGTGCTCAAGAACGCCAAGCACCCCTTCACAGCCATCATCGGAGGATCCAAGGTCTCCAGCAAGCTCGCAGTGCTTGAGAACATGCTTGAGAAAGTCGATAACCTCATCATCGGCGGCGGCATGGGCTACACATTCATCAAAGCTGAAGGCGGCAAGATCGGCAACTCCCTCCACGAAGACGAACTCATCCCCCAGGCCCGGGAAATCATGGCCAAGGCCAAGGAGAAGGGTGTCAACATCTACCTCTCCGTCCAGACCCTCGTGGCCGACGATTTCAGCGCCGAAGCCCACACCCAGACTGTCCCGTCCCACGAGATTCCCGAAGGTTGGGAAGGCGTGGACGCCGGTCCCAAGTCGCTCGAGCGCTGGGGCAAGGTAATCCTCGACTCCAAGACCATCCTCTGGAACGGTCCCGTCGGAGTCTTCGAGATCGCCCCGTTCGCCGGCGGCACCCTCAAGATAGCTGAATTCCTGGCACAGGCCACCGAGAAGGGCGCATACACCCTCGTTGGCGGCGGTGACTCAGTCGCTGCCGTGACCCAGATGGGCTACGCAAAGAAGGTCAGCTACGTCAGCACCGGCGGCGGCGCCATGCTCGAAGCCCTCGAAGGCAAGGAACTCCCCGGTATTGCAGCAATCAAGAAATAAGCATATTATGATCAAGAAAACAGAGCGTTACAGCGCCCCTGAAGCAGAAATTCTCGAAGCCGGATTCGGGGATATTCTGTGTCAAAGCCCCCAGAGCGGGGAAGATGTCAACAACCCGGGCAACTGGTCCGGCTACAATGGTTGGAATTAAAATCGAAGCATCATGAAGAAGATCTATACCATTGTATTCCTCGCCATAGCAGCTATGGCCGCATTTTCCTGCAACAAGGAAATCAAAGTGGACGGCAACGCTGCCCAAGGACCCAAGGTAGTCGTGGCCAGCACCGACCAGGACGTCACTCCCGACACAAAGACTTCGCTCAGCGGAGTGACCGTGCTCTGGAAATCAACCGACGCCGTGAAGGCAATCTCAGCCGACGGCGCGACCGTCACATCCAGCCGCACTTCCGTCAATGAAACCGGCAAGAAGGCAGAATTCACATTCGACGGCCTCACCGTCGCCGACGATATCCTCCTCCTCGCCTACCCGGCCGAAGCCGTGAGCGCCCTGGAAGCCAAGGCAAACACCGTGACCGCTTCCATCCCCACCGTGCAGACCGCCACTCCCGACAGCTTTGCCGACGGAGCCAACGTCGCGGTCGCTGCCGGCCAGGTGGAAGTCCCCGTGTTCCGTAATATCGGCGGACTCCTGAGCCTCAAGGTCAATAACGAAGGCATCGCTTCCGTGAAGCTGCTCGCCAATGAGCCGCTGACCGGCGGCAGCGCCGTCATCTCCGCAGCCGCTCCCTACGATGTGCAGCTCACCGGCGGCACCGGTGAAGTGGAGCTCACCGGCGGCCTGAGGAACGGCGTGACCTACTACGCCGTCGTCTACCCCGGCACCTACACCGGCCTGCAGATCGTCATCACCGACGAAAAAGGACGCACGGCCACCTACAGCAACCCCAACACCCTGACCGTGGAGCGCAACGCCAACCTCTTCATCGCCGACATCACCGTCTCCGATGCCAAGTGGGAGACCGTCACCAAGGGTGCCACGTGGGAGTACACATTCACCGCCAAGGCCGTCACCGGATTCGGAGATGTGGAGCTTGCAGGCACCACCACCCAGAGCTGGAACATCACAGGCAACGGTGAGTACTTCGGCTACGACGGCACCAAGGGCCAGCAGCTGGGTTCCGGCTCCAAGCCCAACACGGCCCTCACCCTGAGCACCAGCTTCGGCAGCAGCTACGGGGTCTCCGACGTGACCATTAACACATCCGGCGCCAACAGCATCCAAGCGACCGTGTCCGTATCCGTGGGCGGCACCGCATTCCAGCTTGACGCCCCCACCGCGGTCATTACCGAAGCCGACCTGACAAACACGGCCACCGACTACAAATTCATTGCTCCCGACGGCCAGCTCCACACCGGCGAAATCGTGATTTCCTACGCGCAGACGAGCGCCAAGGCCATCTATGTGAAGAACATCACCGTCAACGCCGACACCCGCGAGCAGGTTGCAACCCCTGAGTTCAGCCCTGCTGCCGGAGTCGTTGCCGCAGGCACCGTGGTGACCATTTCCACCACCACCTCAGGCGCGACTATCTACTACACCACAGACGGCTCCGACCCGACCACCTCGAGCACCCAGGGCACCAGCGTGACCATCGACGCAGCCAAGACCATCAAGGCCTTCGCCGTCAAGGACGGCATGCGTGACTCCGAAATCGCTACCGCAGCCTACACCGTCGGCTCCTCCAACGGCGACGGCTCCCTCGCGCACCCGTTCAACATCGCAGGTGCCAAGGCATATATCGACAACGGAGGTGCAGATGAAGTGTACGTTGCAGGTGTGGTTTCAAGCATTGTGAAGGCCTACAACTCCGAATTCGGCAACGCCCAGTTCTGGATCTCAGACGACGGCAGCGCCGACGAGTTCGAAGCCTATAACTGCTACTTCCTCGAGAACAAATGGTGGACTGATGCCAACACCCAGATCAAGGTAGGCGACGTCGTTATACTCTGCGGCAAGCTCACCAAGTACAGCACCACCTACGAGACATCCAACAAGAATGCCTACCTGTACTCCCTCAACGGAAACACCGTCGATGACATTCCGACAATCTCGAAGACCGACATCACCGACGTGTCCGCCGACGGAGTCACCGGCCAGACCACTACTGTCACCTTTACCAACAACAGCGGCTGGACCGCTTCCGTGACCCCTGACGGCACCGTCGTAACCTCAACGTCAATCGCCGGATCAACGATCACCTACTCAGTGGCCAAGAACACTGGAGGCGTCCGCAACGGTTCCATCACCGTGAAACTCACCAACGACGCCGACAACACCCGCGTCCTCTCCGAGACCATCACGGTCAGCCAGAAGGCAGCCTCCGGCAGCAATTCCCATTCCTATGTCAAGGTGACTTCCACTTCCGACCTCACCGACGGCGACTACCTCATCGTATATGAAACCGGCAGCGTAGCGTTCGACGGCGGGCTGAGTACATTCGATGCCACCAAGAATAATATTTCCGTCACGATCAACTCCGGAACCATTGAAGCTACAGACGCCGTGAACGCCGCCAAATTCACCATTGCCAGCGTGACAGATGGATACTCCATCAAGGGCGCCAGTGGCAAGTACATCGGTATAACGAGCTACGGCAATGGTCTGAAGACACTTGAAAGCGCCTGCACCAATAGTATTTCGATTGACAACGAAGGCAATGCGGTCATTACCGTGGAAACCACCGGAGGCACCATGACGCTGAGATTCAACAAGGCAAGTGACCAGCTTCGCTTCCGCTACTTCAAATCCGGACAGCAAGCCATCCAGCTATACAAGTACCAGTAGCATGCGCAAAATCAAATAGCTGTCAATCAGCTATTTATCCAATTGAGGGAGGGTCTGGTTGACCCTCCCTCAATTATATAATGCTCTAATACACAATCCGTTGACTTTGCGCCTTTATTCTGCTGTAACCGGGTCTGAGGGAGCGGAATAGCGGCGTCCGCCGATGGAGAGGACGGTGTAGGTCTTGCCGGCAGAACCGGAGAAGCCAGTAGTCCTCAGTCGCTTGACGAGGCGGGCCTCCCAGACATGGGACGAAGCGCTGCGGCGCACAAGTTCAAAGACAGCATAGCCGCCGCTTGCTCCCTGGACGGCGTCCCAGCTGAGACGGCTGCCTGATACTGAAACAACCGGTGGGATCGGACGTGAAGCCACGTCCGGCCCCATTTCCGGGACCAGGCTTCCCCTCCCTGCGTAAATCTTCTGCCGGACGCAGAGGTTTAGCTCCTCCTTGAGTATGCTTTCGGTACGGAACCACACATGCCCCTTGCACCAGGAAGCGTTACGGCAGATGTCTATCTGCTTGATGAACTCGTCCACATACTGGAACTCACCGTTCTTGGCCTGGCTGTAATAGCTCGGCTCCATCTTGTAGGCAGCAATGCCCACATAGACCGGCACGCTACCCACAAGTCCGTTCCAGTGCTCCAGCACCGTGTCGAAGGCGGCAAAGTCGCCGCGCTCCACTGTCCAGTATATCTGCGGCACCAGATAGTCCACGGTTCCGGCCTTGGCCCAACGGGCAGGGTCGGCGTACTGCGGCAGATAAAGGTCGGAGCGGCTACGGGGCGACACGCCGAACACGGCCTCCGGCCTGGCGGCATGGGTGGCTTTCCACAGCGCCTCCACGCTGGCGTCCACGTTGGAGAAACGCCACTCCTCCCTGTCCTTTCCGCCGCCGTACAGCGGATATGTAGATGTCTCCCAGCCTTTCTGGTCCTTGTTGTAGCCCGACGGATAAAAGTAGTCGTCGATGTGGAGTCCGTCGAATTCATAAGCTGTCATGAGTTCGGTGGCAATTTCGCCAAGGAAAGCGTGGGTCTCGGGCAGCGCCGGATCAAGATAGTAATTCTTGTCGTACTCTTTCACCAGGTTCTTCCGCGCCTTCACAGGGCTCAGCGCCGCATGGGTCTTTGACGTCGAGCCGATGCGGTAGGGATTGATCCAGGCGTGGATCTCGATGCCGCATTCATGAGCCGTCCGGACAGCCAGTTCCGCTGGATCGTAGCCCGGATCGACACCCTCGGTGCCGTTCAGCACGGAGCTCCATGGCAGCAGCTTCGAAGGCCACAGCGCATCCATGTTGGAGCACACTTGGAATATGACGGTGTTGCAGCCGGCAGATGCCACGGCCTTGATGTAGTCGGTCAGTTCCTGCTTCTGCGCCTCGGCGTTCCCTTTCGTCTTGGGCCAGTCCGTGCCTGACACCGTGGCCAGCCACACTCCGCGGAATTCGTGTGTCAGCACAATCTTGTCTACAGCAGAATTGAATGCGTTCGGATCGTTCTTCGCCGGCTTTTCAGGCTCGATAGGGTCCTTCCCGCAAGCCAATACCACCAGCGCCATCGCAACAATAAAAAATCGTTTCAGCATAGTTGTCATACGGCAAAAATAATCATTTTAATTTGTAGAATAGCAAAGATTTACTACCTTTGCAGTCCGCTCTCGGGTAGGGCGTACTAAAGTATTAATTAAACAAACAGATTCACAATGGCTGTTAAGATTCGTTTACAGCGCCACGGTAAGAAGAATTTCGCATTCTTCCACATTGTTGTGGCAGACGCACGCGCCCCGCGTGACGGTCGTTACATCGAGCAGATCGGCTCCTACAACCCCAACACCAACCCCGCCACCATCCAGCTCAATTTCGAGCGCGCCCTGGCGTGGATCAAGGTCGGTGCAGAGCCCACTCTGACCGCTCGCCGCATCCTCTCCTATGAAGGTGTCCTCCTTCGCCACCACCTCGACGGCGGTGTTGCCAAGGGTGCCCTCACCCAGGAAGTTGCCGACAAGAAGTGGAACGACTGGAAGGCTGGCAGGGATGCCAAGATCGAGGCCAAGAAGACCGGCTTGAAGAATGCCGCCATCGAGGCCAGGAAGACCGCAAAGGCTGAAGAGGCCAAGGTCAACGAGGCACGCGCCGAGGCTCTCGCCAAGAAGGCTGCAGAGCTCGCCGCCAAGGAAGCCGCCGAGAAGGCTGCTGCCGAGGCTCCCGCCGAAGAAGCTGCTGAAGCACCCGCAGAGGAACCCGTCGAGGAGACTCCCGCCGAGGCCTAAGCATAATGCTTCCGATAGCCAAAATTCTGAAATCCAACGGCATCGAGGGAGACGTCCTGATAGGACTGACCGGAATCGACGCCGAGGAAATCGAAACAACGGAACCGGTGTTCGTCGAATTCGACGGACTGCCGGTTCCCTTTTTCATTGAACGCATCACCCCTAAAGGCAACACCCGCGCCATAGTCCACCTCACGGACGTGGACAACCTGCATGACGCCGAAGAACTGGTGGGCCGCGAAATCCTGCTCGACGCCGAGGACGAGGAGGACGACTTCGAAGACTTCACGGGCTGGACCGTCTGCGACAAAGGGCGCCGCATAGGCACCGTCACCGGCCTGGAAGACATCCCCGGCAACCCCTGTCTCTGTGTGGAGCCCTCGTCCGGCGCCGGCGAAGTCCTGATTCCCCTCCACGAAGACTTCATCATCTCCGCGGATCCCTGCACCAGGACCCTCACGATGTCTCTCCCTGAAGGGCTGTATTAGAACTTCAGTACCGCTTCGATCGGATAGTGGTCGGAGATGTAGGCCTTGCCGTCGAAGGTGTCGTCTACGACCTTGAATTCTTCGGCAGAGGTGAAGCCTCGGTAGTAGATGTAATCGATAACCTTGCTCTCCATGAGGCCGAATCCGTTGAACGACGGTTTGCCGGTCGTCACGGGCGCGTCGGTGCGGGCGTCATGCATTATCAGATTCACGCCGTTCAGGCATTCGTCGTCGGGGAACACGTTGAAGTCGCCGGTCAGCACAAGCGGCGCTCCGGGGCTCATCTCCCCTATCTTTTCCACTATCATCGCAAGGCCCTTGCGGCGGGCTTCGACTCCCCTGTGGTCCAGGTGGGTATTGACAAAGAAGAAGTCACGGCCGGTGGCCTTGTGGCGCAAGTGGGCCCAGGTGGCGGTGCGGGGATACTTGGCATCCCAGCCCACTGAGGGCACGTCGGGCGTCTCCGACAGCCACCAGGTGCCGCCGGCAAGCAGTTCCAGCGCATCTTTCCTGTAGAACACCGACATACGCTCGCCCTTGTCGGCGCCGTCGTCGCGCCCCACTCCGAAGCCGCCGTATTCAGGGCAGCGCTTCAGGATGAAGGACTCCTGCTCCGGGTAGGCTTCCTGGATGCCGAACACGTCCGGGCGCTCGCTGCGGAGCATCGCGACCGTGGCGCTGCGGCGTTTCTTCCAGGCATTAGCGCCGTCCTTGGCGCCTGCGTTGCGTATGTTGTAGGACATCACGAGCACTGGCACACCGGCAGCCTGGATTTCCGCGAAGACGCCGCCCAGCACCTCCTCCATGACCTTGTAGCCGGCCAGGTTGGGGTGGACGGCATCGGTGCGCAGCTCAGGCTGCATAGCGCCGTCGGGCGTCTTCATGGCCGTGTGGTAATCGGCAAGCGGGATGCCTTTCTGCGCGGCGTATCCGGTGATCATCGCGTTCAGCGAATCGATGCAGGGACGGGGGTCGCCGATGCTCTTGCGCCAGCCAATTTCGTGGGCCGGACAGAGAGTGCAGAGTATGGGGCGTATGCCGTTGTGGCGGGCAAGTTCCACCATCGAAACAATGTTCCCGAAGGAGTTTTCAACTTTGATATAGCCGTTGTTGCGGCCTATGTCGTTGATGCCGGCGAGGATGACCACGTAGTCCGGAGAAAGGTTCAGGACGTCGGCGCGGTAGCGGACCAGCATCTGCATCGTGGTCTGTCCGCTTATGCCCCTGCCGAGGAATCCGTGGCTCGCGAGCCACTCGGGGTCCTGCTTGGCCCAGCCGCGGGTTATGGAGTCACCGAAGAGCACGGCCAGCGGCTTGCGGGCCACCGTGGCGTTCTGCCCTGCATAATATGAGAAACGGGCCCAGTCTTTTTCTGTCGGATCCTCTTTCTGCTGCGCCCCGGCCAGTCCGGCGCTAAGGACCAGCAGAGCCAGCGTGAGCAAATAATGCTTCATTGTTGCTATAACTTATCTTTGAACGTAGTCTTTCAGTATGTCGTCGATCCGGGCGTTGATGGCGTCCGCAAGGGACTTGCCCTTGGTGCCCAGGCCGGGGATGGAGTAAAGGTCGCCGGCGGCGGCTCGAAGGGAACCCATGCCGATTTCGCCGTTCCCTACCGCATCCAGCAGGGCCGACAGCAGCTTTTCGATGTCGCCTTCGCTGACCTTGTAGTTCCACCTGAGGGCCTGCGCATAGCTGACGGGGCGGACCTCATTGTCGCGGGAGCAGTCGACCGGACGTATGATGACGTCCGGGAAATCCTTGTGGAGATTGACGAGCCGGCCTTCATAGCTGCGGTAGGCCTGGACCAGCTGGTCAAGGCCGTTGTAGCGGTTGGTCTCGCGGCCGTGCTTCAGGCTGTTCTGCAGGCAGTTATGTATGGTGTTGCAGACGGGCACGACGGTGATTTTATTCATGCCAGCCGATTTGGCGGAACGGATCAGTCCGGCGAGCGCGCCGTCTCCTTCAGGCACGCCGTCGCAGATGAGTCCGGAGCCCTTCAGATTCAGGTAACGCACTGCGGTGCTCTTGCCTGAGGAGGGAGGGCCCATGACTATCGTGAGGTCGTCCTTGCCTTCGCGAAGGGCCTTCTGTGCCATCAGGCCGAAAAGATGCTCCCAAAGGATACGCTCGGCCTCGCTGTAGTCGGAGGCATTGGTGCCGGTGTAGCCTATGGGGCGGAAGAGCTGACGTACGTCGTTGGGATCCAGCGTGTTGCCGGCGGCGCCCATGTACTTGTCGGAGAGCTGACTGACGCGCTGGCGCACCCATTCGGCAGCGTCGGCTCCCGTCAGCCGGGGCTGGGGCGCCTCTATCGAGCAGGCCGCAGGATAGCGGTTCATCCTGGTGTGGCGCCGTATGTCCATGACCTTTTCTTCGGCGAAATAGGTGTCGCCTGGCAGCTGGTAGCGGGCATTGCCGTCGGGGTCCGGGGTGAAGATCATCTGTGAGGCCTCGCCGCGGTCGAGATACTGCACCCAGCCGCGCGGGGAGAGGTTGTATTCACCGTCGCCGAGGACCGCGTGGACCACGCAGTTGGTGTCCCACATGCGCTGGCCGACCTCGCAGTCGAACTGAGTGTAGACGGTCTTAATGGGGTTCAGGGTGGTGTAGGACAGGTCGGTGAGTATGTCCCTGGAGGTGTAGTCCATCATTTCGCCCACGTTGGTCGGGGAGAGGATGAGGTCCACGTTGCGGGGCAGCTTGTCGTAGAACACGCCGGCGGCTTCGGAGGCCGTGCGCATGTTGTAGCCGCTGAGGTTGTCGTTGCCGTTGAAGTGGCCGGCCTGGACGTAGACGGCCTTGACCTTGCGGCCGAACAGCTCCACGCCGTCGAGTTCCGAATACTCGTCCGCGCCCGACTGGAACAGCTGGGAGAGGCAGGTCATCATGCCTATTGCCACGACCACGACCGAGTGGTCTTCCGCCTCGCTGAGCAGCTTACGGTAGAACTTGTAGCCATCCGGGAGCTTCGACGGGTCGACGGAACGGGGGTACAGCCAGCTGCCGTCGGCATTCTTGAACTCGACCAGGCGGCTGTAGGGAATGAAATCATAGGGGTTCTTGACGCCGTTATGCTCAAGGGCTATGGGGATGTCCGGGTGCCCGTAGTACTGGTTGAAAATGTCCACCAGGACGGCGTTGCGGTCGCCTTCGCGGTCAACTATGACGCCTTTCAGGTCCACCAGGCCGTCCTCGATGTAGTGATACAGCATCACGATGGAGAACAGGTCGTCCGTGCAGCTGCCGAAATCGGTGTCCAGGATAATCGGAACCGGCTGTCTGAGTTGATGATAGCTGCCGTAGCTGATGCCCTGGGCCCTGCCGGGGAGTACGGCGGTCAAGGCCAGCAGGAGGATAATTGTCAGTTTTTTCATAAAATTGTCAGTTTATGCAAATATATCAATATATTTGTAGAACACATTGTTAATTCTCTTATTTAACGGATATGAAAAGATTTGCATTGATTCTCATGTGCGTGGCGGGCATGGTCCTCTGCGCGGGCTGCGGCAACAACGGCGGCAGCAAATCCGACAAGAAGGACGGCAAGGCCGATATGGAAAAAGCCGCCGACAATCTCCTCAAGAAAGCCTTCGAGGGCGAAAGCTACTCCAAGGAAGCTGCTGAGTACTACTTCCTTAAGAACGAAGGAATCAAACTGTCCGACCTGGCTCCCGACTATCCCCTCAACGAGACCAGCAAGTACACCTACTACGGCGACGAACACGACGCCCTGGCCAACTTCAAGATCCAGGACGACGGCACCTACACCAAGGAGCAGCACATCGAGAATGTGCGCAGGATCTATGCCGTGACCAAGAAGGTGGCCGACAACGGCATCAACGTCTACGGCTTCGAAGACAAGAGCGACAAGGACGAGGCCTACGCCGAAAAGGACCTGGAGCAGATGATCAAGGACAACGACGGCACCAAGATCTTCGGTGTCGAGATTTACGTCGGAAACTACGGCTGGTCCTTCGTCAAGGACGGCGTGCTGCGCCGCTGCGAAATCAGCCTGCTGGAAAAGAACGACGTCAAGCTGGGCTATTCCGTCAAGATGTACAAGGGCCTCCAGAAGAGCTTCGACGACACGATGAAGGATGCCGAAAAGATGCTTGAGGATCCCGAGGTCCAGAAGCAGGTCGAGAAGGCCCTGAAGGACGCCTCGAAGTAAACATTGCTTCCATTAACTGAAAAGCTGGCAAATTAGATTCTTCGGCAGCTTGCACCTGCCTCAGAATGACACCTGCCTGTCATTCTGAACGAAGTGAAGAATCTAATTCGCCAGCTTTTTTCGTCTGATTGGCCGGGCATACTTGCTAAACCCTTAAAAACGAGTTCAAGCGAGTGTAATAATGAGTGTAATAAAGGCTTTTTGATTCTTCTGACAAAAAAGAATCATTGATCATGGTTTCAATATTGGGATAATCTGCGCAAAACCTGTCGAGTTCTCCAAGAACCACCTTGCCCGGGATTCCAAGCGTTATTCCAAATTCGCGAAAATCTTTGTTCCCTATTCCACGTGGAAAAGATCGGCCATCGGCAAACAGGCCTTTACTGAGAGCGAAGATACTGTCATTCGGGAGATGAAGATGTGTGTCTATCAAGTCATAGGCAGGAGAGAGCCTGTAATCACCATCCACGGTTTTCAATACAGAAAAATTCTTTAAATGCGCATCTCCATTCGAAAAAAGAAAATTGAAGAGAATCAAAGAAAAGAACTTTACCATTTCAACTCTCCATGCCGGGAGATACCGGCGTATCAAAGTGCCGACTCCTTCGTAGCTCAACGCATTATACTTGTAATCAGGGCCGTGGCTCTCACGAGTAATCCCGGCCAGTGAAGCAAAGTCTTCCTGCTGTATTTTTGTTCCGTCCGGCGCAATGTCGAAGCGCTTAGTTATATAGGCGGGGTCGCCGTTTTCAAACTGACAGAGTTCACATTCGGCGGTTTCAATATGAAAGATTTGCCTGGCAATCTGCATTGTCAGATACTCATTGGCTGGACTGTCTATCCTGCGTTCAAAGTCTGATAAGACAGGTTTGAGTATGAATGTACCTTGTTCTCCCGGCTCTGTAAGAGCAAAGGTCCCATTCCTGACGACTACGGAATACTTTGTTTGAGCACCGGAGAGGGAGAATCCTCCCCTGTTTTCATTGAGCCTTGCCATGTCTGCCTCAATATTGTTGAACGGCAGGGTGGAAGATATGTTGCTTCCAAATAAATAATGTTTCATAGTTCTATAGGTTTTACTGTTATGGCGCCTGGGGTATCCGTCTGTGCCGTTGCGAGGAGAATGCCAAAATCATCTTCCATGTCCAGTTTATGCAATGCGGCCTGGATTATCCTGTTATGTCCCTCCGACAACATATTTGCAAAAAAAGGGAAAAGATATTGGGAGTGGTATTCCTGACAGCTTTTGGGCAAGGTCAAACTGATGGCCGGATCCGTTGGGTTGTCGAAATAGGTATCATCATATCTGAATACATATCCGGCGGGTGTGGCTTCCATAAGGATGCCGGCCAGCTTCCCATTATTGAGCACCTTTGCTGCTCTCATAATCCTTCAGGTTGCTTTATGGATATAGTCAGCATAAGTCCAAGTGTATCAAGGACTCTGTTCAAAACCTCCAATGTCGGATTACCCTCATCGCGTTCTATCTTGGTAAGGGTATTGATTCCTATTCCGGAAAGATCGGCAAGTTGCTTTTGCGTTACGCCAAGCAACTTCCTGCGTTTCTTTATCTGTTTTCCAAAAGTGTTCTTTTTCACAATATGTTGTGATTTTCGACAAAAATAGAGATAAAAATCTACAATTACAAGTCAATATCACAATATAATGTGAAAAAGTCTACAGAAATCAGAGTTCGCCGGCATGGGAGAGGAGGTATTCCTCCGCCTCAACGCTCCAGAGGGAATTATGCGCCTTGCAGATAGCGTCCAGGGCGTCATATACCGGCTTGCCCACCTTGCCGAAGTCGGCAATGGCGGTCAGCGGCATGTCCACGTGGGTGTAGATCAGCTTCTTGCCTCCGGGGATACCGGGCAGGTTGAGGGTGGTGTCTATCACGGAATTGAGTCCGCCCACGTGCGTTACCATGCCGGCCGGGTCGAGGCCGCGGCCTATAATGTCCAGCGCCTCCTTCATGTCTGCGGTATTGCCTCCGCTGGTGCCTACCACGTGGGTGGAAGCGTAGTGGACGTTATAGAAATTGAACGGCACCTTGAACGGCGACTTGGCGGGCCCGGAGAAGAAGTTGAGGCAACCATCCTGCCCCAGAATGGCGTCGGCCTGCTCCACCACCGAAGGCACAGGCGCCATCACCACCACCTCGTCGTAGCCAGTACCTCCCGACAGCTCCCTGAGCTCAGCGACCGGATCTTCAAAACCGGAGGTATTCACATAATGAAGCTCAATACCACGGGACGCGGCAAAGGCGACCGGGTAGAGCTGCGCCGCCCTGTCGAGCCGCTCCTGGTTGATGTCGGTGACCACGAAGAGCGCCGGCCTGCGGTCTTCCCGGTGAAGCACATAGTTGATACAGGCGAGCCCCATCGGGCCGACTCCTGCCAGCAGCGCCAGCTTGCCGCCGTCCTTAATCTCCATCCTGTGCTCATAGGTTCCCGGGGCCACATGGTAGCATGCGTGCATGGCACCGATCACGCACGAAAGCGGCTCGGCAAGTGACGCCGGAAAGAAGCCGGGGCCCCTGTAGGTGAGCAGGCAGTCCATCTCCATCACTTCGTTGGGGATGATCACGTAGGTTGCGTCACCACCGGCGCAGGGGTAGGAATAGCCCGGGGCGCTCATCAAGCCGGCGGGGCCATATGGGTAGCACATTGCGGGCTGGATGGAGAACTTGTCGCCAGGATGGAATTTGTGCTGCCATTTGCTGCCGACTTCGAGTATCTCGCCCGAAAATTCGTGGCCTATTATCACCGGGTTCGTGGCTATGTCTTTGGGGACACGCTTGTGGTCCTCGGCCAGGTGGACGGCCTTGTAGGAAGACATGCACAGGCTGTCCGTCATCACGCGGGCGAAGATTTCATCGTCGCGCATCGGCGGGAGCTCGAACTCCTCCAGCCGCAGGTCGGCCTTGCCGTATAGTCTGACTGCCTTCGTTTTCATGCTGAAATGACTTTTTGGATAAGTCTGTCGCCTTCTTCAATCATTGCCTCCCTGGGGAGCCTGAGGCCTGCCTGGTGGGCCGCAATGGCGCAGGCGCCACGATAGTTTATGGACTGGAGCTTTTCGCTGAGGACCTCGGAATCACGGGTGCGCAGGCGGAGCGGCTCCATAGCCGGAGTGTTGTGCTCGGAGCCGAAGCTGACGATGAATCCTTCATCTTCGAGATAGCAGGAATACTGCTCCAGGACGGCAG
The DNA here is from genome assembly GCA_024695285.1 of Bacteroidales bacterium. The sequence goes on from JAILIM010000039.1 coordinate 20,545, forward strand.
TGGAATTGCGAGTGGGAATGAATTCGGCGCTGCTTATTCCGAGCGCGCGCAACTGGTCGGCGGCCTTCTGGAGGTCTTCCTCAAAGTCGGTGAAGCCGCCTTTTGCGTTGTCTCCGAGGAAAGGATAAGTGGTCATGCCTCCCGCTGCTTTGATGATTTCCTGCACACTCTGAACCGGTAGGAAGGCGGTCGGATCCTCGGGCACGAATGCGGGGCCTCCGGCCTTGAGCAGGCGGCTGCGCAGTTCATTCTCAAGCGCCGCAGGATTATCGGCGTCGGGATAAAGCGCCAGGCGCAGGGCCTTGGCCAGATGCCGCTCCCGAACCAGCCCCTGGGTGAGGCTGCTCTTGATTTGTTCATAGTCGAGCTGCACCGCCTGGCCCTCCGAGCGGAGGTAGGCGTTGAGCTTTTCGCACATGCGCGCCGTCTGGGCGTTGGCCTCCAGGCGCACCCGGGCAAGCTCCCCTGCCGCCCGGCCGTTCAGGGTTGTCGGATAGGCCAGGCCTTTGCCGCTCAGGTAGATACGGCCCGGATTGCCCGGGTCGTTTATCCTGCGGCCGGAAGCCTGCATGCCGGTATCCAGGGCCATAAACTCTATGCCGTAAAGGGGATAAAGTGACCTTTCGGCGCAGCCGTCGTGCCATTCGCGGAAGCCGTCAGTAGAGTAGAAATCGTTGATTCCCACCACCCTGACGCCCTCGGCGGCGGCCTTGTCCAGCGCCTCTGGAATGCTTCCGAAAGCGCTGAATGAATATGGGGTATGTATATGTGCGTTAACCATAAGATTGTGTCTTGTCAGTCGTCCAGGCCCATCGGCATGTGGCCTTCGAGGGCCTCTCCAAGGAGGTCCTCCAGCGTTTCGAACACGCGCACTTCGTCGTTGAAGCCCTTGAAGGCATAAAGCTTTCCGTCTTCGCCGGCATAGACGGTGTAGGGCTCGCGGAAGCCGTAAACGCCGACGGGAGTCACGGGACAGCCGGCAACTCCAGTGGCACGCCAGTCGCGTCCCGCCGCCATCGACAAGCTGTTGTTATCCTCATCCTGTCGAACTTCATCGAAGGTGTCAAAATAAAACTCCGCGTCATCGTCTTCGTTTTCGAAAGAGGGGCTCATGACACTGAAGAGATAGGCGTATTTCTTCAGGAAGCGCTCTCCTTCGGGAAGGAGGGGCACTTTTTCATCTTCATACAGCTTCCTCAGGCCGTTGATGTCCGCCGGACGCCCCATCACCTCGCCTCCCTGATTTATCATATCCTCAATCCGTTCGCGCAGGGTATCGCCTTTGAACGGAATGATGTATCCAGGGTAGTCCTGCTCAGACAGCGGTCCTTTGCCTGCATCCGGCTCTTCCTTACCCTGCGCAAACTCGCTCCGGTAGATGGAAAGCATCTGGCCCAGGAAAGAATTGCTCATGGCGAAGGCTATAGTGGCGATGTTGAGGACTTTGGTGTCCGCCGGGAGGTCCGGCAGTTCTTCTGCACTCACGGCCCAGCCGTTCCATTCTTCCAGGTCATACGCCATGGCGAACTGGTCCCAGTCGGAGAAAATAGGCAAAGCGCTGCGGCCCTCGGAATTGGAGACGGAGGCAAAGGTTATATGGTTGCCGGGCTCGAAATTTCCGTCATTCTGCGCTTCGGTTTTGAACGGCACCAGGAAACGGGCCTTGCCGAACGTGCGTATCATTTCGTCCTCGTATCCGCGGAGGGTCTTCTCCTTGCCTTCGTATTTTGCGTGCCAGTGGAGTTCCTGCTGGAGCATCGTCAGGGCGCGGATGTAATCGGGGTTGGACACAGGGGCGTCGGCAGCATCATACTGAGGTTTTGCGACGAAATCTTCGGGCTGTTTTATGCACCACTCCTGGCCGTCGTTGATGATGGCGTATCGGGCCCCGTTGTCGTAGAATTCGTTTCCGAGGAAGGGGTAGATGTGCTTGTTTTCTATTGCCTTGACCTGCCAGACGTGCATCTGCTGCATACGGTAGTCGAGGGCCTCTTCAGCGTATTCCTTCTTCGTGAACAGGTACATGCCGCCATTCTTGTCGAGCGCCGGCAGCAGCGTCGAGTTGTCGATGAGGGTGTAGATCTCCGGCAGGGACATTATTTCCCTGCACAGATCCGTTTCGTGTTGAAGATTATCGTCCATGTTGCGAAGATAAAAAAAAAGGTCGTACTTATGGCCCGCCCGCGCAGATAGCCTTTCATTCTTCGCTATTGATTACTCCTCAGCAGGCAAGGCCGGGTTGAGGGCAGGCAGGGCGTTTTTGCCGGTGGGGGCGGGGACGCCGTGTTCGATGGCTCTCAAGGCGGCCCTGACTATGCTCTGCTTGCCGTCGACGAGGCGACGGGAGTTCTCCTTGAACCCGTCCAGGACGTCTTCGAGGTCCTTTTCGAGCTCTGCGTTGGCGTGGCAGAAGATGCCGACTCTATCCACCATATCCTCGGCAGCCTTCACGATAGCATCGATGTTCTCCATCTGCTCCTTCTGCAACCAGGCGCCGTGGATGAGGCGCAGGAAGGGAACGAGGGTCTCCTCGGTGGTGATGAGCACGCCACGCTCCAGGGCCCAGTTGAAGATGCCGGAGTCCTTCATTTTGGCGAGCTGCCAGGCGCCGTAGTTAGGGATGAACATGATGACGAAGTCCAGGGTCTTGCGGCCGACCACGTACTTCTGGTACTCCTTGCCAGTGAGCTCCTTGATGTGGTTCTTCACCGAATCAAGGTTACGGGCGGCAGCCTCTTCGCGCTCTTCGTCCGTCTCAGCGGCATAGTAGTCTGTAAGAGCGGTCAGGGACATTTTGGAATCTACGAGTATTTCAGTGCCGTCCGGAAGGTGCAGGACGAAGTCCGGACGCATGAGCTTGCCGGTTTCCTCGTTGCGGATACGATTGCCGTTTTTGTCACGGAGCCAGTACTCGGACTCGTAGTCTATACCCTCGCGGAAGCCCTGCTCCTTGAGCATGTTCTCCAGGATGGTCTCTCCGAAGTTGCCCTGCACTTTGTTCTTGCCCTTGAGGGCCTTGGCAAGGTCTTCAGCCTGGGTGCCGATGGCTTCGGTCTGCTCCTTCAGGTGCTTGACCGTTTCGGCGAACTGTGTCTTGATTGAGGAGGTCTCCTCGGTGTGAGATTTCTTTTGGGCTTCAAAGGCCAGGGTCATTCCCTTGATGGTCTGGTCCAGGCCCCCGGTGATGTTCTTCATGGTTTCGGCAGCCTCCTTCTTGAGGGCCTCTTCGCGGGCTTTGAGAATCTTCTCGTTCTCAAGGGCCAGTGCGGTCTTGGCCGCTTCGATGGCCTTGTCCTGACCGGCCTGGAGGTCGGAAAGGGCTTTCTCGTGGCTGGCCTTCAAGTCGGACATGGCCTGCTCGTGCTGCTTTTTCTCGCTGAGGCGGAGCGCTTCGGATATACGGATGTCGGCCCGGGCCTTGTTGGAGGTGAGGATCCAGGCGATGACGATGGCGATGATGATTACCGCTGCGATGATGGCGACTGTTATTGTGGCGTTCATATGGCACGAAGATAACAAAAAATCTAATACCAGCAGCATCAAATCCGACGGGTTACATCGGTTTTCTCGTGAATCGCCAGCGTACTGGGGAACCGTTATTTCTCGTAACCGGGGTTGGCGCCGATGTAGTGCTTGGCGTAATTAAGGCCCATGGAATCGTATCTGCGGGCCATGACCTGCACGCGGGCGTGGAAGTCGGCGAAATCTCTTTCGCCGCCGGTCCAGGCGGCTTCGCTGAAGGCGTCGAGCCGGGGCAGGATCATGTACTCGAGATGGGACATAACGGGCACATATTCGGTCCACAGGCAGCATTCCACACCTTTGACCATTGCCAGTTCAGCGGGAGTGTAGCTGTTCCGGGGGTTCAGCTTGTAGGCCTTTTCCAGGTTCAGGTTGCCGCTGCCGCCGCCGTGGGCCCTGGGCTCCGCAGCGTTGTCGGGGTTCTGGTAGTAATCGAAATAGCAGTATTCACCCTGGCAGAGGATAACGAAATTGCCGTTCTGTATGACTTTCTTGACACTCCCGGGTCCGAAACGCGACATGACGACCGCGGTCGGGGAAAGCCCGCCCTCGGCTATCTCGTCCCATCCGATAATCTTGCGGCCTCGGGAGCGGACGTAACGCTCGATCCTGCGGATGGTGTAGCTCTGCAGTTCCTTCTCGTCCTTGAGGCCTTCGTCGGCAATACGCTTCTGGCAGTGCGGGCATTTATTCCATTCGTCCTTCTTGCACTCGTCGCCGCCGATATGGATGTATTCCGAAGGGAAAAGGTCTATGATTTCATCGAGCACGCCCTGCAGGAATTCAAAGGTGCTCTCCTTGCCGGGGCAATAGACATCCTTGCTGATCATCCACTTGCAGGCGACCTTGTAGCCCTCTCCCCTGCAGCCGAGCCACTGGTAAGAGGCAAGGGCCGCCGTGGAGTGCCCCGGAATCTCGATTTCAGGGATGACGGTGATGTGGCGCCCGGCGGCATATTCAATGATCTCGCGGGCCTGTTCCTGAGTGTAGAATCCGTCCACGGGCACCCCGTCAGGTATCCAGCCGTCCGGGTGCCACCCGGGCCAGGACGTCGTGTAGGGACGGTAATTGCCCACACGGGTGAGCTCGGGATACTTCTTGATCTCTATCCTCCAGCCCTGGTCGTCGGTAAGATGCCAGTGGAAGGTGTTGATCTTGTGCATTGCCAGCAGGTCGAGGACGGTCTTGATTTCATCCACCGTCCAGAAATGGCGGCTGCAGTCGAGCATCATCGCGCGATAGTCATACGCCGGGGCGTCTTCGATGTGCACACACGGCAGCGCCCCGGGGCCCAGCTGCGCCAGGGTCTGACGCGCGTAAAACACGCCGGCATCCCCTCCCGCGCAGATTCTGACGCCCTTGCGGTCGATGTCCAGGATGTACGCCTCGCTTTTCAGCGCCGGAGAAATGGTCACCTGGGGCGTCTGCGCCCGTGAAGCCCTGCAGCTGCCGTTCAATTCAACGACAACTGCAGGCTTGGGGATGATGCTGACGGCGGCCAGCAGAAGGATAATCAGATGGTGCATCCGTTATTTCTTGATACAGCGAAGCGGGGCTGCTTTCTCGATGTAATCCGTGTCGGCGTTCCAGTTCCAGATGTTGTGGAACTTCTTCTGGCCATCGACGATCGTCGCGGAGGTCATGGCGATGCAGACGCCGGTATTGACGATATATCCGGCCCAGTTGCGCAGGCAAGTGGCGGGCCAGTTGTATTCTACGCCTTCAAGGGTGTAGATGCGACCCCAGGTGTTTTTGCCGTCAGCCGTCTTGCCATAAACGGAGGTGGCACCCGTGCTGGACTGCATCAAATAGTCGTTCAGTGCTCCGGTGTAGTCCGTGATTTCAGGAACCCGGTATCCTGCAGGACAGGGGTTTTGGTTGCTGTCCGCCTTCCAGAAATTGGCGATTTCAGCAGACGACATTTCCCAGTTGCCCTGACCGGAAACACCATAGTATGTCATCGGATTGGCCGCGGCGTTGGCCTCTGACGTCATTACCCTGGGAACGTCGAAGAAAAGACCGGTCTGGTCGTTCAGCACATAGTCGGCGCAGAAAGGATATTCAAGGGTGCGGTCGAGACTGAACGGAACGGACTCGTACTTCCCGCTGAGGGAGTTGTCCATCACCCTGGTCCCGATGAACGGATCCTTGCGGCCCCACTGGTAGAGGAGACCGATAGAGGCTGGTTCGTTGGCACTGAGCGCATTTGCACCGAGGTTGCGGTCCTGGAATCCATATCCATTGATGGGCTGGTCTTTGACGTCGGACATCCAGATGTGCCACGACCAGACAATGGTGGAACCCTTGTAGAGGGCAATCACAATGGACGCCTGCTCATATTTCTCGACCTTGAAACTAATGATACTCCCTGAGTAATTCACATTGGAGATAAGGCCCTTGTCGGTTCCTGTCGCCCAGAGCCAGTCGGCTTTGTCACCGACGACGGCCGTCCCGTCGGGCTTGCAGGCCCGGAAGCTGTACCAGCCTTCCTCCGTGACCACGAAGCAGTTGGCGCATCCGGCAGCCGTAAGGTCGGTCGTTCCGGCGCTTTTAATCTCACCGCGATAGGTCTGGCCTTCAACGATTGCGCCTGCCTGGAAGAAGCAGCTCGCTCCGATGGAATAAGGAACGGTAAGGGTGATGTTATTGTTCTCGTCGGGCGTCACCTCCTGCAGGGTTGCAGAGGCCAGTTCAGCCTCCGTGGCGGCGAAGAAGAAACCCACCTTGATGGGGACCTTCTTGCTGGAAAAGGAATAACTGCCGTTAAGTACGTATCCTTCCTGGGAGAGATCACCTGCCCCGGTTGTGAGGGTAGGGACCAGCGAGACGTCCACCTTGAAGAACCCGTCGGCTCCGGCGACCTCCTCGCCCTTTGCGCTGGCAACTGCCTGATAGTAGTATTCCCCGTTGGCAAGGGCCTTGAGTTCTGCGGAGAACTTGCCGTCAGTGGCCGTAGCAGGGATGAGTTGCGCCGTAGCGAGCGTGGCCTTTTCGGTGGAATAACGGAAACCGACCGTCACTTTCTCAGTGCCGTCGTAGGTATAAGAACCTTTGATTGTCACATCGTTTTCATCGACTTCGGCCGCACCGGTCTTGACGGTGAGTTTTGCGGTGGATTCCGGCTCCGGCTCGGGCTCCGGTTTATTGCAGGACGAGATGAACACCGCTGCCGCACAAATGGCGAGCATGGAGATTACTAGTGTTGTTTTCATTTTGTCTGGTTTTAATGCTATTACCTTTTGATTAACAAATATTCAATATTATTACCCTTGAAAGAATCAGGTTCGCTGCAATCCACCCTTACCGGGAGAATAAAAGTCACACCCTTCGTGATGCAGTCAGGGTCGATGTCAATTGTTACGGGAGCCTTGTATTCCCCGGCAGCCAGGGTCACTGCCGGTGTTGAGAGAGTGTAGGCATTCCCGGGAAGCATCGGGTAGGATTTCTTGTACTGCGCAGTGTAGCGTACCACGTCCTCTTCGTCAATCACCACATTGAACGAATAGGACTTGCTGTCATATCCGGCCTTGCATATCCACACCTTGAAACATTCCGTCTCAGATGTCACGGTAACGTCATATTCTCCGGGATGGAGAAGATATACGGATGATGCGATTTCATGCCCGATGGGCATCTTGTCCGAGCATCCTGCCAGACAGAGAATCGCGGCAACAATTATAAGGATTCGTTTCATAATCAATATCCGGGGTTTTGAACCAGGTTGATGTTCACATTCATTTCCTGTATGGGGATGGCCAGCCAGTAGGATTTCCACACGCGTTCCATAAGTTCGCGCATATCCGTGACCTGATAGAATTCCTCGGCCGTGGTTCCGTCCATATTCCAGGCCTTGGGCTTGCGGACCATGATCTCCGGAGCTGTCTTCCAACGGCGGATGTCGTGGTAGCGGCGGGCCTCGTAGAGGAATTCGATGGAGCGCTCCCTGTGGATAATCTCGCGTAGTTCATCGCCTTTCGGCTCGCCGCCCGCAAGTGCCCAGGAGTCCTTGAAGGTGGGCAGGCCTGCCCTTATGCGCACTTTGTCGAGGCACTCATAGCCACGCTCTGAGAGATGTCCGTTGTATTCGAAGTCGGCCTCCGCATAAGAAAGATAGAGCTCTGCCATGCGGATGTACGGGAAATTGTAGTAGAAATACTTGAAAGTCTTCGATGACGGATCGTAATAGTTGGCCTGGTTGATGAATTTCTTGTTGAAATAACCGGTACAGTTCTGGTATTCGTGCTCGATGTTGAGCGTACTGCCGTGAATCTCGCCGCCGCGGGCAAATATGGTCTCGGTGGTGCCGTCGATTTCATATGTGCCGCGGTCGTATCCAACGTTGGCATAGAAACGGGGTTCGCGATGGGAATGCATATTGGCGGTCTCGGTGTCAGGATTGTACGCGTACGGGTCGATGCTCTTTGTCTCAGGATCCTTCTCCCACGGCAAGCCGTTTTTAGTATAGTACATCTCCACGGATTCAAATGTCGGGCAGTGGTAACCGCGATAGCCGTCGGCATAGTAGCCGCTCTGTCCTGAGGGGTTCACGCTGCGCGGGGCGCTGTGCCTGATGTTGACTTCGGAAGCATAGATTCCACCGTAGGCGAAGATATACTCTTCGGGGTTGTGGTGGTCCTTGCAGAAGATGTCGTGGTAATTGCTCACCGATCTTTCGAAATCATTCGATATGTAGCTGTCGGGGTGGTTGTAGAGGACATGGCCGCTGGACTCGCAGAACGCTATGGCCTCCTCGCAGGCATCCATGGCCCTCTTCCACTTATCCTTGTCATAGACCTGGTTGATGATGTTGGTGCCGTCCGGATTCTTGAAATCCGCCATCTCGGTGTTGCCATTGTACAGGGGACTTGCGAGGGTGGTCAGGATCCTGGCTTTCAGCGCCTTGGCCGCACAGCCGGACGCAAAATTCAGTTCCGCCTCGATCCTTCTGGGCGGGAGCAGTTCTGCGGCCTTGTCGTACATCTCGCAAATGAAGTTCACGCACTCGTCGGCAGTGGCGCGGGGCAGGAGCAGCTCCTCGCTGGTGGCATCGGTGGCAACCTGGTCCTTGATCAGCACGCAGGGTCCGTAATAGTCGAAAAGGACATTGTGGTAATAGCCGATGAGGAAGTATGCCTCGCCGCGCCATGTGTTGTAATTTTCTTTGGAGATGTCGGGCACGCGGTCTATGTTGTTGAGCAACATATAACAGTGCCTGATGGACTCATAGACGTCCAGAGGGTTCCTGCGCCAGTCTATTTCGGGAATGGATCCCGTCCACCAGAACCCCCAATAGCTCTGGCTGGGGCTTTCCAGGCCGTAGAGCAGGCTTTTGTACTGGAAATAGGCCACAGTGCCCTTGACGCCCGTGATGTAGTCGTCGCCGGCGAAGAAATCGGGAGTGGTATAGTGCGTGCCGATCAGGGGCATGCTCTGATACAGGTAATACTTGAACTTCTGGCATTCGGACTGGCTCTTGAAGCAGTCGTCGAAGGTGGCCTTGGACTCAGGAACCACGTCAAGATAGTTGCATGATGCGAGCAGGACCGCACTTGTCAGTATATGTAGAATCTTTTTCATATCTGCGTCGGTTAGAAGTTATACTGAAGTCCAACATTGAACGTCCTCTGGAGAGGGTAGCTGAGGCCGTTGCCGCTGCCCAGGCCGGGATCCCAATATTTGAATGCGCTGAATGTGAACACGTTGGATGCGGTCACATAGACCCTGAACCACTTGAAGGTATAGCCCGCCTCGATGGTCTTGAGACGGAGGAACGCGCCGTTGTAGAGCCAGAAGGAAGAAACCTTCACGTTGTTCTGGTTCCATTCGTAGCTCAAACGGGGATAGGCGGCGTTAACGTTGCCGTTGTCGGGGCTCCAGTGGTCATCGGCGATCCATTTAGTGATGCCGAAGCCGGACACGCCGGAGTCACAGAAAGGGTGGATGTTGCTCATCAGCAGCGAGCAATTGGCCTGGCCCTGGAAGAACAGCGAGAAGTCGAATTTCTTCCATGTGGCCGATGCACCGAAACCATACACAATTTCGGGACTGGTCGGCATGCCGATGATTGTCATGTCGTTGTCGTCAATCTGGCCGTCTCCGTTCATGTCCACATACTTGATGTCACCGGGACGCACGGTCTGGTAGGTCTGCCTGGGGGAAGAATCGATGTCCTCCTGGTCCTTGAACAGTCCGCAGGCGACAAGTCCGGTTATGGAATTGATAGGATGGCCTATTTCGGACTGATAGTAGGGCGTTCCTATCGGCTCATCCCTGTCGGTGATTTCGTTGTGGGCGTATGTGAACGTGCCTCTTGCAGAGAGGGAGAAGTCGCGGTTGAATACCTTGTTGTATTCGAAAGACGCGTCGATGCCCCTGTTCAGGACCGCGCCGATATTGCCATAGGGCAGGGTGTCGGAATAGCCGGCGGAGTACGGGATTGAACGGCGCTGCATGAAAATGCCTGTTCGGTTGTCGTGGAATGCATCGACAATCAGGGTGAAATCATTGCAGATTCCCAGTTCAAGACCGATGTTGGCCTTTGTGCTGACCTCCCAGGTGGCCTCCTCGTTGCCAAGGGTGGCGATCGTGGTGCCGGACAGGCCCGTGAATTCAGGACCGACTCTCCAGTACAGCGACTGGCCTGTCCTGACCTCGGTGACGTATGGGAAGCGCACCGGGAGGGCATCATTGCCCGACGTGCCGTAGGAAGCGCGCAATTTCAACAGGGTGATGACTCCTGAAAGCGGGGCGAAGAACGGCTCATTGGAAATGGTATAGCCCAGGGCTATGGAAGGGAAGAAACCGAATCTGTGGCCTTTGGCGAAGTTTTCAGAACCGTTGTAACCGAAGTTGGCCTCCATCAGGTAGGTGTTCCTGAAGGCGTATGTGACGCGCCCCGCAATACCCTGCTCCCTGTAGGGCAGTACTTCGTTCTCCGAGGCGCCCGGGGTGTTGTAGAGCTTCTCCTTCTGATGATAGACGAGAAGGGCATTGACGTCGTGAAGCCCCTTGAACACGCGGCTGTACTCGATGGACCCCTGCAGGGAGTTCTCCCGATAGCCGTCCTTGCCGGTGGAAATGGCGTAATAATCCACAGGGGTGGCGCCGATGGGCGTGGTCTCGTAGTTATAGGTGCCGTCAGGATTCTGCGAATAGTCGAGCAGTTTATAGTAATGGGGAACGATGGTCTTGTAGGTGGCGGCGTAGACATAATTGTAGAAGGACGCCTGCCCCTTGATCTTCAGGCCCTCGGTGATGAAACGGAGGTCCTGGTCGATGTTGAGGGTCTCGGTGAAGTAGGAGTAGTGCCTGTCTCCGAAGCCTCTGCACATCAAAGCATACGGGTTCACGTCGTTCGTGCTTCCGTTGGGGCTTTCCGCGTTACCGAAACGCACGAAAGAATCACCCTCCTGTGCCGGCCAGACAGCCGGGAACCGCACCGGGTTGCACCTCATCGTGTAGTAGAACAGGTTGTTCACACTTTCCGTGGGGGCGTGGCGGAAGTGAAGCTGGGTGTTCATCCTGATGCCGATCTTCGTGGTGGGTGTGACTTTTGCCGACACATTGCTCTGGAAGAGGAACTTGCGGTAGTTGATGTTCGTGTCGAAGCTGGAAGTTTTTGGTGAGCGCAGGATACCGTTCTCATTGAACACGGTGGCGTTAAGGAAATAATCCACCTTCTTGCCGCCGCCAATTATGCTGATGTTGGCATTCTGGTTCATGGTCCCCTTCTTGAAGAGGGTGTTGTACCAGTCGTTGTCGGGGAAGATGTAGGGGTCGAGACCGGCCTTGGTGCCTTCGATCTTTTCCTGTGAGTAGTACATCATTCCGACGGCCTCATTGTAGGCATTCATATATGTCACACCGTCAGCCACTTCCTGAACGCTGGTAGGCATGGACCAGCCGTTCTCCACACGGAGATTGACGTTCATCTTGTCGGTGTCCCTGCCGTTCTTCGTGGTAATGATCATAACGCCGTTAGCTCCGCGCGAGCCATACAGGGCCGTTGCCGTAGCGTCTTTGAGGACGGAGAACGACTGTATAGTCTCAGGAGCGATGGAGTTCAGCATGGTGGAAGTGATCTCCACACCGTCCATCACGATCAGCGGCGAGGTGTTGGTGCCGAAAGTGGAGATACCGCGAATCCAGAAGCTTGCGCCGTCCGCGCCAGGTTCCCCGCTCTTCTGGGTTGAGATCACACCGGCAATCTTGCCGGCGAATGACGCCGTAAGATTTGAAGACGGATAGTTGAGTTCATCCGGCTTGATCGCCTGCACGGCACCCACCACGCTCTCTTTCTTCTGGACGCCGAAGCCCACGACCACGGCATCTTCTATCATGTCAGTGTCTTCCGAAAGGGAAACAAGCCTCATAAGTACGACATCCTTCACCAGGATTTGCTTTGTCTGATAGCCAAGGCAGCTGAATGTTACGCTTCGGGCATCAGCGGGAATATTGATGGTGAAGTTGCCGTCTATGTCGGTAACCGTGCCGATGGTGGTGTTGTCAACGACCACTCCGGCGCCGACAAGCGGCTGGTTGTCGGAGGAAGAAATCACGGTGCCTGAAACCGTGGTTTTTTTGCCGGCGGGGGTCTTCTGCTGTGCCGTCGGGGAGGATTGGCTGGTAATGGAAACGATTTTGCCGCTGATGGAGTACTTCAGGGCGGGCCCGAGAATCTTGTCGAGGACTTCCTTGATTCCCGCATTCTTGAAATTGGCGGTCACCGCCACCGGGCCGGATGATTCCAGGGCGGCGGGGTCGAACACAAAGGAATACCCTGTCTGATTCTCCACAATTTCAAGGACCTGCTGAAGGGGCATGTTGCTGAAATTCCGCGTGACGGTCTGGCCAGCGGCCTGGATCGTCAGCACGAAAAATGCGGCAATGGTCAGAATTGTTTTATTGGACATTTTTATGTGATTTGTTGTTTTCAACGATATAGTATGACCTTCCCACCTTTACGGCGGAGGTACGGAGGATTTCACAAACGGCTTTCATGATGTCGTCGATGGAGTCATCCCTGGAGAACGCGACGCGCATGGTTCTCGATGACACAGATTCCACCTGAAGGACAATGTCAACGTTGAATTCGCGTGACAGCCTGCGCATCAGTTCGGGAACGGGGATGCTGTTGTAACGGATGTTGCCCTCCGTCCAGGAGATGTACTGGGCAACGTCGTCGGTGTATTTCCGGAGGGATTCGGAAGACACAGACACGACTTCCCCCTTGGACAGCACATCCTCCCCGACGGGAGAATTCACCTGGAGGGAGCCCTCTATAAGGGCCGCCATGACACAACTGTCGTCTTCGTAGGCAGAGATGTTGAACTTGGTTCCAAGCACCTTGAAACTGCAGCCTGATGCAGAGACCACAAGGGGAAGGACTTTGTTGTGGACAACGTCAAAGCAGGCCTCCCCCACCAGGGAAACATTCCTGTTGGAGGTGTTGAAGTCCGCGTCGTAGGAAATCTTCGACCCGGCATTCAGCCAGACACTTGTTCCGTCCGGAAGCGAGATCTTGCTGTGGGTGCCGGGCGGGGCTTCGACGCTGAACGTCTGGTCCTTGGCAGGCACGGCCGGTTCCTTACTTGCAAATGGCCGGAATACAAGGAGGCCGACGGCGAGGCAAGCTGCAGCCACGACGCCTGTTATCCAGCCATGTCTGCGCAGGAACGGCATGCGGTTCCGGCGGCTTGCCCTCCTTGCCATTCTGCGGAATGCCCCCAGTTCTCCAAGGGTTTTGCGGGACGGGGCATGCGTCGTTCTCCATTTCTCCTCCATGAGCTTGAACTCATTTGCCGTCTCTTCATTGCCGGCAATTGCGGAGAACAACAGCGATTCCTCCTCAACGGTAGTCTTACCTTCGAGGAATTTTAAGGTGATCTCAGTCAGTTTGTTGTCCATGGTACGATAATCCTGTCCTATTAACGATTGAGGGCACGGAAAACCTTACCTCGGTGTTGAAAAAAAGACTCTATGAAAGCTCAGAAAAGAACACCAAACTCAACAGGACCATCTGCAGAATCATGTCCGGATTGGTGGCCGTTTCCCGGTCAAACGACTTGCGGATAGCCCTTATATGCTTCTCTATGGCAGATTCCGAGATGCCTAGCTCTGCTGCTATCTCTTTGTTTTTCAGGCCCTTGACGAATTTGAGCTCAAACACCTCCCGGCCTCTGGGCGAGAACGTTGACACAATTTTGTCTATCTGGTCCCTGACTTCAAGGGAAAGAGCCGGAGATTCTTCGTCCGACAAACTGAAACTGCGGCTGTACAGACGTTCCGAATCGTCGAGAAATATCTGTTCGGAAGCGAGCCTGAGATTCAAGGCCCTGGAACTCTTCAGGTAGTCCAGGCATTTGTTGCGGGCAATGGTGAAAAGAAGCTTCTTGACGCTTTCTTCGTCTTTCCCCTGATAGCAGGACATCAGTTTTATAAACGAATCCTGGACGATGTCAAGGCTCTCCTGCTCGTCACAGATGAAACGCGAGACAAAGTTCAGCAGCCTTGGCTGGTAATCCAGATACATCTTGGTCAAGTCGGTCATATTCTTGACAGAATTGCTTCAATAAACGGCGGAAAGTTATCGAAAAAAACAATAATCTGCAAGAAATACGGGGCCTTTGTCATCCGCCGGGCGTTACTGAAATCCGGCATCGGTTTGCTTTCCCGGCACATTTAGATTATCTTTGTGGATACCAGACATGTAAACTATATGGATATTCTGAATACAGGGGCAAGCACCGCACTCATCACCGGCGGAAGTTCCGGAATCGGCCTTGAATACGCAAGGGAGTTTGCGTCAAGGTCCTGACCGGGGTAATCAGCCCCGGCCTTACCAACACGCTCGTTCCGGCACTGGTGGCCCTGATGCCCCCTCGCCTCATAGACCGCCTGGGGATGAAATGGATCTACCGTTAATCCGCTCGCGAAGACGATGCCGGGGCCTTCCCGTAGTCTTCACCTTACATACGGAACAAAAAACGCGGAACCCGTTTTTTGTATTCTCTGTATTCGTCTCCAAAGTCGGCCTCGAGACGCTTTTCTTCGGAACGAACCTGAAGGGTGAGGAGTATCACTTCGACGGCAAAGACGATGAGTGGCCACCAGCTGAGTAGCCAAATCAAGACGCCAACGTCGTAGATGTAGATACCCAGAAGCATCGGGTTGCGGGAGAACCGGTACGGGCCGTCAGTCATCAGATGCTTGGTGCGAGGTGCCAATTCATGATTGTAGGCATCGAAAGGATTACCTTCGCCAACCTTCTTCATGTACACAATGGACCAGATGCTGAGGGCCAGCCCCGGAATCATAAGCACTATGGCGATTATCGCCCACGGCAGGGCAGGCGCCCAGGGAAACGGCCGTCCGGACACCCACCACATCAGAGCCGGAATCCCGGCCACAAACACCAGGAAGCCAAGTATGTATCCAAGTGCGTTTTTCATCGGGCTTTTTTCCAGACGTGGATAATCTCGCCGATGTACATGTAGTGTATACCGGTCCCGGATTTTTCGTACCACTCACGTTGCTGGGCGGGGAGGAGCTCGGCATCGAACTGCTGGCCATAGAGTTTCCTGCATTCAATGGCCAGATCCGCTTCGGCATAGATGGGGTTGCCGAGTTCCGTAAATTCGACAGTAAGGCCGGCGCCGGCCACCTTATCCTCGTCCCTTCCGGACACGCGCCCCAGATAGCCCAGCTGCTGCTTCATGGATGCCGGGAAGTGCGTCACGGTGAAGTAGTCGTTCTCTTCCATGAACTTGTGGGTATAGCGGCTGGTGGACACATACACAATAAAAACCGGTTTGCCCCATAGTTCACCTATACTGCCCCAGGAAATGGTCATCAGATTCATGTGGCCCTCCTTCCCGGCAGAGACCTCCAGCCAGTCCTTGTCTATCATCTGGATGGGATTGATGTCAATATCGGCAGGCTCAATCTCCTGCCATGATTGGTTCTTGGGGGCGCAACTCATAATGGAAACAATAGTAATGATTATGACAATTATTTTCTTCATACTGAAAGAATTAGATATTGATTATTCAACTATGACCTGATAACCTTATCAACGTCAAATATAGCAAAAAAGGAGTTCAAGGCCATAGAAACCACAATTAATGATATAACAGTTTAACGTCTGTACTCAAAACAAGGTGCTCTTGCCCCCCGGACGACCTCATTTACCAGGGGCCATGCTTAAAACGGACGACTTTTGCCCCCGGAGACAGATTATCGGCAGCTGGCAAAGTGCGCGAAGACAACGCCGGAGCCTTCTCGTAGTCCTCGCGTACAGAAAAAGCGAGAAACAAAGGGGGAAGGAATTTTCCAGAGCACTGAGCTTACGTCGACAAAAAATAGTACCTTTGCCCAGTCATGTCAAAGCATAGAACAGCAGTCCGCCTCAGGGCCTTCGGGATTTGGCAGAAGCTCGGCTTCCTGCCCTGGTCGAAGAAGAAGTCCAAATCCCGCAAAGGGGATTTCTACAAAGGAGCCTTCGACTCCATCCCCTTCCTCAACGATGATGCGAAGCGCACCTTCGTGCACCTCCTGCTGCGCCCAGGCTACATGATCCGGGACTATATCAAGGGACAGCACGAACGTTATCTTGCGCCGCTGACTGCCTTGATTATCTTCTATGCTTTTTTCGCCCTTATCTCCTCAATCGTCAACCCAGAGTATTCACGCAACCAGCTGACAGATGCGCAGTCCATCAAGGATTCTGTAACGGTAGATTCCACCATACAGGCCGAGCGTCTTAACTTCACTTTCATAAGAATCAACGAAGAAAAGATGGCAGCAAAGGCCGCTCAGGTGATGGACGCTGTCTCACTATTGACTCTGGACAAGCATCCCGAGAGGGTCGACACACCGGCGAAGGCTTCGCTGGCGGCATTGGAGGACGCCTTGAGAAGCCAGGGTGTCTACTTGTTTCTGGGCCAGTTCCTGCTGCTCTGGTGTGCGATGTGCTTTGCATTGAAGAAAAAGGACATGAGCAAATCAGCCTGTGCCGCCACCACCGCCTATATCCTCTGCCAGTTCTGCTTCTTCATGTTCTTTTCCCTGTTCTTTTCCAGCAAGGGCAAAGGCGAAATCGGCACAGGCCTGATGGCCGTCCTTCTCACCATCGACTATTCCCAGCTCTTCGGTATCGACTGGAAAAACAGCCTGAAGCTCACTGTCAGGACCGGCCTTTGGTATCTCCTAGCTTGTCTCGTCCTTCTTACCCTCCTCGTCGTCGCCGTCGTCCTTTACATCCTTCTCGCCTCCGCCGGCAATTAAAAAGGAGCGTTCTCCTTATACTACCTGTAGGGTGTGTTCTGCCATTTGCCGCCGCGGAAGCGGTGCATCTCCTCTGTGAGGTGGTCCCAGCGCAGGATTTGCCCTCTGTCGGGATAGAACTCGTAGAAGACTCCGTCGATGAAGGTGTAGAAACGGGAGATGTCGGTGCACATACCGAAAGTGGGCAGGCTCGCCGACGGGATGTCGAACGTTCGGGCCTCCCCCTTTACCGTGCCCTCGAAATGCAGCCCGGCGGTGGTGAGGGTCAGTTCACCTTCGCCCACGATTTCAGAGGTAACGTCCCCGGTCAGATACTTGTAGTCGGGCAGCATGCCCACACGGACGTGGTCGGAGAAGCGGAAACCTTCCGTACGCACGTCCGCAGCGGCTTTCTCCCGTTCCAGTATCGTCCAGTCGGTAACGAGCGGCGGGCATACGGAACCGGGGCCGGCGGGCCTGATGGAACAGTCATCCCGCATCTCGACGGCGTTCCCGCAGGCCGTGCAGGTCATTTTGTTGCCCTCACATGACATGCGGTACATCGCACCGCACTTGGGGCACATGTACAGCAGGGTGTCCAGGTTTTTCGCCATCTGCCCCTTGCCTGCGAACTGCACCCCGGCTTCTGAGTTCCAACGATAATCGTCGTGGGCAAGCAGTCGGTTCATGCGGTCCTCGATCTCGGTGTCGGAGAGACGGGCAAGGTCTTCTTTGGTGAACATGCGGTCCACAACCACCTCGGTGCGCCCCAAACGCTCATCGAGGCAATGCTTGGTGTAGGTGAGGTACGCACCGGAGATAACCGTATAGTACACGGTCACGCCGAGCTTTTTAAGCAGCTTGCCCGTGCCGGGCATAACCGGCTGGCACATTCCGGTGATGGAACTCATCCCCTCCGGCATGAACATTATGTGCCCGCCCAGCCTGATGATACGCATGGCCGATGTAATGGTGTGGACGTCGGGGACGAAATTCCGTTTCGGGATCACCTGTGCGGCGTTGAGCAACAGGGAGGAGGGGAAACGGAAGAATTCGTTGTAGCCCACGATGTAATTGAGGCGCCGCGGCCAAACGGCTGGTGCCGTGAAGACGTAATCATTCCTCGACGCGTGGTTGCTGACCAGCACGAAAGGTTCCTTGTCCCGGCCCGGCCTCACCTTGAAGACAAACTTTGTTTTCAGCTTGGCCTTCAGAATCAGCACGACGCAATACAGGATTGCGTACAGCACCGGATTGGGTTTGTGCTCGCGCCTTCTTGCCAGACGCTCGGCAATAGTCAAACGCATAATAATTTACTTAATCGGGCATATTGAAAGTGACCCTTTGATTACGTACGATATAGGATACATGCTTGCCGTCCTTGGTCGCCGGAGTCCATTTCGGAGAACGCTTGATTACACGGATGAGTTCCTTTGAATAGTCTTCGTCAGTGGATGAGGTGATGGTGACATCCCTTATCTTGCCGTCTTCCCCTACGGTGAACTCGTAGTGCACGACGGCTGACTTCCCTGACATCTTTTCCGAATAGACGAAGTTGGGCTGAATGTACGCCTGGAAGAATGAGGCTCCGTCCCGGAATACCGCGGGAGTATCGTAATCTCCGTCGCGCAGGCTGTTCAGAAACGCTGTATCACTATCGGTTAGCCGGATATCCGGGAATTGCGGTTTGGTTACCTTTGCCGCCTTTTCGTTCTTGTAGGTCTTGCCTTGCGAGGTGGCGCCGTTATTCTGCATAACTCCGATAAATACCTTTCCGTCAGGATAATATAGCGTATCCAGGCCATTGGCTCGGCCGCCGCGGAATTCTCCGCAGATAACGGCTCCGGTGGCCATATACAGCCTGCCATAGCCCTGGTATGTGCCTTTGACAAAGTTTCCGACATACTTGCTGCCGTCCGGCTTGAAATGCAAGCCGCGGCCGTTGATTACAGTACGGTTGAACCTCCCGATATAGAGCCCGCGCTCATTGTGATACATCTTCCCTTCGCCTGCGGGAGTCTCACCGATATAGGTGCCGTAGTCAAGCCTGATGGTGTCCACCTTCTGACTTAACGAAAGAGCAATCAATATTGTAGCTAACAACGACATACGTGATACTTTACAGCCGCTAAGTTATCAAAAAAATGTAGATTATCCTGACCTTACATATCAGAGATCTCCCCGATACGCTTTGCTATCTCTTCCGGATGGTCGACAAGCAACTGGCCATGATTCATTTTAGGGAATACTTCTACATGCACGGCCGGGCATATCTTCTTCAGGTGTTCTGCCTGAGGCTTGGCGACAAAGGCTTCAAGAGAGCCGTGCCAATAGTGTATATCTTCTCCGAATATAGTTTCCAACTTGTTGGTATAAACGGACTTGTATCCATCCAGAACGGCGCGCCTGCCGCCATAGGGATATACTTTTCGGCATTCATCCAGAAGCACGTCAAAGTAATGGGAATGGAATACCCACTTCCAGAAGCCCGTCCAGTGATAGCAGGTCCATACATTGACGCTTTGGTAATAACGAAGTGGTGCTTCGAGCCATTTGGGAAGGGGCAACAGCGGCGCCGCATCCATGATGGCATGGTCGATTATGACTTCATTACGCTCAAGCACACGGGAGAGTATCTTACCACCAAGCGAAAGTCCGTAAGCACAGCCCAGATGTCCACCAAATTGCTCTTTCACATAATTTGTAATCTGAACGGCCTGATCATCGATGGAAGTGAACCGGGTATGCTTACCGATGGTAAATCCATCCACCTGGACGGCAATGATATGATATCTGTCCTTCAACAGGTCAATCAGCGGAAGGAAAATCTCATATGACACTCCCAGTCCGGGAATAAGCAGCAGAGATGACACACCCTCTTTTCCGAAAAGCTTAAAATCCATTACCTCAAATTTAACGCTTTTTATTCCGTCTAATCTCAGAATACATCACCACGGCTAGCATAAGCTGTGAAATAAAACCGCACCACAGTCCTATTCTGCCAAGTACATTGCCCCTCATATCCGGGAGAATGAGCCCGATGCCAAAGACCACCATCAGTACAACGGAAAGGGCAAAAAGAAATCGAAGTAGTTTCAGCCTGTTCATAAAAAAACAATCATATCAAAGCCAAAGATAACAAAAAAGGAGTTCAAGGCCATACGAACCCTTACCAGAAATAAATACAGATATTTTACAAGGAAAGATAAACGGACAGGTTTTGATTCGAAATCTGTCCGATTCATGTATTTTTCACTCGTTTTGCCAGATTTCTCCCCGAAATCTGTCCGTCCGGGAATGAAAACGCCATTCTTGTTCCCGTTTCGAGGAAAAAGATGCCGTTCGGGAATGAAAACGCCATATTTATTCCCGTTTGGTTGGGGGAGGCGGCCGTTTTGCAGGAGGAGAGCCTGCCAGTGTGGGTACTGGTCCCGGCAATGGACCAGTACGGGCGTTGTCACGCCTCGGGGCAATTCTCGAACCTTATGGACCAGTACGGGCGCCGTCACGCCTCGGGGCAATTCTCGAACCTTTTGCTGGAGGGAATTGAACGTCTGTGGGAGGCACATGAAATATTGCCGAATCCGAAGAGGTTTTCTCTTGCAACAGAAAAATCTGTTTTGTAATTTCGCAGAAAATGGTTGCTTAAACCGTGACAGATTGTCACACCTTTATGAAGAACTTCATTATGTCTGAATTGTTTGCATACTACGAAGGGGAGTTACAAGCCTTTATCTCAGATGCGCTTGCTTCTAAAAACGCCCTGTTGAAACGCATTATTTCAAGTGTCACCGAAAAGTTAGTTGAAGATCTAGAGTATCTTGGGGTCACAATCGATGAATCTTATCTGCATACACTGGACAATAGTGCGGTCCGCCACGCTTTCAAGATACATGGCTCGCCAAAAGAAGCGCTGCGAGGCCAAATACCTATATTCAATCAGGATCTCATGCTGATACCAAGCATTGTCTCCAGATATGACACCATTTCCATTAATAAGAATCGTCGAGGTCAAGATGTAATAATCTATACAAAATCGATGAAGGATGGGGTAGCGTTTTACGTAGAGGAATTACGTTTAGGTCGTCATGAGCTTGCTGCGTGCACTATGTACAAAAAGAAAAAGGATGACTCACCGACGCAAATAGACTGAGCTACGCAAATTTCGGATTTGTCTCCTTTTATGCAAATATACAGACAATTTCTTAAAAAGCAATCATAAAGAACCAAACCATTACAATTTGTAGCGCTTTCAAAATGAAAGCAACTAGCGACAAAATGAGGAGGCGCGAATCCAGACATGAAGGGTTCGTAGGGACTAATTGTCCCTGGGTAAGGTACAATTTGTACCCACCCTTTGGCTAGTTCAAGCAGGCTTTAATCCAGTTGTAACCGACTTATATTAGCCCGAGTTTCAACACGATCCAGTATTTTACAAGGAAAGAAAAAACCGGAATCTTCGAAAAAAACGAAAAATTCCGGTCTCGTGCCCGAGGCGGGACTCGAACCCGCACGCCTTTAAGGGACAATGGATTTTGAGTCCATCGCGTCTACCATTCCGCCACTCGGGCAAAGTGGGAGTGCAAAGGTATTGAAAAAAATCATACTTTTCAAATTTTCGATATTTTGGTGTATCTTAGGGCTTTCAAACGTGTTGTCATGATTTGCACAAGCCTACAGAATAAGACATATAACGAGATTCTGGAGTTGCTGCCGGATCTGGAGATGGCGGAGATCCGCCTGGACCGCTGCCCCCTCAGCGACAGCGAGATTGAAGAGTTGTTTGCGCAGACGGATATTCCGTTAATTGCAACGTGCCGGGCTTACGAACTTGCCTCCGCCGCCTCAACAGGTGTTTCTACAGGGGGGGTAGGGGGGAACGCCCCAGGGGGAGCTCGAGGGGTCTCCCTCGTTATAAGCAGCAGGGCGGAACCCCTGGGGGTGCAGGGGGATAATAGTCCGGCCCAGTCCCGGGCCTGGGCCGAAGCGGAGCGGCGGCTCACGCTCGCCGTTCAGGCGGGGGCGCGTTTCGCCGACCTTGAGATCGAAGCCCCGTCCGAAGTCAGCCGCCGTTTCCAGAAACTCTGCCGGGAATGCGGCACGGAGCTGATCCGC
Source organism: Bacteroidales bacterium (assembly GCA_024695285.1). Next base: position 42,445 of record JAILIM010000039.1, read on the forward strand.
TCCTTCCACGACTTCGACGGCACGCCCGACGAAAAGGGCCTCCAGATAGCGCTGGCGCGATGTTTCCGCTACGGCGCCGACATCGCGAAGATCGTGACCATGTGCCACACGCCCGAAGACGCCGCCCGCATCGAGGGGCTCTACAGCATCATCCTCGAGGACGTGGATTCACTGCAGGGCCGCCTCATCGCCTTCGGAATGGGCGAGGAGGGGCGTGAAACCCGCATCAGCTGCCTCAGGCGCGGCGCCCCGTTCACCTACGCCGCCCTCAGCGCCGAAGAAGCAACGGCCCCCGGACAGCCCGTGACGGACGAGCTCTATGACCTCATCTACGGCAACGCCCCCGGCTTCTACCGCACCGGCCTCCGCATGCCTGCCTCCAAGAGCTTCGCCCAGCGCGCCATCCTGGCGGCCGCGCTCGCAGAAGGCACCTCGCACCTGCGTGACTACACCCCCTGCGAAGACAGCGAAGCGGCAATCCAGGCGGCACGCTCCCTCGGAGCCGACGTGCAGCAGGACGGCAGCACGCTGATTATCACCGGAATAGGCCCCATCCAGCAGGAGCTCGGACTGCCGCTCCTCAACGTCGGTGAATCCGGACTGCTGGCCCGCCTCTCCATCCCCGTGCTCTCGGCAATCAACGGCATCCCGTTCGCCCTCGAAGGCTACGGCACCCTCACCCGCCGTCCGATGAACCAGGCGGCGGCGATCATGGCTGCCTTCGGCGTGCTCATCAACAACCTGAACGAATCAGGCACACGCGAAATCCACGTCCCCCTGACCGTGCGCGGCAAGCTCATCCCCGGCAACGCTGAAGTCAGCGGCTCCGGCGGCTCCCAGCTCATCTCCGGCCTGCTGATGGCGCTCCCCCTGTGCGACAAGGACAGCACGTTCCACGTGACCGAGCCCAAGAGCCTCCCGTACATGTACATCACCCTCGACGTCCTGCGCCACTTCGGCATCAGCACACGCAGCGAAATGGAAGGCGACGCCGAGATGCTGGAGGCCGAAGACTGGGGCGGCTGCACCGGCATCACCTTCAAGGTGCGCGGCGGCCAGCGCTACCGGGCGGCCGACTTCAGCATCGAGAGCGACTGGAGCGCCGCGGCGGGATTCCTGGTGGCCGGCGCTGTGTTCGGCAGTGCTGAAATCACCGGCATGGACATGAAGTCCATACAGGCCGACATAGCCATAATCGACGTGCTCATAGAGGCCGGCGCCATGGTCTCCCAGCTCGATGACGGCACCATCTGCGTGCGCCGCGCCCCCCTGGAGGCGTTCAGCTTCGACCTCAACCACGCCCCCGACCTCTTCCCTGTGGTGGCCGTGCTTGCCGCCTTCTGCGCAGGCGAGTCCCGCATCGGAGGCCTCGGCAGGCTGGCCGGCAAGGAGTCCAACCGCGCCGCAGCCATCCTCGAAATGCTGCAGCAGATGGGCGTGGAAGCCTCCGCCGACGGCGACTTCCTGATGGTGCAGGGCGAAACCTGGGCCAGCCGACTTCTTAGCGGCCGCCTCCTGCGCTCCGGCGCCTATACCTCCAGCCACGACCACCGCATGGCCATGGCCCTCCAGATAGCCTCCCTCGGTGCCGACGGCCCCATCGAAATCGACGACACCGCCTGCGTGGGCAAGTCATTCCCAGGATTCTTCGAAGCATTCAACGACCTATGAGAGTATTCACCGAAGCGACCATAGCCGAAGCTTGCCGGCTGCTCAACATCTCCAGCCCGGGCGAGGCCACGATAATGGACAACGCCAAGCTGTCCGCCTACCTCGAACAGCAGACGGGCATCCCTGTGATACACATGGAGTTAGGATCACCCGGCTTCGCCGCCAACCGCATCGGCATAGAGGCCGAGAAGGCGGCTCTCGACGCAGGAGTCGGCGCCGGCTACCCGCCCACCGACGGCCTGCCGGTGCTCAAGGAGGCCTCCTCCCGCTTTGTCAAGGCTTTCCTCGGAATCGAGTTGCCCCCGCTCTACCACATCCCCACCACTGGCTCCATGATGGGCGCCTTCGGGGCTTTCGCCGGTGTGTCGCAGTGCTTCGGGGACCGCAGCAAAATCCTTGTCCTCGAGCCCAGCTTCTCCGCCAACAAGCAGCAGATGGCCATCCTGGGCATCCCCTGGAAAGGCGTGGAAGTCACCGAGTTGCGCAGCATCGGCCTGGAGCAGGCCCTCCGTAAGGAACTCGCCGGCGGTGACATTGCCGCCATCGTGTACTCCAACCCCAACAACCCCTCGTGGATGTGCATCACGGACCAGGAACTCGCCGTCATAGCGCGCGTTGCCGGAGAGGCCGGGGCCGTCGTGATCGAGGACCTCGCCTACTTCTGCATGGACCTGCGCGGCAGCGGCTACGGCACGCCTTACCGTGAACCTTATCCGCCCACCGTTGCCCGCTACACCGACAATTACATCATGCTGCTGTCCGCCTCGAAGATATTCTCCTACGCAGGCCAGCGCATCGGAGTCATGTGCGTGGGCCCGGGACTCTACCACAGGCAGTTCCCCGCCCTCGCCGCCCGCTACGGCGGCTCCGGAATATTCGGACTCACCATCACCGGCAACATCCTTGACCAGCTGACCTCCGGCTGCACGGCCAGCACCCAGTACGGGCTCGCCGCAATGATGGACAGCAGCTGCGAAGGCAGGCTGGACTTCGTCGGCGACGTCAGCGAATACGGCGCCAGGGCCGCCCGGATGAAGGAAATTTTCCTGCGGCACGGATTCACGCTGAGCTACGAGGCCGACGCACGGGGGCCCGTGGGCGACGGTTTCTTCTTCACCCTGAGCCACCCGGGGCTGGACAGCGGCCGCCTGGTCGACGAACTGCTGGCCTATGGGGTGAGCACTGTCAGCCTGGACAAGATGGGCAGCTGCCGCCAGGGCGTCCGCGTGTGCTCCAGCCGCATCAAGGGCGACCAGTTCGAGCTCCTTGAGCAGCGCATGGCCGCCTTCGAAGCCGACCACATGGCATAGCCATGCAAGATTTCCCGGGTTTGTGGCTTTATATAGTATGAGACGACTTCTGATCCATATAGCACTGCTGACACCCCTTGTCCTGCTGCAAACAGGGTGCAGCAGCAAAAAGTTAATCCCGGAGGAGCCCGAAGAAATGGTTGCCGTGGACCTGGGCCTGCCTTCAGGGGTGAAATGGGGTATAAAAAACCTGGGAGCACGCAACCGGCATCAATTTGGGGGAAGTTTTACACTTGATTTAACCAAGCTGGAAGACGGCATCCTGGCTCAGGAAGCAGATCCCGCCACAGATAATCTTGGCGAAGAATGGAGACTGCCCACACAGTGGGATTTCGAAGAGTTGTTGAAGTACTGTAAATGGGAAAGGGCCAAAGATGCCGACGGGTATTTGGTCACGTCAACCATCAACTCCAACAGTATTTTCTTACCTGTAATCCGATATCCCCGTCTTCTTTTCGGATACGATGCAGAAACTATGTATTTAAGCTCTTGCAGCAATTCGAACGGTTTTCTCACGGTATTTGATCTCATTTCGAGAGGCTTTGATTCCATGCGTGATTACTCCGGTTACCTGAGACCTGTCAAAGCCGGGCGCGCAAAGGTCGAGGGCCTGAAAGTGACCAGTCCACCATCTTCCCTGCCGGTCGGAAGCAGTTTCGTTCCAGAGGTTGAAATCACTCCCCCGGATGCACTCAACAAAAGAATTGTCTGGGTAACAGGAGACAAGGAGATTGTCGACGTGGACAGCGAGGACCGCTTATTTGCCTTGTATCCGGGAACGGTTGAAATAACGGCGCAGTCCCCTTCTTCCGGAATCAGCACGACATTCAGCCTGACAGTCGATGATTTCAAAAAGCCGGAGGCCGTAGATCTCGGCCTGCCGTCCGGCACAAAATGGGCCTCGGATGACCTTGGGGCATACAGAGATGGCAAGACAGGGCTTCGGTTTGCCTGGGGAGAGACAAGATCAAAACTGAAATTTGAACAGAATGACTATGAAAACAAGCATCTTGAGCAGGGATCAAACTATATGAAACCGGAAGACGATGCGGCAACCGTCATACTCGGAGAAGAATGGCGTATTCCCGCCCCTTCCGATTTTTCCGAACTGGCGGAAAACTGCAGCATCACATACATGAACGACGGCGCACGGGAAGGGGCGTTGTTCACAAGCAGGATAAACGGCAATTCCATTTTCATCTCTTCGCAAAGTTTTCATCTCTGGACTTCCGCGGTGTACTGGCCGAACATGAGTCAGGTGTTCTGCCTGAACAATTCCGGGCAAAACGGTATGGGATGGACGTTCATCTCAAAAGACCGCTCTTCCGGATACCCGATACGGCCGGTATATGGTGGGACACGCCCTACGGAATTCACGTTCAGGGTGATACAGGAAGAATTGACTGTTTTCATCGATGAAATCGTCGATGCTCCGATAGAAACCAATGCCGGCGACGCTAAGAACATCACGTGGTTCAGCAGCCACGATGACGTCGTGGGTGTCGACCAGAACGGCAAACTGTACGGGCTTTATTTCGGATCGTCCAAAATCACGGCACAGGCCTCAAACGGTTGTTCCGTCAGTTTCAAAGTCAACGTCCCCGGCCATAAAGGAATGGTGCCGATCGATATGTCGCTTCCATCTCGGAAGAAATGGGCATCGTGCAATGTCGGAGCCGGGGTGGACGAAGAGCCCGGCTATTACCTCGCTTTCGGAGAGACGGCCCCGAAAGACTCTTACACGGCGGCCACTTATTCCGGCGGAAGCGCTGATCCCGTGACGGCCTTGCTCGGCCCGCACTGGCGCATGCCTACGGCCGAAGAATATACGGAACTGTTGACCACGCTGGGAACGACCATGATGCACATAAAGGGCAGCCGCGCAGGTCTGGGATACGAATCAAGCTATTTTTGGTGGATACGTGTAGGCAGAACCTTCGACCTTGTGCTTCCGGCGGGCGGCTATATGGACGGCGATCAGCTCGTTGATCCGGAACGGCTGTATTATTGGTGCAAATCCCCTGATTCCGACGCTCCTGCATATTTCGTCCACGACAAGCAAAACAACAACAGTTTCGTGCTGGACGAAATAACGCCCAGCAATTCCCCGCATCTCGGCATGCTCGTCAGACCGATCTGGGTGGAGTGATTTTGTATATATTTACGATTGTTTTGAAAAGACAATTATTATTCATAGTTCTGATACTTCCTCTCGCTGTTCTGACGGCGGGGTGTAAAGATTCGCTCAATGTTATAGAGCCCGACGAATTGGTGGCTGTGGACCTTGGCCTGCCGTCCGGAGTAAAATGGGGATCATTGAACCTTGGTTCACATTTTACCTACAAACTGGGGGATGAGTTTCACTGGTGCGAAACCAATAGCCAGAACACAGTTCTTGCCACTGAAGAAGATGCCGCCAGCATTGAACTGGGGGAGGAATGGAGAATGCCCACAAAGTGGGATTTCGAGGAATTGTTGAATTATTGCACCGTTGAAATACCTGAAGGGGAGAAATGCTATTTGGTCAAGTCAATCATAAACCAGAACAGCATTATTCTCCCTGTTGATTATACCGTATCTGGTGCTGGTTATACTCATCGCGTTAACTGGCACTACTATGAGCGTTTCACTCCATACTGGACTTCTTGTGCCGCCGGCAAGGACAAGGCGACAATATTCGACTTGTTCAGTAAAGAGTTTAGCAGTCGGCCACATTCTGCAAAGTGTTATATCAGACCGGTAAAAGCTGGAAGAGTGCCCCTGAAAGAGTTTTCTTTCGAGAACGCTCCGGCGTCTGTTCCCGTGGGCAGCAAGTACAATCCGGCATTTTCTTTCGTTCCTTCCAATGCCCTTGACAAGAGTTTGGTGATGGAGTGTTCCGACAGTCAGATCGCCTCTCTGGGTAAAGATGGATACATTTATGCTCTATACCCGGGAGAGGTGGAAATCGATGCTGTCTCTCCGTCCACAGGACAGAAAGTCAGCCACAAACTCACAGTTGACGATTATGTTGTGCCCGAAGCGGTTGACCTTGGCCTGCCATCAGGCACGAAGTGGGCTGCGGAGGACCTTGGGGCTCCAGGAAAGAGTCTGAACGGACAATATTTTGCATGGAGAGAGACCAGGTCCAGACTTGAATTTTCATCACAACAATATCTCCCAAAGACTGGTTCACCTTTCTACGATAAAACTGTTCCGCCGAAAGACGATGCCGCTACAGTTATCCTTGGAGAAGACTGGAGAATTCCATCGCCTGATGAATTTGAAGAATTGATACAAAACTGCGAGATATCTTCCGTTGATGAAAATGGGAAGGCGATTGGAGTCCGGTTCACGAGCAGAATTAATGGCAGGACACTGTTCTTCCCTTGGACTGGTTATGAAGTACAGGATATGAATAAACGCGGGGTATTCCCATATTACTGGACATCAAAATTGGTTGAAAACTATTCTTTGGACACAAGCTCTGCAGTACTTATAAAGCCGAATAATGGTCAGTGTTGGGAGTTCATTAACAGACCTCACTACAATGGTCTGTTAATCCGGCCTGTATGTGGAGGAAACCATCCGGTTTCTCCTTTTACTTTGAAAGCGGAAGAAATAACTCTCTACATTGATGAGACTTGCGATTCACCTATTGAATATGCTCCAGGCACAACGATTATTTGTAGAAGCAGCAACCCGGACGTTGTGAGCGTGGGGTATAATGATGGAAAATTGCAAGCCCGTTCTATCGGATATGCAACTATTTCGGTCTCAGACTTTCGGGATGATTATTATGTAAGATTCAAGGTCACTGTCCCGGGCCATCTTGGAATGGTGCCGCTGGACTTGAATCTGCCGTCCGGAAAAAAATGGGCATCCTGCAATGTGGGTGCACAAACCGACGGGGATATCGGTGTCTTTCTCGCTTTCGGGGAATCCGGGCCAAAGGAGTCCTACTCAAAAGGCACATACATCGGAGGCAGCGAAGATCCGGTCACTGCCATTCTGGGGCCGCACTGGCGTATGCCGACTTCAGATGAAATGTACGAACTGATACACAGCTCAGGAAAGACATTCAAGCATATATCAGGACAATTATACAATTTCTTTGTTGATGAGAATGACAGTTGGGCCTGGCATCTTTTGAACAATAATTTATCATTCTTTATTTTGCCTGCTGGCGGATATATGGATGGTAATCAGAATGTTGAAGATAAACATATTTACTACTGGTGCAAAGCGGCGGACGGAACCGCCTGTTTTATAAGCGACCCTGCAGATCAATCTGACCCCACATCTTTCAATATCACCGACCCCCAGCCCAGCGACTCACCGCATCTCGGCATGCTCGTCAGGCCAATCTGGGTGGACTGATTACTAGCACGCCTCCGACCATTTCCCGGTGTAGGTGGATTTTGATATCCGCTAACGGATTCCGTATTTGCGCAGTATCCTGAGGATGGGTTTCTCGACGGACTTCGCCCAGAGGGTGTAGCCGTAATTGTCGGGATGGACGCCGTCCACTGACGCCTCGTGGCTGGACGGACAGGCATTGGGATATATGAAGTAGACGTCCTTGTATTTCTTACGCCCTTCGGGGGTTGATTTGAGTTCTTTGAAAATGGATGCGGCCATGTCCATCTTGTCCTGTTCCTTCTGGTCTTCGGCTGTGTTGAAGTTGCGCTTCTCGCGCCAGATAGTCTGCTGGAAGATCATGGGCTTGCCGGGGTGCGCCGCTATCATCCTGTCGATGAACGGCACCAGGCGCTCGCGTATCATGTCGGCCTTGGGGTTGGAGAAGGAGTCGAATACGAAAGCATCGGCATCCACGTCCACCAGCACGCTGCAGAAGTAATCTTGTAGCAAGCAGCGGCCGCTGCAGCCAAGTGAGAGCATCTGGAGCCCGGTGGCGCGGGAGAGCTGGGCGGGATAGGCCATGCCGGCGCGGGATGTGCTGGAGCCGTGGGTATAGCTGGAGCCCCAGATTGCGATGCGGTGGCGGAAGGGATTTTCGGCAGCCTCGATGCTGGAGCCTTTCTCGACGCCGATCTTGATGGAGTATTCTTCGCTGTAGAGCGGGAAGTACAGTAGGAACTCGTGCTCGGAGCCGTCCATGCTGCTGATGAGGGTGAAGGGATCCGCCAGTTTGTTCCTGCCGGTCACTCCGGACGAGGCCCATATCCATTTGCCGCCTTCGTGGACGTAGAGGTCGTAGCCGCGGGCGGAGATGATGTTGGTATTGACGGGGTCGTCGACATGCCCGTACTGTGTCAATATGCTGATACTCTTGGAGTTGGTCTTGAAGGCACAGGCCATTCCGGAGGTCATGCGGACCATGATGTTCTCGCGCGCGGTGAACCCTTTGTAGATAGTGGTGTCAACCCTGTGGTAGGGATTGGCGGTCTTGCCGGGCATCAGCTTGCCCACGAGGGTGAGGTCCGAAGCTTCAGTGTAGACATATTCAACGCCTTTGGCCGAAGCTGCCATGATTGCAGCTGCTGCGAGAATAACAACTAGAAGAGTCTTTTTCATAATTTTTCCAACTTTTTGTCTGATAGTTCCGTCTAATGATTTGTCAAAGATATAAAAATGAAACGAATTATTGCTGCCATTGAGGCGTTATTGTTGAGTGTTTTCCTTTTTGCAGGAAGGCAGGACGAAGGTGTGGTCAAGGGTACGGTGGAGGATTCCGCCGGGACGCCCCTGGGATTTGCCACAGTGTTTATAACAGGCGCGGGAGACGCCATCGTGGCAGGCGACGCCGCTGACGCCGACGGCCATTTCGCCCTGAAAGCCGCCCCCGGCAATTATAAGCTGACGGTTTCACTGATTGGCTACAAGGATGCCACGTTGGAAATCAGCCTGACCGCGCAGGGCCTCGAGCTGCCGCCGATACGCCTGGAAGAGGACTCCCAGCTGCTGGAGAGCGCCACGGTCCAGGCCGTCATGCCAAAGACCAAGCTCACCGGCGACGGCCTGCAGACCAATATACGCGGCTCCGTACTGGAGAACGCCGGCACCGCCAACGACGTGCTCGCCAAGACCCCCGGAATCATCAAGGGGCAGAACGGGCTCGAGGTCATAGGCAAGGGCTCCCCGCTGGTCTACATCAACGGCCGCAAGGTGACCGACCCCACCGAGCTCGACCGCCTGCAGAGCAATGAGATACAGAGCATCGAGGTCATCTCCAATCCGGGTGCGCAGTACGACGCGACCGTGCGCAGCGTGGTCAGAATCCGCACCGTACGCCGCCAGGGCGACGGTTTCGGCTTCAACGTCAACGCCTCCGACGCCCAGTCCCTGCGCTGGGACAAAGGCAACGACCCCTTCGGTGCAGTCAACCTCAACTACCGCACCGGCGGCCTGGACCTCTTCGCCGGAGTGAACTACCAGTCCAACTCCTCCCGCCAGATCAGCGACAGCGAGGCCACGACCTACGGGAAATCCATATTTGAAAACAAAGGCTCGATAGACGGGGAATCATTCGTTAAAAGCATCTACGGCAACGCCGGCGCCAACTGGCAGATAGCCGACAACCATTTCCTCGGCGGCAAGGTCGAATGGGGCCGCAGCCTGCAGGTCAGCAGCCACACGGACATCATTGCCGACGTGCTGCTGGACCACGTGAAGATAGATGAACTGCACACGTTGTCCGACGACGTGCTCGGCAACACCGTGCCGCTGAACCTCGGCGCCAACATCTACTACAACGGGCGTGTAGGCGACAAGCTCGGAATCGACGTGAACCTGGATTACTACGGCACAGACATGTCCACCAACTCTACCTCCGAAGAGACCAGCCCCATGACCCACGGCGCCAGCATCAGCAGCGTCAGCGAAAACTCCGGCCGGATGTACGCAGGCAAAGCTGTATTCACTTATCCGATCTGGCAGGGACAACTGGAGGCCGGCACCGAGGAGACCTTCTCCCGCCGCTCCGACGTCTATTCGATCAGCGGCGTCAGCATCCCGGCGTCGTCGGCGCTGGTGAAGGAAGACAACTACGCCGGATTCGTCAGCTACGGATGCTTCATCCAGGAAGCGGGCCAGTTCAAGGCCGGCGTGCGTTATGAATATGTGCGCTACGCCTACGAGGACGCCCTGAATCCCGCATCCAACCTGACGAAGAACTACAGCAACTGGTTCCCGAACGCATCCTACGCCGGCGTCATCGGTCCGGTGCAGCTGATGCTCAATTACAGCGCAAAGACGCGAAGGCCCAACTACGCCAACCTTTCCAGCGCCATACGCTACAACAGCCGCTACGTATGGCAGAGCGGCAACGCACAGCTCCAGCCGGAACTGTCCCACAACGTGAGCCTGACGGCGGTGTGGAAATTCATCGCATTCGTGGTCAACTACACCTACACGAAGGACGCTATCATGACCTGGTCGGCTCCGTACAACGAAGAGGGGGTGGTGCTGGTGAAGCCGCGCAACATCGACGAACCGTTCCATACCCTGCCGGTGTTCGTGAACCTGACCCCCACGTTCGGCCCCTGGTCGCTGAACTACACCCTCGGAATTATGCCGCAGTGGCTCTCCATTACGGTCGATGACCCGAGGGAGCCGTCCGGGCGGCGCGTGACCAGATTCAACGACAAGCCCATCTTCCTCGCCCAGCTGTTCAACACCCTGACAGTGGACGGCGGCTGGCAGTTCGAACTCGGCAGCGTGCTGTATTCGAAGGGCTACACCCAGAACATGATGCTCACAAATGTGTATTTCGACCTCTCCGCGGCCGTGCAGAAGACGCTCCTGAAGGATGGCTCGCTGGTCCTGAGGCTCGAAGGCCACGACTTCGCGGGCACAGCCCACCAGGACGTGGACACCGACTTCGGCAGCCACACCATAACGCAGACCAACCTGATGGACACCCAGAGAATCAAACTCTCTCTGCGGTACAACTTCAACACCGCCAAGAGCAAGTACCGCGGCACCGGCGCCGGCGCCGACCAGAAAGCCCGTATGTGACGGTGCTGTTTTGCGAATAAAATAAAATGTGTATTTTTGTGGTAGTTGAAATTAAATTGCATTTGATATGAAAAAAGTATTAGTCACATTGATTGCCACTCTTGCACTCTGCATCAGCGCATCCGCCCAGAGGTCTTCAGTCCCCTACACCGGACTCAGCGTCATATTTAATTCCAGGAGCGAGACCGGTGCCGGTCTTGTCGGCGGTTTCCGCAACTACAACAGGGACAAGTTCGTCTCCGTGGGCCTGGGAGCTGAAGCATATACCTTCTTCGTGCCTAAGACAAAGCAGTTCGGCATTTTCGGTGTTCCTGAAATCGGCATTGCCATCGGTCCCCGCAGTTTCAAGGTCTATCCCCACACCGGCCTGATGTTCGGCTACGACACCGTGACCGCCGGCTTCGCCTGGGGCGGCAAGAACGGCCTCGCCTTCGACTTCGGCAGGAATTTCACCCTTGACTTCTCGACCTACTCGCCAAGCTACAACTTCCTGGCCTCCACCTACGCCATTGGCCTCATCTGGCGCTTCGGCGACTAGGGCATCCTTAGATAAACCGCGGTTTGCCTGGTATGCTTGGCCACCACTTTCGCGGAATCTTACTGGCATTGATTGTCGTTGCATCCCTATTTTCATGCAACGACAATTCCGCTGAATTGGACCTGATCAAGGAGCAGCTTCAAGAGCATGAGCAGGAGATTCAGGCGCTCAAGCAAGCCGTAGAGCGCCTGAATCAGGACATTTCGTCCCTTCGCTCAGTGCTCAGCGAGCTCCTCTCCGGCGGATACGTCGCTTCCGTCACCGAAGATGTCAGGGACAATGAAGTTGCCGGCTACACGTTATCATTCATCGACGGCCGCGGCGTTTATCTCCGCACTTCGGCCGAGGACGAATCCGCCCCGTCTGTAAGCGTCAAGAAAGACACGGACCAGCTGTACTACTGGACCGTCAACGGAAACTGGCTGCTGGATCCGGACGGCAATCATGTCCTTGTGTCCGACGATGGCGCAGCACCTTTGCTCAAAGCGGACGATGGTCTCTGGTCGGTCTCAGCGGACGGAGGCGCAACCTGGACGACAGCTTCGACCTCCAATCAGGGTTCTGCCCCATTCAGCAGTATCGACACGTCCAACCCTGACTATGTGCTCATAACGCTCTCAGACGGCACCATACTGCAGCTGCCCACCTGGGCGGCATTCGTGGCACTTCGCAACCTGGTCAGCCGTCTCAACACCAATCTCGCCTCGCTGCAGACCATAGTCACATCCCTGCAGAATGGAGATTACCTTCTGTCAGTCAGTCCTTTCATGGACAACGGAGAGCAAGTGGGCTGGATGCTGCAGTTCGCAAACAGCGGAATCGTGGTCATATACTCGGGTGCAGACGGGAAAGACGGAGTATCGCCAAAATTCAAGATCGAAGACGGCTGGTGGTACGTTTCATACGACGAAGGCTCCAGTTGGACAAAGATGGACAAGGCCGTCGGGGACGGCAGTTTCATCGACAGTATCGACTTCTCCGACGAAGCGTTCGTGACGCTTATACTGTCCGACGGCACCACCCTGCCAATTCCGCGCTTCCGGCCTTCGGATTTCGTGATCGATGTTCCGGAAGAAGGTTTTCCGATCCAGGCCGGGGAAATACGAGCCATACCGTTCACCATTTCCGGAACCTCGCCGGGGGACGTAGTCGTGACCGCTGCTTCCGACGGCTATTATCGCCCTCAGGTCATAATGACCGGGCCAGGAGAAGGCGTGATTTATGTTACCGCACCAACGCCGTATGTCGATGGCTACATCGTCGTGATGATGAGCAACAGCAACGGTTACAGCACTATACGGGTGGTGAAGTTTTGCCGTCGCAGCATCAGTCTGGAAGAAGGAATCGTTTTCCAGGTGGACGAGAACGGCGGCACGATAACCATTCCATGGAGCGGCAACTATAGTTTTACAGCCAGCACCGACGCAGAATGGATCCATATTATGGAGACCAAGGCCTCTTTTAGCGGGCAGCTAATCCTTTCCGTAGATCCCAACCCCGGGAATACGCCAAGGTCCGGGGTGGTGCGTCTGTATCCGGAAGACAACCCTTCGTTTGCGTCGCAGGAGATTTTCATCAGCGAGGCATCTAAGGAAGTAGATGTCGTCGATTTGCACAGCATGATACTCAATGTCAGGGCATCCTATACCAATGGCTTCACGGTTTATCTGCCGCTTAGCGGCCGGTTGAATTGCAAGGTAGACTGGGGGGACGGCAGTTCGGACCGCTACGAGGTTGATTTGGCAGGCGATTGGGTATCACACCGTTACGAAGTCAGTGAGCCGACGTCCTTCCTTGTTACTGTTTCCGGGGAGGTGCAGCGCCTGTATGCCCGGGACATTCCACAGCAATCCGGAATCGTTTCGGTGGAGCACTGGGGAAACCTCAATACCGAAGGTGTCAGGTACGCATTCTATAATCTGGCCAGCTTGACGTCCGTAGCGGCCGACACCGAAGGTTTTTTCTCCCGCATCACCAATTGCGACAGCATGTTTGAAGGGTGTACCAGCCTTACCAGCCTGCCAGACGGCCTCTTCCGGAGCGGTAGCGGAATCGTTTCTTTCAATTCTACATTCAGTAAGTGTCATTCGCTTACAAGCCTCGCGCCGGCCCTTTTCGAAGGATGCGGGAAGGTCACGGGATTTGACAGCACGTTCGCTGAGTGCACCAGCCTGACTTCCCTGCCGGAAGACTTGTTCATTTATTCGCCGAACGTCAAGAGCATCAGCAACACCTTTTTGCTTTGCAACTTGGAGGCGATTCCTGCCGGACTGTTCGCTGGATGCCCGGACGTCACCAGTTTCAGAGAAGTCTTCCGGGAGTGTGGATCTCTTAAGTCAATTCCTCCCGCACTGTTCGACAACAACCGCAGAGTTACGGATTTCGGCCTGACTTTCTGGGGATGCTGGGACCTGAAATGCGAGTCCCCCTATACCATAATCGACGGAAAAAAAGTTCACCTCTACGAGCGCAAGGATTACCCCGACCATTTTGCTACCCCGATTTACTACAATGGCTGGTATTTTCTCGATGGCGTTTTCACAGACCAGGACGCCATCATCGCCGCAGGGTGGAATTGAGAAGAAGCCTCAGGCATAAAGAGAAACGGAGCCGTATCGACTTGGATACGGCTCCTTCTCCTTATTAAAGTGCTAAGTTGTGAGTCTTGGCCACGCATAGCACTGTTGTGTTCTGCAAAGATACGAATTATTTCAAACAAGACCTAATCCAAGGGAAAGAAATCCGGATACGGCTCCTACTATTTCCAAGGGAGGCTACCGCTATGGAGGCCTGTTGGCTAGTCGGCAGAGGTCGGGGGCAATTGATGGCAGTTTTGCCCCCCCGGCACATCAAAAACACCCACCCCGTGCTCAAAACGGCCTTTCAGCGCCCCCGGGAATGAACCCGAATGAACCCGCATTGTTCACATTTATCATACAGTTATTCCCTACCTTTCGTGAATAGTAACGATAACATTATAGCATAATTATAAACTTTAATACCAACGTTTTCTATCAGTCTAATATGGGAAACAACTATCAGCACCCCAGGAGTGAAATAATTGCTGAAATGCTCTATGAAACTATAATCTGCACTTCTCCGAGACCAGGAGAGAATGAAGGGACTATTGACGATCCGCTTGACTAATCACGATTATGAAATATATCAGCACCTTGGCGCTTGCCGTTATAGTGGTGGTTGGGGCTTCTTGTGCACACTCAAATCCTGAGCTCGCAAGTAAGAATACCATTCAATCAGGTCAAGAGCTCACCCTAACGGCCTCCTGGGGCGACCCGGAGACCCGTACCGAGCGCGCGGCGGACGGAGCCGTTCTCTGGAGTCCTGGCGACCAGATTAGCCTCTTCTATGGCAGCGGAGATAACGGCGGCAGTTGCTTTACAGGCCAGAACACCGAACCTTCAAAGGTGGTCAATTTCACCGGCGAAATCGGCGTCATAACCGGAGGGAACGACGTTGCTGTTGAAGACACATATTTTTGGGCCGTGTATCCTTACAATCCAACGGCATCGTGCAACGGATCATCTATCACAACAGTCCTGCCCGTTGCCCAAGTTGCCAAGGCTGATACCTTCGCCGATGACCTCTTCCCGTCAGTCGGCCGTTCCCAGGGCCTCGTGATGGGCTTCTACAATATCTGCGGCGGACTTAAGTTTACAATCTCCGAAGAGGGGATTAAGAGCGTGACGCTCCGGGGCCACAACAATGAAATCATAGCCGGCACTATGACCGTCGGCTTTGATGATTCCGGCCTGCCCATTGTGCTAGGCGTTGCTGACGGGTCGGACACCATCACGGTTTCCGCCCCTCAGGGCGAGACTTTCGCGGTCGGTAAGGCATACTACATTGTTCTTGTCCCGACAGTATTCGAAAACGGTTTCACCCTAACCTTTAGCAAAGGTTATGCTCGCGCCACCTATGACCGCACGAAGAAGACCACCATCCGTCGCTCCGCTTTCGGAGGTCTGACGACTCCGGATGCCGGCCTTGAATGGGAGATGATTTGCGTGCCAATTCCTGATGCCAATTTCAAGGCATACATGATTCAGAACTTCGATACGAATGGCAATGGGGAGTTGGATTTCAATGAGGCTGAGGCGGTGGAGAGAATTAATGTTAATACTGACAATACCATATCTTTGGAGGGCATTGAGTTCTGTGTGAATATCACATCTTTACAGTGCAAAGGATCCTCTAATGACTGGGATTCGGCGACACAAAAAAAATATTGGCACTGGCCAGTTATGTGTTTTGGATTTGAGGAATAACACAAAATTGTCAAGTTTGAGTTGCTATTCCAACCAGTTGACAAGCTTAAATGTGAGCGGGTGCACTTCACTCCAGTCTTTGCTATGTGGGTCCAACATGTTGACGAGTTTGGATGTGAGTAATAATACTGCATTGACTAGCCTGAATTGCGATTCCAACTACTTGACATATTTGGACGTGAGCAATAATACATTACTATGGTATTTGAAATGCGGGCACAATCAATTGGTGAATTTGGATGTGAGTATGATTCCTGAGCTAATACATTTGGATTGCGAAAAAAATCAGTTAACATTTTTAAATGTGAGTGCTAACACTCTTCTGGAGAGGCTGCGTTGCAACCATAACCAATTGACGAACCTGGACGTAAGCAAAAACACTGCGCTGACATATTTGATTTGCTCTTCTAACCCATTAACGAGTTTGGATGTGAGTATGAACACTGCCGTGACAACGTTGCATTGTGCTTCTAATCAATTAACTAGTTTGGACGTGAGCAATAATACTGCTCTGTCTTCTTTGTATTGCCAAAACAACAAGTTAACAAGTTTGGATGTGAGCAACAACCCTGCGCTGTGGAGTTTAATTTGTTCGCCAATGGCAGATAATGACAATATCAATCTCCTCGGCTACCTGTACATTGCTCAGGGCCAGTCGATACCTTCTATGGATATCCCCGATGAAACCATAATAATGGTTGCACCAGAACCAGGTGGCAATGAAGGTACCGTTGACGACGATCTAAATTAACATAACACAAAAGATATGAAAAAATGTATTATTCCCCTT
Source organism: Bacteroidales bacterium (assembly GCA_024695285.1). The sequence goes on from JAILIM010000039.1 coordinate 58,999, forward strand.
CTGGCGTTTGCAGCAGTAGCCTGCACCCGTGAAATACCAGATGAAATGCAGATAATTGAAAAAGAGCTCACCATATCAGCTTCTTTTGGCGATCGTAACTTCCGCAGTCAGAGAGCCGCCGACGGCGCAGTGCTTTGGAGCCCAGGTGATGAAATAAGCCTTTTCTACGGAAGCGGCACTGATGGTGGCAGCCGGTTTACGGCCCAGAACACAGAACCTTCAAAAGTAGTGAACTTCACCGGCAAGATCAATGTCATTACAGGCGGCAATGATGTCGCGCCTGAAGACACCTATTTTTGGGCAGTGTATCCTTACAACGGCATCAATGCTTGCGACGGAAACTCAATTACCACTTATTTGCCTGACGCACAACTTGCCGAGGCTGACACCTTCGCCGACGACCTCTTTCCATCTATGGGGCGTTCCCAGGGCCTTACCATGGGATTCTATAATATATGCGGAGGGCTAAAGATCACTATATCAGAAGAGGGTATTAAGAGCGTAGTGCTTCATGGCAACAATGATGAACCTCTTGCGGGTACAGTTACGGTCAGTTTCGATTCCAACGGCCTCCCGGAGGTTGTGAATATTGACGATGAATCCGATACGATAACTATTTCTGCACCGGAAGGGCAATTCCTTGAAGTTGGTAAGTCATACTATTTCGTGTTTGTGCCGACCGTGTTTGAAGAAGGATTCACGCTTACTTTCTGTAAAGCGGAAGCCATGGCGATGTACATCAGGAGTAAGAAGACCACTATCCGCCGATCTGCTTTTGGTGCACTTAGTGCTCCTGATGCAGACTTGAAGTGGTATAGTATGGAGCCTGTTCCTACTTTATCCCAGATAATCGCCATCCCTCAGTTCTATTATGATGGTATTGAAGCCTTGGGGTACCGATATCTCAGCGGGAATTACCTGACCGTTAGCGGCACTGCAACTGGGACCGACTATGAAGGAGTGGGAGGGTACACCATTAGGGGCAAAAACTCATATACAACATCCAATGCAGTCTACACAATTGGGAGCGAGGAAACGGCCGAGTATTTTATCAACCCTGAGGGTTACAATTTCGAGACCGAGGTCTCTCAATGGGGATTTGATTGTCTCGATCGCAATTGCGTTGAAACACGCGCAGGATATGCACGATGGAGTGCAAAATTCAAAGGTATTACCCGTATAGCCCGCAATATTGGAAGAGTATCATACACTATTCAGAACTTTGAGTACCTCATGCCTTACGATTATTACAATAAGATTGTATCCGTTATGAGTCTTTGGGGTATTGATACCGTGAATGACAACAGAATGGTCTCTTCAGGCTTTGCTGCTGTCGTAGCCGTAAAGCAAGAATTAAAACACTTGGCGTTCTCTACGAATTACCAAGCCCAGCCTTGTGATGCATCTTCTTATCTAGCCAGAGACAAAAGAAAGTTGTATGATACCGCTGCCGAAGCCGCTGAAAACGCGCCAAGTGTTCCTGTTCTATATAATGGTGGTCCTTTCTCCCTCGATATAGTTGGTGTTCATGTGACATATGAAGGGGACAATATATACCCTCTTTCTGAGATAAAGGCGCTGTATCCAGATCTTGATCTCAAGTTCGAGCTTATTGAATACACATTGGGGAACAATAATGTACCTGAAAATGCTTTTGGTATCATTGACGGCAATACATTCTACCCAGCTCTCGCCAGGGCCAATGACGCAGGAGGTTTTGATACCGTCAAAATAGACAAGACTAATCAGGAGGAAGGCCATTCTTCTGTCGGACGTCGGCCAATTGTTCTTGTTAAGCTTGTCGACAAGAGCAATAAAATTATTCTGGCCGGGTATTTTAAAATCGTGATTGTATCTCAGTTGTAAATGGTCCATTTCACTTTAAGATTTTTATAGCAAATTATGAAAAGAGATTATCTTTCTATTGTTGATGTACAATGCTATGTTTCCCCGGCATGCAAAATAATTCATGTTGGAACATATCGAGTAATCTGTGGCAGTGAAACAGAGAAAGTTCATGAAATAGACGGTGAATGGTAAAAAATAATCGAATTATGAAGAAGATATTCGTATATAGCATCATTGGTGTTTTGGCCCTCTATGGTTGTCAATCAGAAGTTGTAGTTTCTACACCGGAAAAACCGGATATCCAAATCCAGAAAGACTCAAAAGTCTTCTACGCCACTATTGAGGATTATTCCGAGAGAGATACAAAGACATCCCTTGATGCGGAAGGGAATGTTCTCTGGAAGCAGGGAGACCAAGTCAGCATTTTTGTCGGTAGTACCATCAACGAGCAATATCAAGTGACGGATGATTCAGATGGAAAAACCGCGGCCATTTTGAATAAAGTGGGAACTCCTGGTTTTGTCGCCGGGACAGACATAGAAAACAATGTAGCTTTCTATCCATATGCTTCCTCCGCGAGCATAGCAAAAAGCAGCAGTAACTATGTCATCAGTGATATAGTCCTGCCTGCCACACAGAATTATGCGGCAGGTAGTTTTGGCAACGGCGCCTACCCAATGGCTGCAGTGACCGGTTCCGCTACTGATATGAACCTCAAGTTCAAGAATGTCCTTGGTGGATTGAAGCTCCAACTTAAAGGGACAGCAACTATATCCTCTATTACCATCACAGGAAATAACGATGAAATCCTTTGTGGTGATGCTGAAGTAACCGTATCCTCGTCAAGCACTCCTACTATCAGCCTGACTGATGCATCTGCCAAGACTGTGACCCTGGACTGCGGTGCAGGAGTGGCGTTGAACACAGAAACGGCAGCAGCCTTCATTATTGCATTGCCTCCTATCACGATGACCGGTGGCTTTACCGTGGTTGTGACCGATACCGAGTCCAAGCAGATGGAAATCAAAACCACCAAATCTCAAACCATTCCCCGCTCAAACCTGCTGAAAATGCCGTCGGTGAATTATACAGGAGCAGTAATTCCTAACACTCCTATTCCTGAAGCAGTAGATCTCGGTTTGAGTGTTAAATGGGCAACTTTCAATGTTGGAGCCACCAAACCTGAGGAATATGGCGATATCTTCGCCTGGGGAGAAACGGAACCGAAGTCGGATTACAGTTGGGCAACGTATACGATGTGCAACGGAAGTCAAAATAATCTCACCAAATATAATCTTTACAATTCATTAGGCACTGTTGACAATAAGACATCTTTGGAGGCAATAGATGACGTGGCCAATGCCAACTGGGGTGGCAATTGGCGCATTCCGAGCTTCGATGAATGTGGGGAGCTTATGAATAACTGTTCATGGACCTGGACCAGTAGTTTTAATGGAACAGGCGTTGCCGGTATAGTATTAACAAGTAATAAAGAGGGATACACAGATAAGTCCATATTTCTTCCTGCTGCCGGTCGCCAGTTGAACACAAGCGGTAGTTATGAAGGTTCTTGTGGCTTCTTCTGGTCTTCATCCCTAAACACAAATACGGATTGTACAATGGGTGCCTGGTATTTCTATTTCAGTTCCAGCATCATCAACGGTGGCAGTGGATACCGCTATATTGGTTTCTCGGTTCGACCAGTCTATGACGACAGAATTCACCCGTCTTCGGTAGAACTAAACAAATCATCCTTATTGTTATTAGCAGGAAGCACTGAGCAGCTTACGGAGACCATATCCCCAGCTAACGCAACAGATAAAACCGTAACATGGTCCTCCGACGACACTTCTGTCGCCACGGTTACCAATGGGAATGTTACAGCTGTTGCAGCAGGAACAGCAACGATCACAGCCACAACCCATGACGGGGGGCTTATAGCAACTTGCGAGGTCACGGTAATTCCTGCTTCTGGAGCAGAGGTAGTAGACCTTGGACTCAGCGTCAAATGGGCTTCCGGCAATTTGTGTGAAAGCGGATTTGTTGATTCTCCAGAAGAATATGGTGACTATTTCGCTTGGGGTGAGGTTGAGCCGAAAAACTCTTATCGGTGGTCTACATATGAGTTCGCATCTTGTAATCAAAACGGCTCGTTTCAATCTCTATTAAAGTATAATACATCATCGTCATTAGGTTCTGTTGATAACTTGACAACCCTTGAGGTAAGCGATGATGCGGCCAGCGTCATTTTAGGTTCTCCATGGAGAATGCCTACGCTGGATGAAGCAAAAGAATTAATAAACAACTGTGATTTTACTAATACGGAATTAAATGGAGTAGATGGTTATCTTGTTACCAGTCGAATCAATGAGAACAGTATTTTTCTTCCTACAGCTCAGTTTTGGGAGAGTACATTTGCGACAGGAGATAGTGGGTGTGGCCGATATTGGCTATCAACTCTTTGTGCTGGTTATGATGCAAATAATGATTCCAAGTATGCATTCAGACTTAGTCTTCGCCCGCCAAGCAGACCAGACTATCGTGATTGGGATTGGTATGAAAGATATGCCGGTTTATCAATTCGTCCCGTATACGATGAACATATCCAGCCATTATCGGTTACGTTAAACAAGTCTTCAATGCTATTGTGCGTTGGAGACTCAGAGCAATTGACGGCGACAGTATCTCCCTCGAACGCAACAAATAAAACAGTTTCATGGTCATCCATTAATAGTGTTGCTACTGTGAATTCAGAAGGATTTGTTACTGCACTTGCTGCTGGAGTAGCAACAATCACTGTTACGACAAACGATGGTCAATTAACGGCTACTTGCACGGTTAATGTGGAGAATGCTGGACCTGTTGAACCAAACGCAGTAGATTTGGGCTTGTCTGTCAAATGGGCTTCTTTCAATCTTGGAGCAACTAGACCAGAGGAGTACGGTGTTTATTATGCCTGGGGCGAAACTGCGCCAAAGGATTCTTATTCATGGGCAAACTACTTGTTTGGAGGAAAGACAGCACTCACTAAATATAACACATACAGTTCATACGGCACAGTTGATAATAAAACGGTTTTAGAAGAAATAGACGACGCAGCCAGGGTTAATTGGGGCAGTAGTTGGCGTGTGCCTACTGATTCTGAGTGGGGAGAGCTATTAAATAACAGCACATGTTTAAATACCACTCAAAATGGCGTCAGCGGATTCTTGATCACCAGCCAACTCAATGGGAATTCCATTTTCCTTCCGGCCGCAGGCAGCTGGAGTGGTACTTCACTCTCCCTTGCGGGCTCACGCGGGAGTTATTGGTCTTCCTCCCTTACTACGGATGAACCGGACCATGCAGGGTATGTAAGCTTCAAGTCGGGTGATGTTGGCATAGGCGCCAACTATCGTAGCGGTGGTCGATCAGTTCGTCCCGTATGTCCGTAGCTTAAAAACACATCACATTATTACCAGTATCTTAACTTTCAGAAGTAACAGGTTGACTGGTTTCAAAGTTAAAAAATACCACTATCTTTGTATAGTACCGAGGGATATCTCCGATGCAACGACGTTATCTTTTCCTTCTTCTCCTCCTGGCCTGTGCCTGCAGCGCAGACCCGAGGCCGGATGCCTATGGCATGCCGGAGTTCGAGATGGTCAGTGTCAGCGAGGGGGCGCAGGGGGAGGTGACGTTCACCTGCCGGATGAGTTCTATGCTCCAGCTCACCGGGTATGGACTGTATTATGCAAAGGCCGATGACGCCGAGACAGGCGACTGGGACAAGGCCCCCGGGGATAAAACCGGAGAGGACTCCTTTTCCGTTTCCCTGGGGGGACTTGCTCCTGGAACCACTTACACCTACTGCTTCTACATAAGCAACGGGCGGAAGGAGGCCAGGTCGTCATCCAATCATTACACGGTCCCCGAATAGAATGGAAACTAAAATAATCCCTGAACTCCAGACACTTCTGGAAAAAGTTGAAAAAGTATACGGACGCCCGATAAAAACCTCCAAGGACTTCTATATCTTATCAGCACTGATTGAACACGACTGCGGCGAAGTGCTGTCTTCAGCCACGCTCAAGCGCCTGTGGGGCTACGTATCCCTTCAAACCACACCCCGCAGGTCAACGCTGGATACACTGTCTAAGTTTGTCGGATACAAAGACTTCGGAGACTTCCGGACATCCATTTATGGCAAGGCGGATGATACTTCCGGCTTCTTCGATGCCACATACCTGGCCACTGAAGACATTCCGGCAGGAGCAATTCTACGCATCGGATGGGAACCCGACAGGCTCCTCCGCTTGAAAAAAGTGGAAGACTCCTCATTCGAAGTAGTTGAGAACCACAACTCCAAACTCAGGGAAGGCGACCGGTTCCAGGTATCCTGCTTCATCAAGGGCCTGCCCTTGATTATTCCTGTCATCACACGCGGAGACAAGATACTGCCCTCATTCATCGCCGGCAAGTCCAAGGGAATCAGCCTCCTCTGTGTGGAAAACTAGAGTTTTTCCTCCAGCATTTCGGTGATTTCGCGCAATATGCTGTCGGGGTCATCGGGCTTCTGCTTTGACACTTTCGGTTTTGGCTCTTCAGCCTTAGGTGATTCCTGAACCTTCACGAAGACTGTATCAGGACGGAGAGGAACCGGTTCCTGCCAGGGCTCCGGCATCGCAGTTGGCCGGAATGCCAGGATAGCCGCGGCAACAAGGGCTGCGGCCGCAGCAATCCCCGCGAGTATCGCCCATACGTTCACCCGTCCCGGCATCAATGCCGCCTTGACATCGGCTGCCGAGGCGTAGCGCCTGAGCGGGTTCTTCTGCATGCATCGTGCGGCTACCCGGCAGCGGCATGGAACCATCTGCGCCAGCACCGCACCGAGTGAATAGATGTCGCTGTATATGGTCCCAGGATTGCCCAGGAGCACTTCTGGCGCGGTGTAGCGGAGAGTTCCGGCCGGAAGTTTCAGTATGGATGAGGCGCTGCGGTCGGCAAGGGAGAAATCGATTATTTTGACAACTCCGCCGTCATGGGTGACCATAATATTGGAGGGCTTGAGGTCGCGGTGGACAATCTGCCTTTTGTGGATGTATTCCAGGGCGTCGCACAATCCGGCTGCAAGTTTGAGGAAGGTGCGCTTGTCGGGGTAGCCACGTTCGAGATAGGCATCCAGAGTCTCCCCGTCTATCCACTCCATCTCTATGCATGGCCCCAGGCCTTCAATTTCGGTCAATGCCGTTGTCTGGCAGATATTCGGGTGCGAAAGGGAGTATGCGATTTCAAACTCTTTCTGCAGTATGGCCTGATGGATGGGACTGTCGCGCCACTCCGGCTTCAGGCACTTGTAGACCCGGAAGCGTCCGGCCCTTTCTCCTCTGTATAGGGAGAAAAAGCCCGCTTCTGATTCATGCAGGAGCGAAATGGTGTCACGGTCCGGGCTGGAGTACTCGGAGAGCGGACCGAAGAAGCCGGAAGAAGAATCGTCCATCACGTAAAGTTAGGTATTTTTTAATATATTTGCACTTATGAAGTCCATCTTTCGTGTGGTCCTGACGGCGTTTTTGCTTCTGCCGTCCCTGACAGACTCCCGGGCCGGAGACGGAATCCCGTGGAATCAGCTTCTGGGCCGCTACGAACTTGTCTGCAAAAAGTGTCTTGAACTCAACGCGCTGCGTGATTCCGGGCAATATGTGTCTTCGCGGCAGCTGATGGACGTCATGGATGAGCTTGAAAGCCTGCGTTCGCAATTAAGGGTGGCTTCCGACAAGATGCCGGCAAGCGCCAGGCGGCGTTTCAAAGCTATACGTAAGATGTACCAGGAAGGCAACATCACGGATACGCGCGAAGAGCCCCTACCGCATCTGGATGCAGGTTCACTGACGCCAAAGCCGGTGATCAGTTATACGCCGCCGTCCATGGTCACACAGCTGCCCGCCGCTTCGACCCCTCCAACGCCAGAACCAAGATGGACGGTTTATGCAACTGCCGTCGTGATACCTGATTTCTCCGGCGGAGTCATGGTCTCATGCACCGGTCGCCGCATCGGCGGGTACTGCGCATTCCGTAGCAACTTCTCATATCACGACACCTCCTATGACGCCCTCCGTGACGGCTCATCCGGAGATTCACGGATCTGGGCCTCAGGCTTGACTGCCACCGACTGCCTGTTCATAACGGCAGGCCCCGTGGTGCCCGTCACCAGACAGCTGTCGCTGTTCGGAGGCGCAGGCTATGGTTACCGACGGCTCTGCTGGGAAGACACCGACGGGCTGTGGATGCGAATCAGCGACGCATCCCGCTCCGGCCTTTGCACGGAACTGGGCGCTATGTGGAACTTCTCCCACATCAGCCTCTCCCTCAGCTGGATTGCCCTACCCCCGACCCACAGCGCCGCTTCCGTCTCCATCGGCTACCGATTCTAAGCGAAAAGAACAGTTATTTTGACAGATATTGTTGGTTTCTGTCAAAAATTGGCTTATTTGACAGTTTGCATGCAATAGCTTATCTTTGTGGAGGAATAAGTTTGTGCAGGGCATTATGAAAAAGATTCTGCTGGTAGCATTGCTGGTCCTGGCGTCAATAGGCGCCGGGGCGCAGTCGGCGAGCAACACCGGTTTCGGGCTTGACAAGTCCGACAAGGAAGCCGTGAAGCAGATCCAGGCCCGTATGGACAGGATCCACACGGAGCAGCACCGTCCGGCGGTGGCCCTGGTGCTTGGGGGCGGCGGGGCGAAGGGCGCGGCCCACATCGGGGCCATCAAGCGCATCGAGGAGATCGGGATTCCCGTGGACATGGTGCTGGGCACCAGCATCGGCGGCCTCGTCGGAGGCCTCTACGCCCTTGGCTACGACGGCAACTACCTGGACTCCCTCATCCGCGCCGTCGACTGGGAACTCACCCTCAGCGACAACATCCCCCGCAGCCGCATCGGCCGTTCGCAGCTGAAATACAAGGAATCCTACATAGTCTCCATCCCCTTCTACCACAGGGGCGAGATGGAAAAGAACCTCAAACTCAAGGACATACTGCTTTCCAGCTCGCTTGCCCCCTACCAGAGTGAATTCAGGAACAATTTCCTCCGCGGCCTGCCATCCGGAATAGTCGAAGGGCTGAACGTCAACAACATCTTCACCAGCGTGTCCGCCGGCTATGCCGATTCCCTGGACTTCTTCTCCCTGCCCATACCCTTCGCCTGCGTGGCGACCGACATGGTCACCGGCAACGCCAAGATATGGCACAGCGGCGACCTTGCCACCGCCATGCGCTCCACGATGGCCATCCCGGGCCTCTTCACCCCCGTGCGCAGCGGCGACATGGTGCTGCTGGACGGCGGCATTCTCAACAACTTCCCGGTCGACATCGCGGTAAAGATGGGCGCGGACATAGTCATCGGCGTGGATATATCCGACGAGAATCACGAGTTCTACGCCCTCAACAACATGATGGACATCCTCTGGCGCGGACTGGACATCTTCTCCAACGACGACTTCAAGCTCCACCCGGAAATCACTGACGTCTGCATTCAGCCCGACCTCCACGAGTTCAACATAATGAGTTTCAACTCCGAAGCCATTGCGACCATGCTCGAAAGAGGCAAGGAGGCCGCCGTCGAGGCCGACAATTACCTCCAGGCAGTGAAGCACCTGACCAGGTCGGCGGGCAGGCAACTACAGGGCCCACCGGCGCGCGACGTCAACATGGAGGCGCTCAGGATCAGCGGGATAGACCTTGAGGGCGTGGCCCCCGCCGACACCGCTTTCGTGCGCTCGCTGCTGTCCGTCTACCCTGGGGACATGGTCACCAGGCAGGACATCGAAAGGGAGACGTCCAAGGTCTACGGCACCGGCGCCTTCGAACACGTGTCGTACCGGCTCACGGGGGCGCAGGAGCCCTACCGGCTAAAGATCGTCTGCCGCCAGGGCCCAGTCCACCACTTCGGAGTGGGCCTGCGTATCGACACGGAAGAAGTCACGTCCCTGCTGCTGAACTTCGGATTCAACGTCCACGACCTCAGCGGTCACGTGTTCGAATCCACGGTCAAGATTGCCAACAACCCCTACATCGAAGGCCACTACAGCTACCGGCCGCGCAAGGGCCCCACGTTCAACCTGACCACGTCACTTAAGGTGGTGAACCGCAACCAGTTCACTTTCATGGGCAACCGCTTCTCCTTCGAATGCACCGACGTGCGGGAAGAGGCATACTTCGCATGGGAGCGGCGCCGCGCCTGGTTGTACCGCATAGGAGTCAGGAACGACTACTACGCCTTCGGATCCATGCTCACCGACAAGCCGCTGGTGGATATCGACACCCGCAACCAGTCCAACGACTACCTGTCGCTGTGGACCGATTTCTCCGTGGACACCTTCGACGACGCCGTCTTCCCGCGCTCCGGCTGGCAGTCGCTTGCAAGCTACAGTTTCAACCCCGGCGGCCTCGTCACCCGATCGGCCCCCTTCCACACGGCCCAGGTGAACGCGAAAGTAGCTTTCAGCCCGCTACAGTGGCTGACGATCCTGCCGTCCGTAGAGTTCCGTGAGCTTTTCGGAAAGGAAATCCCCCTGCCCTACAGCAACATCATCGGCGGGCAGCTCAGGGGACGCTACCTCGACCAGCAGATCCCGTTCATCGGCATCCCGTATGCGTCATCGGCGCTTCCGGCCCTTGCCGTCGCAGGACTTGAACTGCGGGCGAATCCCTGGAAGAACCAGTATATTTCCCTCGTCGCGGGAGCGGGCGCCACGGCCGACAACCCCCTTGATTACTTCAAGCCGGAAAGCAACACCCTCGGCTTCTACGGCTTCGGCCTGGAGTACGCCATCGGCACCCCGGCCGGCCCCATCAAGGCCAACCTCAACTGGTCGAACGTCTCCAAGGCCCTGGGGCTCTACATCTCGCTAGGATTCGACTTCTGATTGATTTCCTTAAGGGTTTCCGTTACTACATTCCGCAGGTTGTCGACGCCGGGGCGGAAGAGGACGGCATGCATGCCGACGGCGATGGCCCCGTTGACATTTCTCTGTGAATCATCTATGAACAGGCATTCCTCAGCCTTGCAGCCGCTGCCTGCTATGGCTGTCAGGTAAATCTCCGGATTCGGCTTCAGCATGCGCAGTTCGTGGGAGAAGAAGAGTTTCTTGAAGCTCTTGTCCAGCGGCAGGCCGGCCTGTTCGAAATTGGGAATATGCAGGCGCATCGACACGGGGTTGTTGTTGCTCAGCATATATATGTCGTAGGACTTGGACAGCTCCTTGACGAGCGCGACATCGTCCGGTTTGGGCGAGTCGAAGAACTGTTTCTGGCAGTACATCACGGTGTCGCGGTCCGTGCCGGGGGTGCAGTGCCTGAGGCATTCTTCCATGAAGCCTTCGAAGTCCATGATTCCCGCTTCGATGTCGAGGAAGAAGCCGGTCTGGTGGCATGGGTCCAGATACTTGTCGATGTCCTTGAAGCCTGCTATCTCACGGTACGCCTTTATGCAGCGCCCCATATCCAGGGGCAGCAGCACGCCCCCCATGTCAAAAAATATTGCCTTGATCATATTGTAAAGATAAATACTTTTAGCAAAACATCGCTAAAAATTTACATTTCAAATCATTTTCCGTTTTGCAATATCGGTTTTGCGATAATGGAAAACGCATATGCGGGCGCGGGGCTTACCTTTATGGAACACACAACAAAAAAACGACAAATCATGAAAACGCTCCGCTCCCTCAAGCCTTTTGCGCTTGCGATATGCGCCTCATTCATCGCCGTTTCCTGCATAGGAGACATCTTCGGGGACATCTTCGGTCCCTCTGAGCCATCGGATCCGACTCCCGATCCCCCGGAAAAGATAACATACACCATCAAAGTCACCCCCGCCGGACCAGTCCAGTTCCCCGCTGAGGGCGGCAGCATCAGTTTCACTGCCACGACCAATGCCGACAACACCACCTGCTCGTACCCGAAAAACGACTGGTTGACTGTCGCATACGACAAAAGCAGCAAAGTCTACGTCGCCACCGCAGTCGCCAACGACAGCGGCAGCGACCGTGAGTTTGAATTGAAATTCTACGCCAAACTCAAGGGAAGCGACGA
>JAILIM010000048.1 GCA_024695285.1 Bacteroidales bacterium
CAGCCGCGCGAAGCGCCACGCCCTGGCGATGGAATACCTCGACCGTCTCGGCCTCGCCGACTGGGCGGGTCACTACCCCAACGAAATGTCCGGCGGCCAGAAGCAGCGCGTCGCAATCGCCCGCGCCTTGATCACCAACCCTAAGATCATACTCGCCGACGAGCCCACCGGAGCCCTCGACTCCAAGACTTCCGAAGAAGTCATGCAGCTTCTCGGCAAGCTCAACAGCGAAGACGGTGTCACGATCATAGTCGTGACCCATGAAAGCGGCGTGGCCAACTGCACCGACAAGATAGTCCACATCAAGGACGGCATCATAGGCACAATCGAAGACAACCGCGAGCACCGCGCATCCATGTTCGGCACCGACACCATAATGAAATGAGAGACCTGTTCACTGAAATATGGGAGAGCGTCCGCCGCAACAAGCTGCGCACCAGCCTCACGGGCTTCGCGGTGTCATGGGGTATCTTCATGCTCATCGTGCTGCTCGGCGCAGGCAACGGCCTGATGAACTCCTTCATGCAGGGCGGCGGCGGATTTGCCTCCAATGCGGTTTCCGTGGGCGGCGGCTGGACATCCAAGCCCTATGACGGTCTCAAGTCGGGCCGCCGCATCCGCCTGGACGACACCGACGTGGCCCTGACCGCAAGCGACCAGTTCGCCGAACACGTGGACAAGGTCTCGGCGACCGTGGGCACCAACGCCACCGTCAGCTACGGCAGGAAGTACTTCAGCGGATACATCGACGGCCAGTACCCCGCGGCACAGGAAATGAGCAAGGTGGAGATGCGTTACGGCCGCTTCCTCAACGACAGGGACATAGCCGGCAGCCGTAAAGTGGTCGTGATGCCGGAGAGCACGGCGGAGAGGCTGCTGGAAACCGGCCAGAGCGTCGAAACACTTCTGGGTAAGTACGTTAAGGTGGGCAGCCTGGCATTCCGCGTGGTGGGCATAAGCAAGTCCGACCGCATGCGCAACGACAACAACCTCTACGCGCCGTTCACCACCGTGAAGACCGTGTACGGCAAGGGGCAGGAAGTCGGAAGCATCAGCTTCACCACCAAGGGCCTGGACACCGAAGCCGCCAACGAAGCCTTTGAGAAGCAGTACAAGTCCGTCATCAACCTCCACCACCGCGCCGCCCCGGACGACGACCGCGCCATCTGGGTGTGGAACCGTGCGCACCAGGACGTGCAGATGAAGCAGGGCCGCAACATCCTCAGCACGGCGCTGTGGATCATCGGCCTGTTCACGCTGCTGGGCGGCATCGTGGGCGTGAGCAACATCATGCTGATAACCGTCAAGGAACGCACGCACGAATTCGGAATACGGAAGGCGATCGGGGCCAGTCCCTGGGCCGTCACCAAGCTCATCATCTCCGAGAGCGTGTGCATCACAGCGTTCTTCGGCTACATAGGAATGTTCCTGGGTATGCTGACCTGCACCATACTGGACAAGACGCTGGGGCAGGCGACGATGAGCATGATGGACCAGCAGATAGCCATGCTCGTGGATCCGGGCGTGGGCCTGGACGTGGCTATAGAGGCCACACTGGTATTGATTATTGCCGGCACGCTGGCGGGGCTCTTCCCTGCCCGCAAGGCCGCAGGAGTGAGACCAATTGAAGCACTGAGGGCGGAATGAGATTCGACGTAGACACATACCGAGAGATTGCCGATTCCCTCGTGCGCAACAAGAGCAGGAGCCTGCTGACAGGCTTCGGAGTGTTCTGGGGCATCTTCATGCTGCTGTTCCTCATCGGCGGCGGCAAGGGCCTCAAACAGGTGATAACTTCCAACTTCGAAGGATTCGCAACCAACACCTCCATCGTGTTCCCGATGCAGACATCAAAGCCCTGGAAGGGTATGAAGGAAGGGCGCAGCTGGGACATGACCTACACCGACATCGAACGCTTCCGCAACATGATACCGGAACTCGAGACGGTGACTCCCCAGCTGTCGAAATGGGGGCAGGATGCCGTCTTCGGCACTAACACAGTGAGCGCCAATGTCAAGGGCGTCTATGCCGACTACGTGAAGATAGAGGAGCCGCGGATCAAGTACGGACGCTATATCAACGAATCCGACGTGGCCCAGGAACGGAAGGTCTGCGTGATCGGCAAACGCATCTACACCAGCCTCTTCCCGGGCGGCGGCGACCCCTGCGGCACGATGATCAAGGTCGGCCCCGTGTACTATCAGGTGATAGGTGTCGACTTCAGTGCCGGCAACATAAGCATAAACGGCAGCGCCGACGAATCGGTGGTGGTTCCGCTTCCGGTCGTCCAGAAGATATACCACTACGGCAACATCATTGAACTGCTGTGCATGACCGGCCGCAGCGGAGTGAAGATGACCTCGCTGGAAGACAGGATGCGGCAGATTATGTCCCGCGAGCATGGTTTCGACCCGACGGACAAGGATGCCCTGTTCATCATGAATACCGAACAGCTTTTCGCCATAATGGACAACCTGTTCAAGGGCCTCAACTTCCTTATATGGCTGGTTGGCCTCGGCACCATACTGGCCGGCATCATCGGGGTGAGCAACATCATGATGGTCACCGTCAAGGAGCGCACCACCGAAATCGGAATCAGGCGCGCAATAGGGGCCACTCCCCGTGACATCCTGGGGCAGATTATCCTGGAAAGCATTTCGCTGACCATGGTGGCGGGCTCGTTCGGAATCGTGTTCGCCGTGCAGCTGCTGAGGCTGCTGGAGAAGATTGTGAATTCCAGGCCGGATGCCGTCCCGGCGGACTTCCAGATAGGATTCTGGCTGGCTATTGCCGCAGCCCTGCTGCTGACCCTGCTCGGCGTAATCGCCGGCCTTGCCCCTGCGTCCAGGGCAATGGCTATAAAGCCGGTGGACGCAATGAGAGACGAATAATAAAAACTCAAGATAATGAAACGTATATTCAAGTACATCATCTTCGCACTGATTGGAGTGCTCTTCATCGGCACTTTCGTGTTCCTGTTCAAAAACTCCAGGCCCCAGCCGGAACTCTTTATGGAGCATGAGGCCAGGATTGGAAGCGTCAGCCGCACCACGGTTATAACCGGCAAGATAGAGCCTCGCAACGAGGTGAATATCAAGCCCCAGATCAACGGCATTATCGCCGAACTCCGCAAGGAGGCCGGCCAGATGGTCAAGGAGGGCGAGGTCATCGCCAAGTTGCGCGTGATTCCGGACATGAACTCGCTGAGTTCCGCCCAGTCCCGCCTCCGCCTCGCCGAAATCAATCTCAAGCAGGCGAAGACCAACTACGACCGCGAGAAAGCGCTCTGGGACAAGCACCTGGTCAGCGATGAGGAGTTCGACCAGGTCAGCCAGGCCTACAACCAGGCGAAGGAAGAAAAGGCCGCTGCGCAGGAGTCGCTGGAGGTCATTCGCGACGGCGTTTCTTCGTCCAACGCCACCGGCAGCTCCACCCTCGTGCGTTCCACGATTTCCGGACTGATTCTCGATATCCCCGTGAAGGTGGGCAATTCCGTGATCCAGGCAAACACCATGAACGACGGTACAACTGTCGCCACCGTGGCCAACATGAACGACCTCATCTTCGACGGCAACATCGACGAGACCGAAGTGGGATCGCTGGTGGAGGGCATGCCCATGCGCATCACCATAGGCGCCCTGCCGGACTACAGTTCCGAGGCCGCCCTGGAGTACATATCCCCGAAGGCTGTCGAGAACAACGGCGCCAACCAGTTTGAAATCAAGGCTGCCGTGCAGGTTTCCGGTACTGATCACATGATACGCTCCGGCTACAGCGCCAACGCCGAAGTGGTGCTGGAAAAGGCCGACAGCGTGCTGGTGATACCCGAAAGCGCGCTAGAGTTCAGCGGCGACAGCACTTTCGTTTACCGTAAGAACCTGGAAAACAGCTATGAGCGCATCCCGGTGACCACCGGCCTGAGCGACGGCATCAGCATCGAAGTGCGTGACGGCCTGCAGGAAGGCGATGTCGTGCGCGGCACCCGTATTATCAATTCAGATCCCAAGAAGAAATGAGACGGCCTGTAGCATTAATTGCCGCCCTGCTGCTTTCCGGGACGGCGGGCTTCGCCCAGCAGGGACCCTGGAGCCTCTCCGACTGTATTACCTATGCTCTTGACCACAACCTGTCGCTTCAGCAGAGCGGCCTCGTGGTGCAGCAGCGCGAGGTGGAACTTGAGACCGCCAAAGGAAGGCGTCTTCCCTCACTGAGCGCCCACGCCTCCGAGAACCTCTCCTTCGGCCGGGGACTCACCGCGGACAACACGTATTCGAATTCCAACACGACTTCGACCTCCTTCAGCCTCGGCACCGACGTGCCTATTTTCCAGGGCTTCGACATCAACAACGGCATAAAGATGGGCAAGCTCAACCTGGACGCCGCGACGGCCGACCTGGAAAAGGCCAGGGACGACATACGCGTGGCGGTGGCTCAGGCCTATGTACAAATCCTTTATAATCAGGAGATTCTGCGCGTTGCGTCCGCCCAGGTTGAACACGACGCCCAGCTGCTCGCACAGGTGCAAGAGCGCTGCGCAGCGGGCAAGGTCAGCGAGGCGGAAGTCTCCGCCCAGCAGGCCACTCTCGCCCAGAGCCGCCAGAGCGAAATCCAAGCGGACGGCAACCTGAAAGTCTCCGTGCTCGAACTCACCCAGCTGCTCGAACTCCCCTCTCCCGAGGGCTTCAGCATCGTGACCCCGGAAGTGGGTGATTTGTCCGGGACGCTCCTGATGCGGCCGGAGGCCATTTTCGCCGAAGCCGTGGAGATGAAGCCGGCCGTTGAGTCGGCCAAGATTGGAGTGGACTACGCCAAGGTGGGCATCGACAAGGCGAAGGGTGCCTTCATGCCTTCGCTCTCGCTGAGCGGCGGGCTGGGCACCAACTACTACACCAATTCCAAAGTCGGTTCCGCCTCATTCGGCGAGCAGATGAAGAACAATTTCAGCCAGTACGTGGGCCTTTCGCTCAACATTCCCATCTTCCAGCGTTTCTCCGCCCGCGGCCAGCTGAAGAGCGCCCGGATCAGCTACCAGGACCGCCAGATCCAGCTCGAGAGCGTGAAAAAGTCGCTCTACAAGGAGATTCAGCAGGCCTACTACAACGCCCTCAACGCCCAGGCCCGCTTCACGGGCAGCAGCGAAGGCGCCGAAAGCGCCCGCAAGCACTACGAGCTGACCGAAGAAAAATACAAAGTGGGAAAGGCCGGTATCGCCGACTACAACGACGCCCGCAACTCCTGGCTCAAGGCCGAGTCCGAGCACATCCAGGCCCGCTACCAGTGCCTCTACCAGATCAAACTCCTCGACTTCTACCGCGGAGAAGAGCTCAAGTTCTGATTGTTGCCGTTTTTAGTAAGTCCCTGATAATCAACCACCACTAAATCTCCTGTGCTCCTTTTGACGCATAGGAGATTTATAATTAACTAACTTATAGCAACTTACGAAAAACGGGCGGTCTTTCCGCATTTTTCACTATATTAGCAGTCGAATCAAACTACTGAAACTATGGCCAGAAGGATTTTTGCTGCAGCGGCACTTTGCCTGTGCTGCGTTTTTGCCGCCGCCCAGGACTGGGGCGGACGTTATACCGTTGACTTCATGGACGGCGAGGAAGTCCTGGCGAAGGGCGAACTCTGTCTTGTGCCGCTGAGCCCGAGCAGTTCGGAGTTTTTCCTCTGCGTGACACGGAAGGACGGCGCGGTCATTGTCTATGACAGCACCGACGCCCCTGCGGAAAGGCGCGGCGAAAGCCTCGTATGGCACTATCCCTCATCCGATTACGACTACACCCTGACAATGGAGCTCAGCCCCGAATCCCCCGGCGGCATTCCGATGGAGAATACGATCAGGATCACCGAAACCGTCGGCTCTGGCACAGCTCCGTACGACATCGGCCTGTCCCCGGACGGCTGCTACCGCCGCGACCCTGATTTCTTCGTGGCCCCCAATGGCTACATGTACAGGAAATCCGCCGACGGCAACACCTGCACCCTTGCCTTCGGAGGCATATATGCCGGGGAAGTACAGCTCCCGCAGCAGGTCATAGGACCCTTCGGCAAGTCGTTCAGAATCACAGGCATAGACCAGAACGCCTTCACCGCATCCCGCAACCTCACCCAGGTGGCGCTCTACGACAGCAGCCAGCGCGTAGAACCCGGAACACTCAGTTTCACCGGAGTTCCCTATGACTGGGACAAGATCAGCAAGCCACGTTTCGCATATCCCGACAAGACCAAGACACGTTATGCCGTTCCGGCAGAGCCGGGCACAAAGAGCCCCGAAAATGCCAACCAGTGGGTTATTTTCAAACAGAATGTGGCTCCCTGCGTGCAGAGCGGAAATACCTGCAGCGACGGCAACAAGCGCTGCGGACGCGTGGACCAGGCCTTCGACAGCACGATGGGTCTCTTCTACACCCTCTCCGAACCCAAGGATATTGCCAAAACCATGTTCAAGGGCTACCAGAACTACGAAATCGAGGCTCTAATAGCCGACCAGGATTTCGTGGCCTTCCACACTTTCCCATCGTTCAGCCGCTGGAAATACCCCGAAAAGGAGCTGGAGGCCAAGTCCGCAATAGTGAAGCAGGTAGCAAAGAAATACGGCCGCACGCCCATGTACAGCCGCAGGGCCGCCTGGCTCCGCGACGGTACCGGCGAACTGGATATAATCGAGTTCGAGCACAGGAACCATCAGGCTATGGTCGTCTTCGCCTGGATAGGCAACGGCGAAATCTACGCCACGTGCGAGCTGAAGACCAACATCGAGTCCGAATTCGAGGATTCCGGCGTCTGGAACGTCGATGACGACGGCAGATACGGCATCCCCGACGTGGTGACAATAGCCCTCGATCCGGAAGGCCGCGCCAACATCTTCCTGGCCAAGAACTCCCCGGAAAGCGTCACGTGCTTCTGCCTCCACCAGGTCGGCGACAGCTTCGAGATCGTCCCCTTCGACCAGTGGTACCGCTACGTCGACATTTAGCCGTCAGCTAGCCGGAGGGAGTGGTTGCAACATTACGTGTAACTACTCCCTACGGCGACAAGTAACGACTCCCTCCGGCGACATTTGCTTGTTTGAGAAAATATTCGTATCTTGGGAATATTAATCTTGATAACCTATGGTACGAGTAAAACCCTTTGCAGCACTAAGGCCTCCGAAAGAGATCGTGACGGAGGTCGCAGCGCCCCCGTATGACGTCCTTAACTCGCTGGAAGCCAGCAAGATGGCCGGCGAGAAATCCCTTCTCCACATAACCAAGCCGGAAATAGATTTCGACCCCATCGCCGACGAGCATTCCCAGCAAGTCTACGACAAGGCCGTCGAAAACTTCCGCATCTGGAGAGAAAGAGGCTGGCTCAAACGCGATCCCGCCCCCTGCTACTACGTCTATGCCCAGACAATGGGCCGCCGCACCCAGTACGGCCTCGTGCTCTGTGCGCACACCGACGACTACGCCACCGGCGTGATCAAGAAACACGAACTCACCCGCAAGGACAAGGAAGACGACCGCATGATCCACGTCCGCATCCAGAACGCCAATATCGAGCCCGTCTTCTTCTCCTACCGCGACAACCCCGACCTCAACGCCATAGTCGCAAAGGCCGCCGCGGGCCCCTCGGAATACAAATTCACCGATGAAAACGGCTTCGGCCACGAGTTCTGGGTCATCGACGACCAGCAGACCGTCGCCCGCATAACGGAAATCTTCACCACGAAGGTCGATGCCTTCTACGTAGCCGACGGCCATCACCGCACCGCAGCAGCGGCCCGCGTGGGCGCAGAAAAGCGCGCGCAGAACCCCAAGCACACAGGCGACGAAGAATACAACTACTTCATGGCCGTCTGCTTCCCGGAAAGCCACCTCAAGATCATCGACTACAACCGCGTGGTCAAAGACCTGAACGGCCTGAGCGAAGAGCAGTTCCTCAAGGCCCTCGAGGAAGACTTCGAAGTGGCTGTTGCTACCAAACCTCGCTGCGGCCGTCCCGCCAAACCCTTCAGCCCGGCCGGACTGCACAACTTCTCCATGTACCTTGGCGACAAGTGGTACTCCCTGACCGCCAAGCCCGGCAGGTACGACGATTCCGACCCCATCGGAGTTCTGGACGTGACCATACTCTCCAGGCTCGTGCTCGACAGGATACTCGGGATCAAGGACCTCCGCACCGACAAGCGCATCGACTTCGTCGGCGGAATCCGGGGCCTCGGAGAGCTGTCCCGCAGGGTGGACAGCGGCGAGATGAAAGTAGCCTTCGCACTGTATCCGGTGTCGATGAAACAGCTCCTCGACATTGCTGACAGCGGTCAGATAATGCCGCCCAAAACCACTTGGTTCGAACCCAAGCTCCGTTCAGGCCTCGCTATCCACACCTTAGACTGAACATCCGATGCGTATTGACTCCGCGACCATACACAGGACCCTGAAGGATTTCTTCGGCTACGACACGTTCAAGGGCGACCAGGAGCGTGTCATACAGCATCTGCTCATGGGCGGCGACGCCTTTGTGCTTATGCCCACCGGCGGAGGCAAGTCCTTGTGCTACCAGCTTCCCGCCATCCTGATGGAGGGCACGGCAATAGTCATATCCCCGCTCATCGCCCTGATGAAGAACCAGGTCGACCTGCTGCGGGGCTTCGAAGCAGGCACAGGCACCGGCAGCATAGCCCACTTCCTCAACTCCTCGCTAAGCAAGATGCAGATAGAGGAAGTGCGCTCCGACCTTCTCAGCGGCAAGACGAAGATTCTCTACGTCGCGCCCGAATCGCTGACCAAGGAGGAGAATGTGTCCCTGCTGCGCGACGTACGCATCTCGTTCTACGCAGTCGATGAAGCCCACTGTATATCCGAATGGGGCCACGATTTCCGCCCGGAATACCGCCGGATACGCGCCCTCGTGGACGAAATCGGCCGCCATCCAATTATCGCCCTGACGGCCACGGCAACACCCAAGGTCCAGAGCGACATACTCAAGAACCTCGGCATCCAGAGGGCCGCGATCTTCAAGTCCTCCTTCAACCGCCCCAACCTTTACTATGAAGTCCGGGACAAGCAGGACGTGGAGAAAGACATGATCAAATACATCAAGCAGAACCCCGGCAAATCCGGTATCGTCTATTGCCTCAGCCGCAAGAAAGTGGAGGAAATAGCCCAGCTGCTCTGCATCAACGGCATCAAGGCCCGTCCCTACCATGCGGGCCTCGACGCCAAGACGCGCGCCGAAAACCAGGACGCCTTCCTATCCGAGGAAATCAACGTCATCGTGGCCACGATAGCCTTCGGAATGGGCATCGACAAGCCCGACGTGCGCTTCGTCATCCACTACGACATCCCCAAGAGCATAGAGAGCTACTACCAGGAGACCGGCCGGGCCGGGCGCGACGGCAAGGAAGGCCGCTGCATCGACTACTACAGCTACAAGGACATCCAGAAGCTGGAGAAGTTCATGCAGGGCAAGCCAGTGGCCGAGCAGGAAATCAGCCGCCAGCTGCTTGGCGAGGTGGTCGCCTACGCGGAGTCGAACCAGTGCCGCAGGAAACTGCTGCTCAACTACTTCGGCGAAGACTACCCCCAGGACAACTGCGGCTCCTGCGACAACTGCGTGATGCCGAAGCCACTCTTCGACGGCCGCGAGCAGATGAAACTGGTCATAGGTCTCATAGAGTCGCTCCCCGAGCACTTCAAGATTGAGCACCTCGCCAATATCCTCATCGGCAACGCTACCGCCATGGTCAAGTCCTACAAGCACGATTCCATTCCCTATTTCGGCAAGGGTGCAGACCACAGCGACAAGTTCTGGTGCACAGTGATCCACCAGGGCCTCATCCTGCACCTGCTCGAGAAGGAAATAGAGACCTACGGCCTCATCGATGTGACCGACAAAGGCCGCGACTTCCTCAAGCATCCGTATGAACTCAAGATGGTCGAGGACCGCGTGTTCACCGGCGGCGACGCCGAAGAGGAAGAGGATGAAGAGACCCAAGCCGCCAATGCTGCAATGCGCGGAGGCGGCGCCGGCGACCCAGTGCTGCTCTCCATGCTGAAAGACCTGCGCCGCGACGTCGCCCGCAAGCTGAAGCTCCAGCCCTGGATCATTTTCGGCGACCCTGCCCTCGACGACATGTCCATCCTCTACCCCATCACGCTCGAGGAACTGCGCAACTGCCAGGGCGTTGGCGAAGGCAAGGCCCGCAAGTTCGGCGCCGAGTTTGTTGAGCTCATACGCAAGTATGTGGAAGAGAACGACATATCCCGTCCCGACGACTTCATAGTCAAGTCCGCTCCCGGCAAATCGGCCAACAAGATATTCATCATCCAGAGCATCGACAAATGCATGTCGCTCGAAGACATAGCGGCGGCCAAAGGCCTGGACATGGACGAACTGATGACGGAAATCGAGGCCATAGTCTCAACCGGCACGTCCCTGAACCTGGACTATTACATCGAAGAGAACCTGGATGAGGAAATAGTGGACGAAATCCTGGAGTATTTCAAGGAAGAAGCCGAATCCGACTCCCTCCAGGATGCAATAGCAGAGTTGGGAAGCGACTACGACGAGATGGAAATACGCCTCGTCCGCATCAAATTCCTATGTGAGATAGCTTCGTGATACCCCATGAGACAGTTAACCTCATCCTCGACACGGCCAGGATCGAAGACGTGGTGGGGGATTTCGTGACGCTCAAGCGCCGCGGGGCCAACTTCGTGGCCTGCTGTCCCTTCCACAACGAGAAGACTCCGTCGTTCTACGTGTCCCCTGCCAAGGGTATCTACAAGTGTTTCGGATGTGGCAAGTCAGGCTCGGCCGTCGGCTTCGTGATGGAGCACGAGCACAGCAGCTACGTCGAAGCCCTGCGCTACCTGGCCGCCAAGTACCACATCGAAATAGTCGAAGAAGAGGAGAGCGCGGAGGAAATCGCCCGCAGGCAGCGTCGCGAGAGCCTTCTCCTGGTGTCCGAGTTCGCGCAGAAGTTCTACGCCTCACAGCTCGAGACCCCCGAGGGGCGCGCCGTGGGGCTCCAGTATTTCCACCGCAGGGGCCTCGAAGACGCCACGATAGCCCGTTTCGGGCTGGGCTGGGCGCCATCCGGCAGGACGGCCCTTATCGACGCGGCGCTGAAGGCCGGTTACAAGATGGAGTACATCGAAGCCGCTGGCCTTGCCGTGAAGCGTGAAGACGGCACCTACGCCGACAAATTCCGTGAGCGCGTGATGTTCCCCATCCACTCCGTCAGCGGACGCGTGCTTGCGTTCAGCGGCAGGACGCTCCACGCCGACAACCCTGCCAAATACGTGAATTCGCCTGAAACGGAGATTTACGTGAAGAGCCGCAACCTGCTGGGCATCTGGTTCGCCAAAGCGGAGATTTCCCGCAGCGGCAAGTGCATACTGGTTGAAGGCAACGTGGACATGGTCACGCTGCACCAGCTCGGTATCACAAACGTGGTCGCTTCCTGCGGCACGTCCCTGACCGTGGAACAGATACGCCTGATCCACAAGTTCACCGACAACGCCTCTATAATGTACGACGGCGACAGCGCCGGCATCCACGCAGCCCTGCGCGGCATCAACCTTTTCCTTGCGGAGGGGCTGAACGTGAAGATAGTGCTGCTGCCCGACGGCGAGGACCCGGATTCCTACGCCCGCAAGCACACCCTCGAGGAGATGCAGAAGTTCATCGCCGACGGGGAGCGTGACTTCATAGAATTCAAGACTGAGCTGCTGCTGGCGGATGCCGGGAAGGATCCCCTGAAGCGCGCGGAGCTCATCAACGACATCGCCGACACCATTGCCGAGATACCGGATCCCGTGAAGCGTTCCGTCTATGTGGACACCGTCGCCGCCCGCTTCGGCATCGAGTCCGCCATCCTGTTCGAACGCATCGCCGCCGACCGCCGGAAAAAGCAGGAGGAGGCGCAGCGTGAGCGCTTCCGCAACGCCCAGCATGACGGCTCAGGAGAATCGCATAGCAATGTCATCCTGAGCGAAGCGAAGGATCCAGATTCTTCGGCAGGTCCAGATTCTTCGGCAGGCCTAAGAATGACAGGAGGGGGCCTCGGCTCAGGAGAGCCGTTCCTTGAGAACCGTGTACTGGCGCCGGCGGAGAGGGATCTGCTGTATTTCCTGCTGTCGTATGGATGCGAAGACCTTGATTTCGAGAGCGATTCGCCGTATTATTCCGGCAGCGAGGACGACAAGCAGACCGTCGCCGACTTCATACGCGAAGCCATGGATGCCGACGGCTGTTCCTTTGCCAACAGTGCCTACAGGACGCTTTACGACGCATATATGCGCCTGTATGACGGAGGGCACACCCAGGAAGCAATCCTGAAAGCCCTTCTCAACGGAGAAGACCGCACGGTCGCCGATCTCGCCGCCGGTTTCTCCACCGAAAAGTACCAGCTCACGGTCGGCGCTTTCGAGGCCGCGCTGACCACAAGGTCGTATTTCCTTGTAACCGGCGTGCCGAAGGCCATACTGGTCTATGCCGAGCGCCGCGTGCAGGACCGCCTCGACAAGCTCCGCCGCTCCCTGAAGGAAGCGTCTCCGGAGCAGCAGCTGGCAGCCATGCAGGAAATTGTCCGCCTGCAGGGCGCCCAGCGCCGTATCAACCAGAAGATAGGAAGAGAAAAAACAGATAAGGAATGAACGAAAAACGAACACTCGTAACCTGTGCCCTGCCGTATGCCAACGGTCCCGTGCACATAGGCCATCTGGCGGGCGTGTATGTGCCCGCCGACATATACGTCCGGTATCTCCGTATGCGCGGCCGTGACGTGCTCTACGTCTGCGGCTCCGACGAGCACGGCGTGCCCATCACCATCAAGGCGCGCCAGCAGGGCTGCACCCCGCAGGACATAGTGGACCGCTACCATCAGGTCATCAAGGACTCCTTCACGGGCCTGGGTATAAACTTCGACATCTACGGCCGCACTTCTTCGGAGGTCCACGCCGAAGGTGCCGCGGAGTTCTTCCGCAAGCTCTACGACGAAGGCAAATTCGTGACCCAGGAAAGCGAACAGTACTACGACCCCGAGGCGAAAGTGTTCCTTGCCGACCGCTACATCGTGGGGACCTGTCCGAAGTGCGGCAATGAAGGCGCCTATGGCGACCAATGCGAGAAATGCGGCAGCACGCTCAGCCCGGAGGAACTCATCAACCCCCATTCCAAGCTCAGCGGCGCCACTCCCGTGAAGAAAAAGACCACCCACTGGTACCTGCCCCTGCAGGACTACGAGCAGTGGCTCAGGGAGTGGATTCTGGACGGCCACAAGGAGTGGCGCACCAACGTCTACGGTCAGGTCAAGAGCTGGCTGGACGGAGGCTTGCAGCCCCGCGCCGTGACGCGCGACCTCGACTGGGGCGTGCCGGTGCCGGTGGAGGGCGCCGAGGGCAAGGTGCTCTATGTTTGGTTCGACGCCCCGATTGGCTACATTTCCAACACCCGTGAACTCCTGCCGCAGAGCTGGGAGAAGTGGTGGAAGTCGGAAGAGACGCGCCTGGTCCACTTCATCGGCAAGGACAACATCGTGTTCCACTGCATCGTGTTCCCGTCGATGCTGAAGGCCTACGGCGACGGCTATGTCCTCCCGGACAACGTGCCCGCCAACGAGTTCCTCAACCTCGAGGGCGACAAGATATCCACCTCCCGCGGCTGGGCTGTCTGGGCCCACGAGTACCTGGAGCAGTTCCCGGGCAAGGAGGACGTGATACGTTACACCCTGACGGCCAACGCCCCCGAGACGAAAGACAACGACTTCAGCTGGAAGGACTTCCAGGCCCGCAACAATTCGGAGCTGGTGGCCATTTTCGGCAACTTCGTCAACCGCGCCATTGTGCTGACCCACAAGTACTTCGGAGGTAAGGTACCCGCCTGCGGCGACCTCCAGGACGTCGACAAAGAGGTCATTGCCGAGATTCCGGCGCTCAAGGCATCCATGGAGAAGAACCTGGAGAACTTCCGCTTCCGCGACGCCCTGAAGGACGCCATGGGCATTGCCCGCGCCGGCAACAAATACATTTCCGACACCGAGCCGTGGAAAGTCGCCAAGACCGACATGGACCGTACCGGCACCATCCTGAACATTTCGCTTCAGATCTGCGCCGACCTGGCGATCGCTTTCGAGCCCTTCACGCCCTTCGCTGCGGAGCGCCTCCGCCGGATGCTTGGCGTGGACCTCTCCGCAGGCTTCGACCACCGCAAGGGCGAACAGGAGACGGTCAACACCTACCGCGACGGCGAGGGGAAGGCCCTCCACACCCTGCCGCAGGGCGCAAAGGCACCTGCAGCCGGCATAGTGCTGGACTGGGAACTCCTCGGCCGTCCGCAGATCCTGCCTGCTGGACACCGCGTCGGTGAGCCCGAACTGTTATTCGCCAAGATCGAAGACGAGCAGATCGACGCCCAGATCGCCCGGCTCGAGGCCATCCGCGCTGAGCGTGAGGCCCGCGAGAAGGAAGAGGCTGCAAAGCAGGTAGCCCCGCAGAAGGAAGAGTGCAGCTTCGAGGATTTCGAGAAGATGGACATACGCACCGCCACGGTCCTCGAGGCCGAGCGGGTGCCGAAGACAGACAAACTGCTCAAGCTTTCCATAGACACCGGCATCGACCGCCGCACCATAGTGTCCGGCATCGCCGAATTCTACTCGCCGGAAGATATGGTTGGCAAGCAGATATGCATCCTGGCCAACCTCAAGCCCCGCGTAATCCGCGGCATAGAGAGCCGCGGCATGATACTTATGGCAAAGCAGGGCGACGGCAAGATGCGTTTCGTCACCCCCCAGGAAGTCCTCGGCAACGGCTCCCAGATTGGATAATTATTTAAACCATTGATTATGAAAAGATTTGTTTGCTTTATCATCGCCCTTGCAGCCACCGCTTCGGTCTGCTCTTCCTGCCTTTCCGGCCTACTTTCGAATTCCAGCGTAAAAAGCGAAATATCCGGAGATCTCTGGGTAATTGATTCTTATCGCATGAGGATAAACGGAGTCTACGACCAGACCACGGGATATGACATCTGGGGCATGGTCGTCGACGGTGACTGGACTCCCGGAAGCGAGATAACCGTGCAGTACATCCGTTTCCCTGACGCAGAAGAGTCACTGTCGCTTAAGTTGCTTGGCAAAACCGAAGATGTGTCCATTTCGACCAGCGGTTCAGTGTTGTTCATGTATTCCCACATAGGAGGTCCCTACAGTGTTGAATACAAGAAGGGGTCGGGAGAAGTCACTCTCCATATGGATTACTCTGTGCAGGGTGTGGCCCACAACGACTTCATAAAGATGAAGAAAACCAAATCCGTGAGCAAGGGGCAGAAGATTTCCGTTAAATGAAATCTGTCCTGACAGCCCTTGCAGTCTTTCTGGCTTCCTGTGCAGCTTTCGCGCAAGAAGGAGACGCTTTCGACGAATGGGGCGGTCTGTATCATCCTTACCACATGGCCAGCGGGCCGAAAGCCAAGGGGCCATGTGGTTATAAACCTTTTTATATCAGCCACATCGGGCGGCATGGCAGCCGCTACCCGGTGAGTCCGGGCTATGTCGGCAACGGGCTGGATCCGCTCAGGAAGGCCGACAGCCTCGGCATACTGACTGAAGACGGCAAGCGCCTGAAGCGGGCTTTCGAAAAGCTTGACAGCGTCTCCACCGGCGTGTACGGGCTTATCTGTGACCTAGGAGCCAGTGAGCAGCAGGGCATCGCCAGACGTATGGCGGCGGCTTATCCTCAGGTTTTCCGCCAGAAGGGGCGGGACAGCGTTGCGTGCTTTTCCACCCACAAGCAGCGGGCCATGCTGTCGATGACGAATTTCGCTGCCGCGCTGGCTTCTTCGGCGCCCAAAGTGCATATAGGATTCGTGGCCGGGGAGAAGTACTACGACATCATGTGCCGGGAGGAACTTGCGGCGCCGGGCCTGAAAGCTGGAAGCCGGAAGGCGAACAAGGCGATGGCTGAGCAGTTCGACTATGCCGGCTTCATGTCGCGCTTGTTCACCGACCCGGAGCGGGCCCGCGGCACCTGCTACAAGAATGAGCGGCTGATGGCGGAGACATGCGTGACAAACGGCACGGTTGCCGCCTACCTCGGCATCCCGGAGCTGGTGCACTTTATGACTGAGGAGGAATTCGAGACGGCATCGAAGATATACAACGCCAAGCAGTACATGCAGCACTGCGGCAGCGCCGAGCAGGGCGAGTGGCGCATGCATATCATGGATCCGCTGCTGCAGGACTTTATCGACAGGGCTGACGCGGCCCTTGCCGGCAACCGCATTGCCGCCGACCTGCGGTTCAGCCACGACGTGGGGCTGATGCCGTTCTTCTCGCTGATCGGGCTGAAGGGCTACGACCGTCGCCTCCCTTTCGAAGAGGTCTGCGACTATTGGAACGCGACGTATATGATGCCTATGGCAGCAAATCTGCAACTCGTTTTCTACCGCGGCCCCAAGGACGATATTCTGGTCCGCGTCGTCTTCAACGAAGCCGATTCATCCATCCCCTCCCTCGGCCCAGGACCATTCTACAGCTGGAAAGAACTTCGTTCTTATCTGATTAGTCTCTACTCCTGCTCGTCGTAGATGATTTCTTCTTCCTCTTTGTCGTCGTCGGGGGCATCTTCGTCGTCCTCGTCGTCATCATCATCGTCGTCGGAATCGGAATCGGACAGGCCGAGACCGGGAATCTTGCGCTGCTGCTGCGGAAGGTCCTCGAAGGCCACATAGCCGTTCTCGAACTCGATAGGCACGGGCCCCTTGGTCTCGACGATGGTCGGGATGGAGATGGAGCCGGGCTCCTCCGCTTCGAGCGTGATGATTACGCTCTTGCGGGCAGCTATGTCATAGAAATAGACGAACTTGACTATTCCGGCGGCCACGGTGTGGGCTATGGAGACTGCATCCACGGTGCCGGAGCCCAGGTCCTGCAGGGCATAGCGGGCGGCAACGTTGCCGGCCTCGTCGAAAGCCTTGAACAGGATAGGCTGGTCCACGGTGAATTCCAGATCCGCGCGGAGACGTTTATGGAAGGTATATAGAGAGTGGGTGCCGTCCACTTTATAGACACGATAGAAACCTTTAATCCCTTCTAGGGTAACCCTGTAAGTGTACACCATAATAGTCTTTTCATTAATCCAAATGCGAATTTAAGAATAAATCACTAATTTTGAAGCGCAATGAGCGATATTTATAAAAGTATTTCTTCCCGGAGCGAAGGCCTGTTCAAGGATAACGGCAGCAGGTTCATCGCCCTGGCCTACCCAGTGGAGTCCGAAGATGAGGTGCGCGACATAGTGGCCGGACTCCGGAAGGAATACCACGACGCCCGCCACCACTGCTACGCCTACCGCATAGGCAAGGACGGCAGCACCTGGCGCGCCAGCGACGACGGAGAGCCCTCCGGCTCGGCCGGCCGCCCCATACTCGGCCAGATCGACTCGGCCGGCCTGAGCGACTGCCTCGTGGTCGTGGTCCGCTATTTCGGCGGCATCAAGCTCGGCATCCCCGGCCTCATACGCGCCTACAAGACATCCACCGCCGACGCCCTCGCCAATGCGCAGATAACGGAGAAAATAGCCGGCGCCTGGCACCACATCAGCTTCACTTACGACCAGATGCCCCAGGTCATGAAAGTGGTCAAGGACCTCGACCTCCCCCAGCGCGGACGCGACTTCGCCGCCGAATGCAGCCTGGAAGTCCGGGTGCGCGACAGCCTGCTCAAAGTATTTTTGGAAAGAATCACCACAATCAGTACCTTTGTAGACTAATTATATAAATACACTATGGCTAAAAAACTACACGTTTTCAACGCAGGTCCCTGCCTCCTCCCCCAGGTGGCAATAGACAACGCTATCGAAGCCCTGAAGGACTTCAGCGGCACCGGTGTCTCCCTCATCTCCATCTCCCACCGCACCAAGGAATGGGATGCCGTCATGGATGAATGCCGCGCCCTATGGAAAGAGCTTCTGAATATTCCTGACGACTACGAAGTGGTCTTCCTCGGCGGCGGCGCAAGCCTCGGCTTCCTCTACGTGGCGATGAACTACCTCGAGAAGAAAGCCGGCTACCTCGACACCGGCGTCTGGGCCCACAAAGCCCTCAAGGAAGCCCAGGGCATAGGCGAAGCCAACGCAATCGCCTGCTCCAAGGACCGCAACTACTGCTACATCCCCAAAGGCTTCGAGATTCCAACGGACCTGGACTATTTCCATATCACCACCAACAACACCATCTACGGCACCGAAATCAAGACCGACATCGACTGCCCCGTGCCCCTCATCGCCGACATGTCCTCCGACATACTCAGCCGCAGGGTCGACGTGAGCAAATACGCCATGATTTACGGCGGCGCCCAGAAGAACGCAGGCCCTGCCGGCGTCGCATTCTACATAATCAAAAAAGACCTCCTGGGCAAGGTGAGCCGTTACATCCCCACGATGCTCGACCTCCGCACCCACATCGACAAACTCTCCATGTTCAACACCCCTCCCGTCTTCTCCATCTTCGTGATGAACGAGACGCTCAAGTGGCTCAAGGGCATCGGAGGCATAGACGCCATCCACGCCATCGACGAGAAGAAGGCAGCTACCCTCTACGCTGAAATCGACCGCAACAGCCTCTTCCGCGGCACCGCCGACAAGGAAGACCGCTCCATCATGAACGTCTGCTTCATCATGGCGGAAGGCAAGGAAGAACTCCAGGACGAGTTCTTCGCATTCGCAAAGGAGCGCGGCATGGTGGGAATCAAAGGCCACCGTTCGGTCGGCGGCTTCCGCGCATCCCTCTACAACGCCTGCACCCAGGAAGACGTCGAGGCCCTCGTGGCCTGCATGCAGGAATTTGAAAAACTACACGCATAATGAAAGTACTCATCGCAACCCAGAAACCTTTTGCCGCCGCAGCCGTGCGCGGCATCACGGAAATACTCGAAGCTGCCGGCCACGAAGCCGTGCTGCTTGAAAAATACGCCGCCCAGGACGACCTGGTGGCCGCAGTCTCCGACGCCGACGCCCTGATCGTGCGTTCCGACAAAGTGACCCCCGAGGTCATTGCAGCCGCACCCAGGCTGAAAATCGTCGTCCGCGCAGGAGCCGGTTTCGACAACGTTGACCTGCCCGCAGCAAGCGCCCGCGGCATCGTGGTCATGAACACCCCCGGCCAGAATTCCAACGCCGTGGCAGAACTCGCCATAGCCATGATGATCTTCATGGCCCGCACCCAGTTCACCCCCGCCACCGGCAGCGAAATTTCCGGCAAGACCATCGGCATCCAGGCCTTCGGCAACGTCGGCCGCCTGGTCGGCGCCAAGGCCAAGGCCCTGGGAATGAAGGTAAAAGCCATCGATCCCTTCCTCAAGGACGAGCAGATCGAAGCCGGCGGCGCCGAGCCCGCTTCCTCCCTGGAAGACCTCTACGCCACCTCCGACTACATCTCCATCCACATCCCCGCAACGCCCGAGACCATAGGCAGCATAGGCTACAAGCTCATCTCCAGCATGCCCAAGGGTGCCACCCTCGTCAACACCGCCCGCAAGGAGGTCATCGACGAAGCCGGCCTCGAGAAAGCCCTGGAGGAGCGTCCCGACCTCAAATACATCACCGACGTGGCTCCCGACAACCTTGAAGCCCTCAAGGAGAAATTCGGCCTCCGCGTGTTCGCGACGCCCAAGAAAATGGGTGCCCAGACCGCCGAAGCCAACCTCAACGCCGGCCTCGCCGCAGCCCGCCAGATAGTGGACTACTTCGCCACCGGCAACACCCGTTTCCAGGTAAACCGTTAGTGCTCAGCAAGAAACACATAGCCCTCGCGTTTGCGGCCGTCACCCTGGCGGCCGCAAACGTCTGCGGGCAAGTGGTTGAAAAGCGCGACACCCTCGAAACCTCTTACGTGACCGCCGTCAAGGAGAAAATGCGCAACACCACCCAGACCGGCCTCGTCCGCCTGGGCGGGGAGAAGCTGCGCAGCGGCGTGGCCGTCTTCGGTACACCGGACATAATCAAGAGCCTCCAGCTGCTCCCGGGCGTGGCCGCAGGCAACGAACTGATGTCCGGCCTCTACGTCCACGGCGGCGACGGCAACGACAACCTGTTCCTGCTGGACGGCGTGCCCCTCTACAACATAGCCCATTTCGGCGGCTTCTTCTCCAGCTTCAACACCGATGTGGTGGAGAACCTGGATTTCTACAAGAGCGGCTTCCCTGCCCGGTACGGCGGCCGCCTGTCTTCGGTCGTGGATGTCGAAACCGCCGAAGGCAATATGAACGAATACCATGGCAACGTGTCCCTCGGCCTGATCGACGGCCGCCTGCAGGTGGAAGGTCCCATCATCAAGGACCGCACGTCCTTCAACTTCGGCCTGCGCCGCTCCTGGATGGACGTTGTCACCGTGCCCGCCATAGCCTACGCCAACTGGAAAAACGGCGGCAGTCCGAAAGCTGATGGAGGCTATGCCATGTGGGACATGAATGCCCGCGTGACCCATAAGTTCAGCAAAGACAGCAAACTGAACGCCAGTTTCTACTGGGGCAGCGACGACCTGCACGCCGGCATCAAGGAAGACTCCGACATGCTCCTGGACATCGGCACCCGCACCACCTGGGGTTCCCTCACCGCTTCAGTGAACTGGGAGTACAAATACGCTCCCAAGCTCAACGGCAAGCTCCTCGGCTACTACAGCCGCAGCGGCTCCGACGTGGGCTACACCTTCGAGGTGGGCTCGAAAGCCGAAGACGGCACTCTCTCATCCCTCTACATGAACGACGACAACACCTGCGCCGTCCGTGACGGGGGCTTCAAGTACGACTTCGACTGGTACCCCAACAGCTTCAACCACATGCGTTTCGGGGCCGCGTTTGCCTACCACCACTACAACGCCGCCCGTAATTACGAACAGAAGAACGGCCTGATGTCATCCCTGGGCCTGGAAGACGGCTCACCGGAAACCACCACAGGCGGCGACAGCAAGGCCTACGACTCCTTCGAACCTGCTCTGTATGCGGAAAACGAGTTCTTCATCACCTACAACTTCACCCTGAACGCCGGACTGCGCCTGTCGATGTTCACATCCGGCGGGAAGACCTGGGTGAACCCCGAGCCCCGCGCGGCGCTCAAGTGGATGATAACCAAGGACCTTTGCTCCAAGCTCTCCTACACGAGGATGAGCCAGTACGCCCACCTGGTGTCGGCAATGTACATAGAGCTTCCGACCAACAGCTGGATGCCGTCCACCCCTTCCGCCCCGCCGATGATTTCCGACCAGATAGCCGGAGGCCTGTACTTCACCCCCGGACCCTTCCGCCTCAACGTGGAAGGCTGGTACAAGACCATGGATGGCATGCTCTCCTACAACGGAGCCAACGCTTTCTACCCTCCCCTGGTCAACTGGGAGACCTCCTTCACCTCCGGAAAGGGCAAATCCTACGGCATGGAAGTGGAGGCTGGCTACGAGACTCCGAAACTCGAACTGACCGCCTACTACACCCTCAGCTGGTCCTGGCGGCAGTTCGACGCCTACTACCCTTTCCCCTTCCCGGACCACAACGACAACCGCCATAAAATCAACCTTGTGGGCACCTGGAGGCCCAACAAGCACTGGAGCCTCTACTTCAACTGGAACTACCACAGCGGCAACCGCATCACCCTGCCGAGCCACGTGATCTACTTCCACGAGAGCCATTCCAACATGCTCTTCCAGGCCCCCTACAATTCGAAGCTGCCGGACTACCACAGGCTCGATATCGGTGCGGACTACCGTATTATCTTCTGGGACGGCAAGGAACTTGGCTTCAATCTCAGCATCTACAATGTCTACAACCACATGAACGCTTCGTTCGCGATGCTTGAGACAGACTCCAACGGTGAATACATAGGCATGGCCTACGGACTCATACCCATTATCCCGACGCTCAGTGTATCATTTAAATTCTGACACGATGAAAGCCCTGAAAATCAGCGTTCTTCTGGCATTCGCCGCGGCCCTTGCATGGAGCTGCGAGATACCTTTTGCGCTTGACGACGTGTCGGAACCGGCGCTCTACGTTCAGTACATCCCTGCCGGCGGCGGAAATGCGCCTGGCATGAAACTGGCCTACGCCGACCCTGCGTTCGGCAAGGACAGCGGCAAGCGCTACCCCTTCTCCACTGCCGACATCCACATAAGCGTGAACGGCACGGAAATACCGATGGACGGCATCAGCATTGAGGCGGACGGCAACATGGCTACACTGAAGCCCGGCTGCCGCTTCGCCCCGGGCGACAAAGTGGTTCTGCGCGTAGACGGACACGGGGTGCAGGGCATACAGGCGGAGACCACGGTGCCCAAGATTCCTGAGATAGCCTCAGTGGCCCTGGAAAAGGTCCAGCGGGACTCTTCCGACGCCACCCGCGTGGTCATGAAACTGCCCCGGGATGCTGTCGTCGGCGAGTACTACGGCCTCAAGACTGCACTGCGGACCACCACAGTGACCATGACAGTGTCCAGAATGCCTTCGTTCCCTACGGCAGCTGCAGCGGCGCCGCTTCCGGTGAAGACGGACACTTCCGTGACCGTGTTCTACAGCTCCGCCGGGCAGATAGCCAGCACCGCCGACCTCGGCAATCTCGACCTCGACGCCTTCGCCAGCATCAGTTACCAAAACGGATTCATTTCCGCCGGATTCTTCTCGGGAGAGCCCCTGATGCTTCTCTCCAGCAACCAGTTTACCGGCTCAGAGTACTCGTTCTACGTCAATTCCTTCGATTCGTTTGACTGGGCCAATATGGACTTTGACTTCGATCCGGATATTATCGACGATTCCGAAGAGCCCCAGCCGGAAGCCCCTGAGGATCCGGAAGATCCGGAGCAGGAAGAAGAGCCGTATTTCAGTGTCGTCATTGCATCCAAGCAGGAAATCAGCCTCGAGCTCTACCGCCTCAGCGACGAGCTCTACAACTATTGCAAGGCGCAGTATCTCAGCAGTTTCAACATGCTCTCCAACTTCGGAGTAACTCCCCCCAACTTCACCTACTCCAACATCATCGGAGGCCTCGGCATAGTCGGCGCACTCAGCGTTAACACCACCGACTGGCAACTCCTCTCAGAGTATGAGCTCTCCGCCGAGGAAATAATGGCCCTGATAATGGGCGCCATGAATCAGCCTTAGATGATTTCTTCGCGCTCGCGGAGGTCTTTGATGCGGAGCTGGATGGTGGAATTGCCGCGGTAGTAGTTCTCGACGATGGAGTAGCAGACGTCCAGAGGGTTGCCGGACTTTATGTAGTCGTAGTATTCGGCCATGTTGAAGGCTATGGCGGCAATCTGGTGGTAGGGCTGGGATTCCTGGATGAGGTCCAGCTTGAGGTGGACGCCGCCGGCGCCGACCTTGCGGCCGTTGCCTGCGTCGTAGACGTTTTCCGTCATGAAAACGGGGTTGCCGTTGCCGGGGCCGAAGGGCTGGAACTGCTTGAGTATGCGGAAGAACTTGGGAGTTATCTGCGAGAAGTCGAGGCGGGCGTCGATGTCCACGATGGGCACGAGCATTTCGGCAGTTATCTTGCCGGCGATGAAGTTGTCGATGCGGCGGGCGAACTCGTCGAGGTTCTCTTCCTTCAAGGTCAGGCCGGCGGCATAGACGTGCCCGCCGAAGTTCTCAAGGAGGTCGGCGCAGCTTTCGATGGCCTCGTAGAGGTCGAAGCCGGCGATGCTGCGGGCCGAACCGGTTATGAACCCGTTAGATTTGGTCAGTACGACCGTCGGCTTGTAGTAGGCTTCGACGAGGCGGGAGGCCACGATGCCGACTATTCCCTTGCTCCAGCGGGGGTTATAGACCACGGTGGCGTTCTCGCGGGCAAGGCAGCGGCCGCTCTCGACCATCTCCAGGGCCTCTTTTGTGACCTCGCGGTCGATGTTCTTGCGGTCGTTGTTGTTAGCGTTGATCTTCTCCCCTATGAACATTGCCTGCTCCACGTCTTCGGCGGTCAGGAGTTCCACGGCGAGGCGGCCTGACTCCATACGGCCGGCGGCGTTGATGCGGGGACCGATCTTGAAGACTATGTCGTCGATTGTGATGTGGCCGGGCTCCAGGTTGGAGAGGTTTATCATGGCGAGGAGGCCCTTGTGGGGGTTCTCGTTGAGCTGCTTGAGGCCGAAATGGGAGAGGGTGCGGTTCTCGCCGACCATGGTGACGAGGTCGGACGCGATACTGACCACCAGCAGGTCCAGCAGGGGCACGAGGCTCTCGAAAGGCACTCCGTAGCGCTGGGAGTATGCCTGCACCAGTTTGAAGCCCACGCCGCAGCCGGAGAGGTCGTCGAAGGGATAGTTGCAATCTTCGCGCTTGGGGTCAAGCACCGCCACCACGTCGGGAAGCGTCTCCTCGGGGAGGTGGTGGTCGCAGATTATCATGTCCACACCCTTGGAACGGGCATATTCAGCCTTGTCGATGGCCTTGATGCCGCAGTCGAGGGTGATGATCAGCCCGAAGCCGCCTTCGAATGCCCAGTCGATGCCCTTGTAGGACACTCCGTAGCCTTCGTCGTAGCGGTCGGGTATGTAGAAATCGACGTTGGGGGTGAAGCGGCGGATGAATGAGAACACAAGGGCGACGGCGGTGGTGCCGTCCACGTCGTAGTCGCCGTACACGAGGATCTTTTCGCCGGAAGTGATGGCGGCGTGGAGGCGCTCCACGGCGGCATCCATGTCCTTCATCAGGAAGGGGTCGAAAAGGTCGTCGAGCGAAGGACGGAAAAAGCGGCGGGCCTCCTCGAAGGTCTCCACGCCGCGGGCCACAAGCAACTGGGCAAGGACCCGGTCAATTCCCACCTCGGCGGAGAGTTTGTCCACCTTGGCCGGATCGGCCGCTTCCTTCACTATCCATTTGCATTCCTTCGTCATAACTTACAAATATAACAATTTTTTTGTACTTTTGTACGTTATGAATATCGAACTTAGTGAACAGGAGCAGATTCGCCGCGAGTCGCTGGCGAAGCTCAGGGAGGCCGGAATCGACCCCTATCCCGCAGCCGAATACCCCGTCAACGCCACAGCCGCAGAGATTACTGCCGGCTATGATCCTGACAAACAGAATTTTAGCGAAGTCTGCATCGCAGGCCGCCTGATGAGCAGGCGCATCATGGGCGCCGCATCCTTCGGCGAACTGCAGGACGAAAGCGGGCGCATCCAGATCTACGTCAAGCGCGACGAGATCTGCCCCGGCGAAGACAAGACCATGTACAACACCGTCTGGAAAAAGCTTCTGGACATAGGTGACATCATAGGCATCAAGGGTTTTGCATTCATCACCCAGACCGGCCAGCTGAGCGTCCACGCCAAGGAGCTGACGCTGCTGAGCAAGTCGCTCCGCGTGCTCCCCATCGTGAAGGAGGCGGAGGGTCAGGTGTTCGACGCCGTGACCGACCCGGAGCTGCGCTACCGCCAGCGCTACGTGGATCTCATCGTGAATCCGCAGGTCAAGGACGTGTTCGTGAAGAGGGCGAAAATCATCGCCACAATGCGTGAGTACTTCAACGCAGCCGGCTGCCTCGAGGTGGAGACCCCCATCCTGCAGAGCATCCCGGGCGGCGCCACCGCAAGGCCTTTCGTGACCCACCACAACGCCCTGGATATTCCCCTGTACCTTCGTATCGCGAACGAGCTGTACCTGAAGCGCCTTATCGTGGGCGGCTACAGCGGGGTCTATGAGTTCGCGA
Source organism: Bacteroidales bacterium (assembly GCA_024695285.1). The sequence continues at coordinate 25,674 of JAILIM010000048.1, forward strand.
AGGATTTCCGCAACGAGGGCATGGACAAGACCCACAATCCTGAGTTCACGTGCATGGAGATTTATGTGGCATACAAGGACTACAACTGGATGATGCGTTTCGTGGAGAAGATGCTGGAGAAGATTTCGCAGGAGGTGAACGGCACCACGAAAGTGCAGATCGGCGGACAGGAGGTGGATTTCGGCGGGACATACCGCCGCCTGCCTATCCTGGATGCGATTAAGGAGTATGCGGGAGTGGATGTGAAGGGTATGGATGAGGATGAGCTGCGTGCAACCTGCAAGCGCCTGAACGTGGATATCGAGCCTTCCATGGGAAAGGGCAAGCTTATCGACGCCATCTTCGGTACTTATTGCGAGGAGAAGCTGGTGCAGCCGACTTTCGTTATCGATTATCCGGTGGAGATGTCTCCGCTGACGAAGCGCCACCGCACTGACCCGACGCTGACGGAGCGTTTCGAACTGTTCGTCTGCGGCAAGGAGCTGGCAAATGCCTACTCGGAGTTGAACGACCCTATCGACCAGCTGGAGCGTTTCGAGGAGCAGGCGGCGCTGAAGAGCAAGGGCGATGACGAGGCTATGTATATCGACATGGATTTCGTGCGGGCGCTTGAGTATGGTATGCCGCCGACTTCGGGGCTCGGTATGGGTATCGACCGTCTGACTATGTTCATGACGGGGCAGACTACGATTCAGGATGTTTTGTTCTTCCCTCAGATGCGGCCGGAGAAGGCGCTGAAGAAAGAGGCGGAGAAGGAGTAGCATGCCGGGGACGGAGCTGATCACTTCCGCGCAGAACCCTAAGATTAAGCGCCTGCTTGCGTTGCAGAAGGATTCTTCCCTGCGGCGGGAGGAGGGGCTTTTCGTGGTTGAAGGGGCGCGCGAACTTCGCCACTGCATCGACTCCGGTTTTGAAATTGATACAGTATTTATTTGTAAAGATTTATTTCATTCTTATGTTTCAGCGCCGAAGGTTTTTGAAGTGAGCAGGGAGGTTTATGAGAAGGTGGCGTACAGAGGGGGGACGGAGGGTGTGATTGCGGAAGTGAGGGTGAAGGAGAGGAAACTGGAGGAGCTGGAGTTGCCGGAAGGGGCTCTGGTGGTGGTGCTGGAGAGTGTGGAGAAGCCGGGGAACCTTGGGGCGGTGCTGAGGAGTGCGGATGCGGCGGGGGCGGATGCGGTGCTTGTGTGTGATCCGCTGACGGACCTTTGGAATCCGAATCTGATACGGGCGTCGATCGGGGCCGTGTTCACGGTGCCGGTGGTTGCTTGCGCTTCGGAGGAGGCTATTGCGTTCCTGAAGGGGCGCGGAATCAGGATCCTGACGGCTCAGCTGCAGGATTCGGAACTGTATTACGACTGCGACATGCGGTGCGGAACGGCGCTGGTCTTGGGCACGGAAAGCACTGGGCTGTCGGATCGCTGGCGCGAGGCCGCCGATGCGCACATACGTATCCCGATGCTGGGTTCCCTGGACTCGCTGAACGTGTCCGTGAGCGCTGCGATCCTGCTGTTTGAGGCGGTGCGGCAGCGGCAGGGCGGGACTGCATGATTGTTTGAATTTATTAACACATTAATACCACTATGAAACGTTTGTTTTCAATTCTGGCACTTGCGGCAGGTCTGATGCTTGCGGCGTGCACCCCCAAGGAAAAAGAAGTGGCCGTCACCGGAGTGAAGGTGAGTCCGACAAGCCTCAGCCTTGAGATTGGCCAGTCGGCGATGCTGACGGCAACCGTGGAGCCCTCGGATGCAACCGACAAGGGCGTCAACTGGACCAGCAGCGACCTTTCCGTCGCGGCCGTGCAGGAAGGCACGGTCAAGGCTATCGGCGCCGGCAACGCCACCATAATAGTGACCACGGTCTCCGGCGGCAAGACAGCCACCTGCTCCGTGACCGTTAAGAAAGCCGGGCAACCCGATAACCCGGAGAATCCTGATAATCCCGAGAATCCGGACACTGAAGTGAAGGTCGAGAGCGTGACCATTTCAGAGGACAACCTCCTGATGAAGGTCGGCGAGACCCATGCCCTGATGGCGCAGGTCACACCAGACAACGCGACTAAACCGGAGTTGGAATGGTCTTCCTCCGACTCGGAGGTTGTGACAGTCGACAAGGACGGCACCGCAACCGCCTGCAAGGCAGGAAGCGCTGTCATTACGGTCCAATCCGTTTCGAACCCTGAGGCAAAGGCCACCTGCAATGTGACCGTCGAGGCCGTCAAGGCGGAGACCGTCAAGCTCAGCGAAGTCCAGATAAGCATAAAGGAAGGCGAGACCTCCAAGGCAATCAAAGTGACCATCGGGCCCGACAATGCCGGCGACAAGAGTTTCAGCGTAGCCTCTTCTGCACCTTCAATCGCAGAGGCCAGTAAGACATCTGACAACGAATTCACGGTCAAGGGCATCACCGGCGGCGTTGCCGAAATCACAGTCACCGCCCCCGACGGGCCTTCCGCCTCACTCCTGGTCAAGGTGCTCGCCATGCCCAAGGAAGTTGACCTGGGCCTTCCGAGCGGCGTCAAATGGGCCAGTTTCAACGTGGGATCCACGGCCCCCGAGGACTATGGCAGCTATTTCTCCTGGGGCGAGACAGAGCCAAAGGAAAACTATTCCAAGGACACCTATAAACTAGGTCCTGAGCCTTTTACGAAATACAACGACACCGACAAGAAAGTGTATCTCGATTCGGAAGACGATGCCGCCACAGCCATGTACGGCGACGGCTGGCGCACACCGGCCGCGGCTGAAGTTAGGGAACTCAGGGACAAGTGCACATGGTCATGGACCACAATTAATGGCATCAAAGGACAGAAGGTCACCGGCCCCAACGGCAACAGCATCTTCCTGCCGGCAGCCGGATTTGCATCATATACTACTTTGGGCAGTGACAGCGAATCATGGGGCGATTATATGATACTTGAGAAGTTTTTGAGCCCCTTCAATTTCAGCAAGGACGGATTCGGCTATATTAAAAAATGGAAAACTGACTATTACTACGGATTCAGCGTCAGGCCGGTCAAGGGCAACTACGTGAAGATTACCAGCCTGAAACTGGATGTCACGCAGATGGAGAACCTCGGGCCGGCAAAGGCAAAGATACGCGCAACCGTGCAGCCTTCCAACGCCACGGATAATCTGGTGGTATGGAGCAGCAGCGATGAATCAGTGGCCGTAGTCGACCAGCAAGGCAACGTGGATATCCTTAAGAAGGGCCTGGCCACAATCTCGGCTGAATGCTCCGGATTCGTTGCCGCCTGCCAGATAATTTCCGCTTATTCCTGGACCGAGCCCGAAAAGATTGACCTCGGCCTGCCTTCCGGCATACTATGGGCATCCTGCAACCTGGGAGCCTGGGAGCCTCAGGAAACCGGTGCCTACTTCGCCTGGGGCGAAACCGAACCGAAGGGATATTTCAGCAGTTCCAACTACAAATTCAAGGGCAACACGAAATACCAGTATGGAAAGGCACCTGATGTGCTGCAGCCTGAAGACGATGCAGCACACGTGAAACTGGGAGGCAAATGGCGCATCCCGACACCCCCTGAGATGAGGGAACTCCTGAGTGAATGTACATGGACGAAAGAAACCTCCGGCTACACCGTCACCGGCCCCAACGGAAAATCTATTTTCATACCTTTCGGGGGGGTGTATGACTATGAACTTAACAGCAAAAGCCATCTTTGTATCTGGACTTCTTCACTGGATAGTTCTACAAATACATACGCTGCAGCATTATATGATACTACAATTAGCTCCTGCAACAAATGGATGGGAAGCAACATCCGGCCGGTGTGGGCCGAGCCGTATCCCACCATTACAAAGCTGGAACTGGATAAGCACGAAATCACGCCCAAGGCCGGCTCCAAGGTACAGCTGACTGCATACTCCGGTTCAGAACAACTGTCCTCAACCCTGGTACAATGGCAGAGCAACAATAAAGGTGTCGCCACCGTTGACAGGAGGGGCCTCGTCACTATTGTCAGTGAAGGACGAGCCAGAATCACCGTGAGCACGCCGGGAAAAGCCCTTTCAGATGTCTGCGAAATCATACCTGAGTATAAGTATTCCCAGCCGGAAGAAATAGACCTCGGACTGCCTTCCGGGTTGAAATGGGCATCCTGCGACCTCGGAGCAACGGATCCTAAAAAACCCGGAGCCTATTTCGCATGGGGAGAGACGCAGACGAAGTTGGACTTCACCAAAGACAACTACAAGTGGGGACTCTGCACCTCGGACGATAATATGACCAAATACAACGCAGCTGACGGAAAAATGGTGCTGGACCCCGAAGACGACGCTGCAAGAGTCATACTCGGAGGCGACTGGCGCATGCCGTCGATGGAAGAACTTCAGGAGATGTTCGACGCTTGCACATGGACCAAAGAGACAGAAGATGGACGAGTATACTTTGTTGGCAAAAGCAACTACAACAGTAGCAGAATCATCATTCCCGCGTCAGGGTTGTTTTACGACAATGCTCTTAGTAATTACTTATATCTGGCATATATTTGGTCAGCCGATGTCGGAACTGGAGCGTTTAAACTTGAAAAGTACGATTACAAACTGCACGAGGCCCAGTATTTCATCATTGATACTAGCTACATTGATAATCGCTATAAACATGGCTATCCTTGGGGCTATCTCCGTTATGTAGGTGCACCGATAAGGCCTGTCAAAGGGAAAGGAACGCCCAAGGGCTCCGGCCCGGCCGTGAAACGCCCGGCTCCGCGCCGCCCGTCCTACAACAACTCACCGTCAACTCCGGAGTATAAATAATACATCAGTGGGGATACCACTTGAGGTATAGCTCATGGACGATGGTGAGGGGATCACCAGAGGGCTCCTCGGCGAATTCGCCGGGGAGTTCTTCGCCCCAGGCCCTCTCGAAGGCCTTGACTTCCTTCAGCCAGCGCCCGTACCACTCGCCGTCGCCGGAGGCGAGGCCCGCTGAAGCCGCTTCAAAGAAGCTCTCCCAGCGGTGCTTCGAATAAGTGGCGAGAAGGCCGTTCCACTCGCGGCCTGCATAGTCGTTCAGCGTCATGTCGGCATCGCTCCAGGTCGTGATTATGTTGCGGGCGTTACGCTCGAAATAATCGCTGCAGCCCTCTCCGGAGCCGGCGCCCCATGCACGGGCGTCGGCAATCCATTTGCCGGCGAGGAAGAAACTCTGTGTTCCGGTCAGCCGGTCCATGTCGTCGATAATATCCAGCATACGGGACGCCGCGGCAGACATTGCCGCGGAATCCCCCTTCTCGTAGGCTGAGGTCCACTCATTGAAAATCTCAGTCGAAAGATTCCCCAGCCACTGCCGCATAAGGTTCACCAGGTCGAACTCATAGGCCTTGCCGATGCCGTCGGCTTCGAGCATCAGGCCGATGGCGCGGCGCAGGGCGTCGTTGCTGTAGCGTATGCCGGTGTAGGTGTGGCTGCTCTTCTTTCCGACGTAGGGGCGCGCATTCGCCATCGAGCCCAGGAAGGAACCCGAATTCGACACGTACACGCTGTCGCAGAGCAGTTTCCAAGCCTCTCGCTCATTCTCTTCCTCATAGCCAAGGCGTCTGTCTGCGAAACGGGCCGGCCAGTCGCACTCCGGCAGGTCCCATGCCTGCTCGAGCACGTATTCATACATGTGCGGGTTGCAGTCGAAGCCCTCCAGGGTGCAGCCTATTCCGCTGAAATTGGAGCCGCCTTCGGTATAAGTGCCGGCGATACGCTTCACGACTGTCCCGTACGGGCCGGCCAGGTGGGTGTTGCCCCCGAAGTTGCCCAGATAGCACCAAATGTAGGGCACGCCGAAGAAAGATTCGGTGCGGCGCCAGACTTCATCCCGCTCGCAGCAGTAGTCGAGAATCAGCTGGCGCTCCGCTGGCACGGCTCCAAGATAGGCCTCCACGCGCTCCGGCGTCCATTTCTTGCGGTCGTAGTAGAACATCCATCCCATCTGCAGCCACACCGCCTCCGGGTCGGCAGCCGACAGCGTCTCATAGACCTGCCGGCTCACGTGGGCAAGATAGTCAGGCTCCCAGCTCGGAGGATCCACTTCGTTGAAAATATCCAGCCCGTACACGTGGCTGCTGCCGTAAGCGTGCTCCTGCAGCTTCAGGAAACGCTTCTGGATGCGGGCGTAAAGCTCGCTCAGGGGGTCCAGGAAGAGGCAGCGGTACTCGTCGGGGTAACCGGCCCATTTGCCCAGGGTGTCGATTGGGGCGTCCGGATAAAGCCGCATCAGGCCCTCGGGCACGTGGCCGGCGAAAGCAGGAAGCACTGGACGCATGCCCAGCGCACGTTCTCGCCGCACGATGCGCTGCTGGAGTTTCATCTGGCCGTCCAGCCAGCTCTTGGGAAGCGGGCCGCCCCAGTGGTCGATATTCTGCATGCGGTGCCACGGCAGATGCGCCGGGCCCGTGAAATATGAGCGCACCTCCTCGTCGGAGAGGCCCATTTCCGTCCACAGTTTGTACCAGATGCTTTCCTGGCCTGTGATGGCGAGCGGCAGGTTCACGCCGTTGAGCGCCATCCAGTCGATGCATCGCTCCCATTCTTCCCACTTCCACCAGGGCATCGTGTAGCCGAACGTGCAGTAGTTCAGGAAGAAACGCTTGTCCACGCGGGCCTTGCAAAAGACAGGCTCAGGCACTTCAGGAAGGGGGTCCGGCAGCACCGGCGTGCCGCAGGACGGCAGCCAGCCGTAGTCCACGTTGCAGAAGTACTTCAAGTAATAGTTCAGGCCGGTGGCCATCGAAATGGCGTCGTTGCCCTTGATGACAATCTTGCCGCCAGCGCTGGAAATCGCGAAATAATCGGAATCCGCAGGGGCGCATTCGAACACGAAGTCCGCGGCGCTGTCGGGAACCACGCGCTGTGCGAGCTCGCGGGCTGATTTCACGTTGGGGTCGGTGCAGGACAGGATGGCGAGCGCAAGGGCCGCCAGGGCTATGATTTTCTTCATAAACGCAAAGATATGTTTTTTTTTGCTACCTTAGCAAGTTGAAAAATAGTTCTTATATGGCAGAGAAGATAGCAAAACTGATGAACGATTCGCCGCTTGCGCGGTGGACCGTGCTTGTGCTCGTGGCACTGATGATGTTCTTCGCGTATATGTTCGTGGACGTGATGTCCCCGCTGAAATCGCTCGTCGAGAGCGACCTGGGCTGGAACAGCAGCGTCTTCGGCAAGTATGCGGCATCTGAGTACATACTGAATGTGTGCGGCTTCCTGATTATCGCCGGCGTGATACTCGACAAACTCGGGGTACGCTTCTCCGGCGTGCTGTCGGCGGGCCTCATGGTGGCCGGCGCCGCAATCAAGTTCGTGGGTATCAGCGAATTGTTCCAGGGCACCGGATTCGCCCAGTGGCTCGGAAGTTGGTGGGTCGAGATGCCCGCCAGCGCGAAGATGGCTTCGCTGGGCTTCATGATTTTCGGATGCGGCTGCGAAATGGAAGGCACCAACGTGTCGAAGATTCTCGCCAAGTGGTTCAAGGGCAAGGAGATGGCCCTTGCGATGGGACTTGAGATGGCTATCGCCCGACTGGGTGTGTTCGGGGTGATGTGGATTGCTCCCATCATTTCCAATGCCGCCGGCGGCAGCATACTCGCCCCGCTCGGCTTCTGCGGCGCCCTGCTCTGCATAGGCCTCATCAACTTCATCATATTCGGCGTGATGGACCGCAACTTCGATGGCCAGTTGGTCGCCGCCGGGCTCGCCACAGACGAGAAGTCGCCGGAGGACGAGTTCCACGTCAGCGACCTGGGCGCCATATTCAAGAGCAAGATGTTCTGGATCGTGGCCCTGCTGTGTGTGCTGTACTACAGCGCCATCTTCCCGTTCCAGCGCTACGCCCCGAATTTCCTGGAGGAGACCTTGGGCATCGACGCTGCGACGGCGGCGCGCCTATTCAGCTGCTTCCCCATCCTGGCCATGTGCCTGACGCCAATCCTGGGTATCTTCCTGGACCGCGTCGGAAAGGGTGCCACGATGCTGATGCTGGGTTCCGTGATCATGATCGCATGCCATCTGTGCTTCGCGTTCGTGCTGCCGTTGTTCCCGCAGAAGTGGTTCGCCGTGCTGCTGATAGTTGTGCTGGGTGTCAGCTTCTCGTTGGTGCCGGCGGCGCTGTGGCCGAGCGTGCCGAAGATTATCGATGAAAAGATTCTGGGCAGCGCCTACTGTCTGATTTTCTGGGTGCAGAACATTGGCCTCTGCCTCGTGCCGATGCTGATCGGCTCGCTGCGCCAGAGCACAGGCGGCTACACTATACCGATGATAGTGTTCTCAAGCTTCGGCGTGCTGGCATTCATATTCAGCCTCCTGCTCAAGACCGAAGACCGCAAAAAGGCCTACGGCCTCGAACTGCCGAACATTAAGAAATAATGTACAAAAAGCTTCGCTGGGTGGCACTCATCTGCCTGATGGTGCCCATGTTCGCGTCGTACTTTTTTGACGACTGCTTCTCCACGCTTTCCCAGATTTTCCAGCATCCGGAGTGCCTGGAGCTGGGCTGGGACAGCGCCGACTACGGTTTCTACGCCGGTGGCTACAGCTTCCTGTGCGTGTGCGGCGGGCTGATTGTGTGCGGCATCCTGCTGGACGTGTTCGGGGTGCGCATCATCGGATCGGTGTTCGTGGGGCTGATGGCCCTGGGGGCAGGTCTGGTGGTGGTGGCGCTGCGCAGCGGGCTCGAGCCCCGCACGTCGCTGCTGCTCGCCTACGCCGGATGCATGGTGTTCGGACTCGGGAGCGAGATTGCCGGAGTGGCAGTGACCAGGTCGATAGCCAAGTGGTTCAAGGACGGACCGGTGGCGTTCGCGATGGGGGCGCAGGTGGCGGTGGCGCGTCTGGGTACGGCCCTTGCCTTCATCCTGTCGCCGGTGCTCGTGGCGCAGAAGGCCCCCGGGGAGATTTACAGCCTCGTGGAGACCGCTCTCCCTGCGACCTTCGGGCTCGGGCTCATCCTGGGCGGCGTGCTGCTGTGGGGCATCTTTGTGGCCATGGACGCCCGCTTCGACAAAGCCCGCGGCGTCACTTTCGGACGCGGAGCCGTGCGGGAGGAGGACAAGTTCAAGATTTCGGACCTCGGCAAGTTGCTGACCAACGGCAGGTTCATACTGATTTCGCTGCTGTGCGTGTTCTTCTACTGCTGCATCATTTCGTTCAAGAAGTTCGGCACCTCGATAGTGATTCCGCGCTTCGGAATGGAACTGGACAGCGCAAAGTGGGTGATCACGATGATTCCTTTCTTCACGGTGGTGTTCACGCCGCTCTTCGGAGCGCTGGTGGACAAGGTGGGAAAGGCCACTCTGTGGATGATCTGCGGGTCGGTTCTGGTGCTGGCGGCGCATCTGGTGATTGCTTTCGCTCCCCAGGGCGTGCCGTTCTGGGGATACTTCGGCATTTCGATGCTGGGCATCGGGTACTCGCTGGTGCCGTCGGCTATGTGGCCGAGCGTGCCGAAGATCGTGCCCGAGCGCAATCTGGGCACGGCATACTCGCTGATCTACTGGATACAGAACATGGGTATGCTGCTGGTCCCCATTTTCGTGGGGCGCATATTCAAGGCATTTGAAGGCGTGCAGGCCGCAGTCAGCGCCGAGTGGATATTCATCGGCCTGGGCTGCGTGGCGGTGCTCGTCGCCTTCCTGCTCCGGGGCGCTTCACGCCGCCGCCCGGAATTGCGGCCGGACGAGGGAAAGGCCAAGGCCTGACAGGGCACGACGCCTCCGGGATTGCGGCCGGACGAGGGAAAGGCCAAGGCCTGACAGGGCACGGCGCCTCCGGGAGCAGGCAATGCCGGCAGGGACACGGCGGGGGATGTGTCAGGCTGCCGGGCAGGGACTCGGCGGGGCCGCTCCAGGCTGCCTGGCGGACGACACAGAAGAGAGCCGTTGTTCATAACCAATTGATTACTAAATATTTAACCAATCATGGGGGTATCAAAACAACACCCCCATGATTGGTTAAATGACTCATTATCAAGACATTAACTTTGCGTGCGGCGTGTTCCCATTCCTATTCCTATCCTATGGGCTCTGCTTAATGCGAAGATATTTCATGATCTGAGCCCTGGTAGCAGGGGTTTTGCCGAGAAGATAGTTGAATAGTCTCATCTTTTCGGCAAGCGGCAGTTTTAGAATATCGTGAATATCCTGAAACTTTCCTGAAGAGAGCAAAAGGGATGTCATTTGGGCATAGACGTCGTCTCTCCTTCCGCAGAACTGTTCATCTATCTCGTACTCATTTCCGGTTGTGGAATGCATTGCCGTCAGCATGGCGTCATAATTGTCGAAATACTTTGCGGCAGCCACATAATCAATCACGTTGTAAGTGGCTATAATATAGTCAGTCAACTGGTTGGCTTCCTTTCTGCCGAGTCTCGAAAACATTTTCTTCAGCATCTTGTATGGTATCGGACGATTGCTCCGGCGCAGCGCATCCACTTGGGCGACAGCGATCTTCAATGGTCCTGATGCCTTGCGTTTGACTATCGGGGCAGAGAAAGGATGGTCTGATTCAGCATACGCGAGAAAATTCCATCGATAATTCTCAGCCTTGTCGGCAAGATGTCTCTCTACGGGATTGTTGCCTACATAAATCAGATTAGTCCGGCCGTTTTTCCCGCCCGGCTTAGGTGCGCTTCCGAAAGGCTCGTTGAAAAGGGGGCCGGCGTGGCCGCATGTTTCATTGTTTTCCCTCGCTGCAGAAGAGGTATAGTGCCCCACAAAAGCGCATAGTTCCTCAATGTAATCAGCCACAAATGAGCCGTGGAGATGATCAGGCATCAGGCATAGTGAAAGAACCTTCACATGGTGGCGGCGGGCAACCGTGCAGATTATTGTAAAGCAAGCAAGATAATCACAGATGGAGTAAAACAGCAAAAAGCCGTCCCTCGTGTTCTGATAGCAATGATTGATGACTCCGGGAAGGAATCTACGATGGTTTTTCATAATTGTGAGCAAAGTTTAAGTACTGTAAATCAGATATTTACATGATTGAGGAGGTGTCATTTTGGACACCCCTCAATCACATAATCTTTTGACAATCAACCCCTTGGCTTTGCGCCCGTTCCCTGGAGAGGAGCGCCCTTCTCCCCTGGGGGTGCAGGGGGATGGTACTCGCCTGGCGACGATTTGCCGGCTAGAACGGCAAATCGTCGTCCGGGGCGGGGGCGTCGAGGTCGGGGGCGGAAGGCGCCTGGACCGGGGCGGCGTCACGGCGGCGGTAGCCGTCCGAAGGAGGAGCGGCAGGGCCGGCAGGGGCCTGATAGGAGGGAGCCTGATATGACGGGGCCTGGTAGCCGCCCTGGGGTTGCTGATAGCCTCCGGAGGCAGGCTGGTAGCCAGCGGAAGGACCTGCAGGCATGCCTTCGCCGTCGCGGCGGCCGAGAAGCTGGAGGTTGTCGGCCACTATCTCGGTCATGAATTTCTTCTGGCCCTGCTGGTCGTTGTAGGAGCGGGTCCTGATATGGCCTTCGATGTAGATCTGACTGCCCTTGCGGATGAATTTCTCAGACACGTCCGCGAGCTGTCTCCACACGACTATGTTGTGCCATTCCGTGCTCTCGCGAAGCTCGCCGTTGCGGTCGCGGTAGCGGTCGGTGGTGGCGAGGGTGAAAGTTGCAACTTTGGTGCTCTGGCCGGGCTGTCCGGCTCCCTGGTCGAGGTAACGTACTTCCGGGTCTCTTCCAACGTTACCGATTAACATAACTTTATTCAATGACGGCATAATCAAAAATGTTTTTATTAATCCCAAATATAGAACTTTTTCACGATAGTAGAAAAGTTTTTCTTACTTTTGTGTTCCGGAAACAATATGTACGAGCTGCTGGACAAAATAGATTCACCTGCCGACCTCAAAGGCCTGAGCCTGGAAGAACTCGGAAAGCTTTGCGGAGAAATCCGCCGCTATATCCTGGAGTGCTGTGCCGTCAATCCCGGTCACGTCGCGTCCAGCCTCGGCGCCGTAGAACTCATCGTCGGTTTCCATTATGTTTTTGACAGCCCGAACGACAAGATAGTCTTCGACGTAGGCCACCAGGCCTATGCTCACAAAATCATCACCGGCCGCCGCGAAGCCTTCAGGCAGAACCGCACCAAAGACGGCCTGAGCGGCTTCCCCACCCGCCGGGAAAGCCCCCACGACGCCTTCGGAGCCGGCCACTCCTCCACATCCATCTCCGCCGCCCTCGGCCTCGCCGAAGCGGCCCGCCTCCAGGGACGTAATGAGAAGATTGTCGCGCTGATAGGCGACGGCGCCCTGACCGGCGGCCTCGCCTTCGAAGGCTGCAACAACACCGGCTCGAGCGGCGCCGACCTGCTGGTAATACTCAACGACAACAACCAGTCCATCGACGGCAACCTGGGCGCGCTCCACAACCACCTCCTGAAGCTCACCACCAGCATCCGCTACAACCGCCTCAAGGACAAGGTATGGCGCAAGCTCGGCGAGAGCCGCATAAGGAAAGCCATACAGAACTGGACACGAAAGGTCAAGTCCTGGACGGTCAGTCCCACCGGAGGCGACCTGTTCGAGGCCCTCGGATTCCGCTACTTCGGTCCCATCGACGGTAACGACATCAACTCCGTGGTCACCACCCTGCGCAAACTCTCCGGCATAGGAGGCCCGCGCATACTCCACTGCTACACGGTCAAGGGCAAGGGCTACGAAGCCGCCGAGAAAGACCCCGTGACCTGGCACGCCCCCGGCAGATTCGACCCGGAGACCGGCGAGAGGCTGAGCAGCCCCCGCACCGTGGCCCGCTACCAGGATGTCTTCGGCCAGGTGCTCTGCGACCTTGCGGAGCGCGACCGGAGGGTTGTCGGAATCACGCCCGCTATGGCCAGCGGCTGCGGCATGACCGAATTCGGCCGCCGCTTCCCCGACCGCTTCTACGACGTGGGCATAGAGGAGGAACACGCAGCGACCTTCTCCGCCGGCCTCGCCGCAGGCGGCCTTCGCCCCTTCTGCAACATCTACTCCTCCTTCGCCCAGCGCGCCTATGATGAAATCATCCACGACATCGCGCTGCAGCGGCTGCCCGTCGTGCTTTGCTTCGACAGGGCCGGCCTCGTGGGCGAGGACGGAGCCACCCACCAGGGTGCCTTCGACATAGCCGCATTCCGCTGCATACCCAACACGACCATCGCGGCCCCGCGCAATGAACTTGAGCTTAAGCAGCTGATGTTCACCGCCCTGCAGCAGGACGAAGGACCATTTATTATAAGGTACCCGCGAGGAAACGGCGAGTGCGTCGGCTGGAAGGACGCTGAATTCCAAGCCGTTCCCGTTGGAAAGGCCATACAATTGAAGTCCGGATCGGATATTGCCGTGATAGGCACGGGGCCCGCAGTCAACCGTGCGCTGGAGGCCGCGGAAGGCTCCGGCAGCAAGGTTGCGGTATACCATTTCCCCTTCGTCAAACCGCTCGATACCGAGGCCCTGGAAAGCATAGCTGAAAAGTACGCCGCAATAGTTACTGTAGAGGACGGATCCCTGGCCGGAGGCCTGTTCGGCGCGGTCTCAGAATTCATCACCAGACGCGGCTGCAAGGCTCAAATCGTGCCCGTCGGCATAGGCGACGAGTTTGTAGCCCAGGCCTCTCAGGCACAGCAGCGTGAGGAGTGGGGACTGGACAAAAAAAGCATGGAAAAAATCTTTCAAAAGTTTTTGGAGATTCCAAAATAATGTGTACCTTTGCAGTCCCTTTGTAAAAGGCATTGAAATACTGCCGATGTAGCTCAGATGGCCAGAGCGTGTGATTTGTAATCTCAAGGTCGTGGGTTCGATTCCCTCCATCGGCTCATCGCAGAACTGTTTAAGGGCAAGTACCAGAGTGGCCAAATGGGGCAGACTGTAAATCTGCTGGCGCACGCCTACGGTGGTTCGAATCCATCCTTGCCCACGAAGCGGAAGAGAACACTTCCCACCAGCGGGGTTCGTATAACGGCTATTATGTCAGCCTTCCAAGCTGAAAATGGGAGTTCGATTCTCCTACCCCGCTCAAAATATTGCCGATGTAGCTCAGGGGTAGAGCGCATCCTTGGTAAGGATGAGGTCATGAGTTCAAATCCCATCATCGGCTCAAGACCGGAGAAATCCGGTTTATTTTTGTAACAACTTTATACATAATATTATGGCAAAAGAAACATTCAAAAGGGACAAACCCCATGTCAACATCGGCACCATCGGCCACGTTGACCACGGCAAAACCACTCTGACCGCCGCTATCACCCAGGTTCTCGCAAAGCAGGGCCTCAGCGAGATCAAGTCGTTCGACCAGATCGACAACGCTCCCGAAGAGAAGGAGCGCGGTATCACCATCAACACCGCTCACATCGAGTACCAGACCGCAAATCGTCACTATGCGCATGTCGACTGCCCTGGTCACGCCGATTACGTGAAGAACATGGTTACCGGTGCAGCTCAGATGGACGGCGCTATCCTCGTCGTCGCTGCAACTGACGGTCCCATGCCCCAGACCAACGAGCACGTCCTCCTCGCAAAGCAGGTGAACGTTCCCAAGATGGTCGTTTTCCTCAACAAGGTTGACCTTGTAGAGGATGAGGAAATGCTTGACCTCGTTGAAATGGAGGTCCGCGAGCTCCTCAGCAAGTATGATTTCGACGGTGACAACGCCCCCGTCATCCGCGGTTCCGCACTCGGCGCACTCAACGGTGAGCCTCAGTGGGAGCAGAAGGTGCTCGAGCTCATGGACGCTGTCGACGAGTACATCCCCCTGCCTGTCCGTGAGAACGAGAAGCCTTTCCTCATGCCTATCGAGGACATCTTCTCCATCACCGGCCGCGGCACCGTCGTTACCGGACGTATCGAGACCGGTACCATCCACGTCGGTGACCCTGCAGAAATCGTCGGTTTCATGGATAAGCCCAAGACCACAGTCGTTACCGGTGTCGAGATGTTCCGCAAGCTCCTCGACCAGGGCGAAGCAGGTGACAACGTAGGTCTCCTCCTCCGCGGTATCGACAAGAAGGAGGTCAAGCGCGGCGAGGTTATCGCCAAGCCCGGCTCCATCAAGCCTCACTCCCACTTCCTCGGACAGATCTACGTCCTGAAGAAGGAAGAAGGCGGACGCCACACTCCTTTCCACAACAAGTATCGTCCCCAGTTCTTCATCCGCACCCTCGACGTTACCGGTGAGATTACTCTCCCCGAGGGCATCGAGATGGTCATGCCTGGCGACAATGTTGAGATCAATGTCCAGCTCATCACTCCTGTTGCTCTTAACGAAGGTCTTCGTTTCGCAATCCGTGAGGGTGGCCGCACCGTCGGTGCAGGACAGGTCATCAAGGTTCTTGACTAAGACTTGCTAAATCCAAGGCGGGAGTGCCTCAAGGGCGCACCCGCCTGTTTTAGGGGAATAGAACAAGGGTAGTTCAGCGGTCTCCAAAACCGTCGATGTGGGTTCGAATCCTGCTTCCCCTGCCAATATCAAAGGTTACGATTTGATAATTGTTTAACAGATGCCGCGTCCCCCGCTTCCATTTCACGGCATCCATTAAATGTAAAAATGAGAAAGTTAATCAACTACTGCAAAGAGTCCTTCGTGGAACTCACCAAGAAGACCACCTGGCCGACATGGGAGAAGCTTCAGAGCTCCGCCCTCCTCGTGCTTGTAACCACGGTCCTTCTTGCTGCCGTGCTCTGGGTTGTGGATTTCGCATTCCAGAAGCTGATGACTCTGATCTACACTTTGTAACTTTATCGCGACTCCAATGGGCGAAATGAAATGGTACGTCCTGCGCACAGCAGGCGGCAAGGAGAAAAAGGCCAAGGAATACCTGGAAAAAGAAATCGACCGCAACAAACTCAACGACACGGTCGGTCAGGTACTTGTACCCGTCAAGAAGGAAATAGTGACCAAGAATGGCAAGCGCAAGGCGGTTGACAAACTGCTTTACCCGGGCTACGTCCTCATCCAGGCCGAGCTCACCGCCATGCTTGAGAACATCATCCGCAACAACGTTCCCGGCATGTCCGGCTTCCTTACCGAAAAACGCACCACCAAAGGCGCCCAGTTCGAGCGTGTCCCGGTCCCCATCCGCGAGGATGAGGCCCAGCGCATTCTCGGCGTACAGGACGAGAACATCGACAGTGCCGCAGAAACCGTGGTGGACTACGCCGTCGGCGACTCCATCCGGATCACGGACGGCCCCTTCGCCGATTTCACCGGCACTGTGGATGAAATCCTCCAGGATCGCAGCAAGTTGAAGGTCATAGTTGTCATCTTCGGCAGGAAGACACAGTTAGAGCTCAATTTTACACAAGTAACAAAAGAATAGCAATCCATTATGGCAAAAGAAGTTACCGGATTTATTAAGCTCCAGATCAAAGGTGGAGCCGCAAATCCTGCGCCTCCGGTGGGACCGGCCCTCGGTTCCAAGGGATTGAACAT
>JAILIM010000079.1 GCA_024695285.1 Bacteroidales bacterium
CATCCGCGGCTTCCTGGACACCCTTCGCATAGAGCACCTGAAAGACGGCCTCGGAGTGCTGGTGTTCGCTCCCGGATATACATCCTCGAACGTGCGCAACGCCGCGCTTACTGCCGACGGCAGCGCGCAGGGGGAGACCCCGCTCGACGAGGACAAACTCATGAGTGCGGAGGAATGCGCCCGCCATCTGGCGCGCGGCCTTGCAAAACGCAAATCCGTGGTTATCCTTACCGGACTGGGCAAGGCAACGGTCTGGGCGCACAGGCTGTTCCCGCGACTTACCGACAAACTGACATACAAATACATAGCACGTGAAACTGACAGCCCGTTTAGATAAGTTCCTGCCGCTCCTCATCGTTGCAGCCCTGATTGCAGCCGTCGCTCCGCGAACGGCCAAGTTCGGCTACGATTACAAGAAGGGCGCTACCTGGAACTACGAGACGCTTTTCGCCCCCTTCGATTTCCCCATTCTCAAGACTGCGGAGCAGATGCAGGAGGAAACGGCCCGGGCCCTCGATGCCTATGTGCCTTATTTCAAGTATTCCGCCGGCGTCACCGGTTCCAGCATATCGGCTGCCGAAGCTCTGGACCTGGGGGCCTTGAAGCCCGTGGTAACCGGAGCCCTCAGGAGTATCATGGAGAAGGGCGTGCTGGCAGATGACGAAGTCCCCGAAAACGCCGACCTCATCTACGTCCAGAAGGACAAGCGCGCTGTCAGGGTTCCGTCGTCAGAGGTCCTCGGACTGTCGCAGGCACGGGCCAGGCTCCTTTCCGAAGTGCAGGAGGCCAGCGGATATGCTTCAGCCGATTCGCTGCTGAAACAGTACGGCGTGTACGGTCTGATCGTTCCGAATCTGGTATTTGACGCCAAAACCTCCGAGGCCGTCAGCGCCGAAGCCGTCAGCCGCATTTCTCCTACCGGAGGGTATGTCTCTGCCGGCCAGTTGATTGTGTCCAACGGGGAAGTCGTGACGGCGGAGGTGGCCCAGATACTGGATTCCTATAAGAAAGAGTACGAGAACAGCATGGGCAGTTCGGGCCCTGTATACCTGAGTATCCTTGGCAACATACTGGTCGCCTTGTTGCTGATATGCCTCTTTTTCCTGTCCATCGTGTTCTCAGGCAAGAGTTTCCTGTCGGACAATCGCAGTTACTACTATCTCGTATTCGTATTTGCGTTGTTTTCGGCGGCTATCACGCTGGTATGCAGGATTGATTCCTCATGGCTCTTCATAACCCCGCTTACCCTGGCGGCGTTGTATCTCCAGGCTTTTGTACGTGCAAGGGTTATAGTGCCGGTGTATATCGTTTCGCTGCTGCCGTTGCTGGTCTATGCCGACTACGGCGCGCCGCTGTTCATCATTTTCCTGACGGGCGGCATGGTGTCGATTTACGCTTCGCGCTATCTGGTCCAGGGCTGGAAGCAGTTCCTGCTGGCCCTGATCAACTTCATTGCCATGGCGCTGGCTTATCTCGCCCTGCATCTTACGGGAGCGATCAACACGCCCATGCTTCCCGATCTGCTGAGGCTCATGATCGCTTCGTTCCTGGCGGTGGCAGGCTATCCTTTGATATATCTCTTCGAGAAGATATTCAACCTGGTGTCCAACTCCCGCCTTGCGGAGCTTTCCGACACATCTTCGTCCCTTCTACGGGAACTGGAGCAGAAGGCTCCCGGCACCTTCCAACACTCCCTGCAGGTCATGAACATGGCCGATGCGGCGGCACGCGCCATCGATGCCAATCCGTTGCTGCTCAGGGTGGGGGCCCTGTATCACGATATCGGCAAGATGAACAACCCCATGTGCTTCATCGAGAACGAGTCCATGCTCAACAAGAGCGAAGACCAGAAATACCATACCGGGCTTTCGCCGAAACAAAGCGCCGAAGATATCATCAAGCATGTTTCGGACGGCGTGGATATGGCGCGCAAGCAGAGGCTGCCCGACATCGTGGTCAATTTTATACGCACACATCACGGAACCACCGTTACCGGGTATTTCTGGGGCAAGCACCTCGCCGGCAAGGGCGATCC
>JAILIM010000094.1 GCA_024695285.1 Bacteroidales bacterium
ATCTGGTAATATGTGATGAGATGGGATACGTCAGTTTTGATAAGGAAGGTGCTGAACTGCTGTTCAATATGATATCGACAAGGACCGGCGACAAGGCTACAATCATCACGACCAACCTTCCTTTTACCCGCTGGGAGGAAACAATCAAGGACAAGGTACTTTGTTCCGCCCTGGTTGACAGGCTCTGCCACAAGGCCTTTATGGTCAATATGACCGGGCCATCATATCGAGTGAAAGAAACTCAAAATATCTTCAAAAAACTTTGAAAACCGACGAGACTTGCTTACCTTTGAAACGGCCTTCCGCTGGCACCTTTTTCAAATCCATTTTGGCGGAAATCTACTTTACTATCTACAGCCGGAATCATGGCCACGTTGATCTGCTCCATACCAGCTACATCCTTCTGCCGCCTAAGGGATGCGTGGAGAAATATATGCTAAATTGCTCACCTATGATTGATTATCAATTAGTTAAGTGGTATATTCTTATTTTCCCACACAAAACCGCCCGAATATCTCGCCAAGGACGTTGTCGGGAGTGACCTCGCCGAAGATAGTGCCGAGGTGGCGGGTGGCGGAGCGCAGGTCTTCCGAGAGGAGATCTGTGGGGAGGGAGGTGGCAAGGCCGTCAAGGAAGCGGCGGAGGTCTTCGGCGGCGGCGGCGAGGGCTTCGTGGTGGCGCTGGTTGGTCACGAGCAGGCCGTCGGCGGCTTTGAGCCGACTGGAGGCGTCCGAGGCGATGGCTGCACGCAGTCGGTCAAGACCGTATCCGGTCTTTGCCGAGATGTCCAGGAGGCCCGGCTCCACGCCAACAGTGTCCAAGGCGCCCGCCTTGCCATCTCCCTGAACCAGGTCCATCTTGCTGCGGACCCAGATGACGCGGGTGTCGGGGCGGAGGTGGGAGCGGACCTGGTCGCAGACCGATTTCAGCTCATCCATAGGAGCAGTGGCATCCAGAAGCACCACCACCACCGAAGCCTTGTCCATCTGTTCAATGGACCTCTCAATGCCCATCCGTTCAATCGTTTCCGGCGTCTCGCGCAGTCCGGCAGTGTCGATGAACCGGAACGCGATACCTTCAATCACCAGCGTCTCTTCCACGGTGTCCCGCGTAGTTCCTGGAATGTCGGACACGATAGCCCGGTCTTCCCCCAGAAGCGCATTCAGGAGCGTGCTCTTGCCGCTGTTGACGGCCCCCACGATAGCCACGGGGATGCCCTTCTTGAAAGCGTTGCCGGCACGGAAGGAGTCGGCGAGCCTGCTGGTTTCGTCCAGCGCCGCCTCCGCCAGGCCCCGCAGCCGCTTCCGGTCTGCGAACTCAAGCTCCTCTTCGGAGAAGTCCAGCTCCAGCTCCATAAGTGCCGACAGCTCCACGATCTGACGCCGCAACTCCTTGAGTTTCTGCGAATAAACACCACGCAGCTGCGAGAAGGCGAGTTGGTGGGCCGCCTGCGAATCAGCGGCAATAAGGTCGGCGACAGCCTCCGCCTGGGCAAGGTCCATCTTGCCGGCAGTAAAGGCCCTGCGGGTAAATTCGCCGGCCAGCGCGAGCCTGCATCCGGCGCCGCACAACCTCTGCAGCAGTTCCCTGACCACGAAAGGCGACGCGTGGCACGAGATCTCAGCCATATCCTCCCCGGTGTATGAATGGGGAGCCTTGAACACGCTGACGAGCACCTCATCCAGCCCGTCCACCACCCCGAAACGGACGGTGAACCCCCTGGCTGCCGCAGCAGTCCCGTGCCGCAGCCGCACCACTGAATCCACGGCCTCAAAGCACCGGGGCCCGCTTACTCGCACCACACAGATGGCCCCACCGGCCGATGTCGCCGGCGCGCAAATGGTGTCGTCAACGCTGTAATTCATTGCTACAGATGCAGTTCGTGGGCGGCGATGTCGAATTCCACATCGTCTCCCATGTGTTTGCCGAAGTCGTCGGAGATCTTGATTACCTTCTCCCAGGGGTCCTTCGCGCTCATGCGGCAGCGGCTCAGCTTCATCACGATGTTCGCCGCTTTGTATCCGGGAATGCCGGGGTCACAGGTAAGGTTGGTGCCTATGCCGGCGCTGACCTTTATGCGTCCCTTGAAATATGCGGCCACGTCGCGGTACTTCGGGAAATCCAGCGCATTGCTGAACACCAGCAGCTTGCTGTGCGGGTCGATACCGAACTCCTCCAGACGGGCGATAATCATGTCGCCGATCACTTTTTCGTCCCCGGAATCCTGGCGGAAGCCGTCCAGCAGCTTGGCCTGCTTGAGCGTCAGCGTGCGGAGGAAGGACGCGGTCGTGAAGGTGTCGATAAGGGCCGTTCCCAGGGCGCCGTCATAGACCTTGATCCAGTCTTCGAGGCCAAGGTAATTGGCTCTCTTGTAGCCGAACACCCCGCTGTGGAACATCATCCACTCGTGCGGGAAAGTGCCCACGGGGATGAGGTCGTACTTCATGGCAAAATAGACGTTCGAGGTGCCTGCACAGAACTTAGGGCATCCAACCTTCAGCCTTGCCACCACCTTTTCATGGAGCTCCGATGAGAAGCGGCGGCGCGTGCCGAACTCGGAGAATACCAATTCGTTGGCGTTGGCTATCTCAATCTTGGCATCAAGCCTTTCGAGCACGGTCCCGTTGTCCACCTGACACGCGAAACGCCGGTTGCGAAGCTCCGCGACTATAGCCAGCACCGGCACTTCGTACAAGGTGACCTTGTACAGCAGGTCGGTCACTTCTATATGCAGGTGACCTTCGGCGTCGAGTGAGCACTCGATCTTGTCGGCCTCGAAACGGAAGCCGCGGAGCCACTCCCAGTAGTTGCACGCAATGTATTTGATATGCGAGGTCACATATCTGAATTCCTCGTCCGTCAGCGCCAGCTTCGCCATATCCGCGAATGCGCCCTTCAGGTCGGCAATGAAGGATTCATCATAGACTTCCTTCGAACGGTCGTTGAAAGTGAACGTGCCTTCAGCCAGCGGATAGAGCTGGAAATAGGCGTTGGAAGTTGAAAACTTGTAGAGGTCGGTGTCTAAAATGCTGATTATCATATGACTAATATTTGAAGCTGCTGCCACCCACGAACTCACGGAGCAGGGAAGTCGGAGGTATCTGGCGGTCGCTGACGGGAGTGAAGTAATTCAGGAACTTCAGCAGGCGGTTGGCTTCGCTGTACTCCGGGCAGTTGCGCGGGACGGTTGCGAGTATGCGTTCTGCGTGGAGCCGTATGACGGCGAACTCCATCAGGTAGGCGGAATTGAAAAGCACGTCTGCAGTCTCCTGGAAGGGGTATATCCACTTGACCTCGGCCCTGCGCACGTTGGGCCAGTTGCTTATGGTTTCACGTGCGGTGAAGGCTCCCTTGTTGTAGTCGCGCACGATGCGCCGGAGCAGGCGGTTGTCGCTGGTCGGGATGCAGTTGTGGTCGTCCAGGGAGATGCTGACTATGGTGTTGATGAATATCTTGAACTTGGCGGCATCAGGGATGCGGTCGGTCAGGCCGGGGTTGAGGGCGTGGATGCCTTCCACAAGCAGCACAGCGCCCGGAGTCAGCTGCAGCGTCTTGCCGTTGTATTCACGGATACCTGTGACGAAGTTGTATTCCGGCACGCTGACCTCTTCGCCGTCGAGCAGCTTGATGAGGTCGTTCTGCATGGCTTCGTGGTCAACGGTGTCGAAGTTGTCGAAGTCGAAACTGCCGTCGGGCAGGCGGGGCGTGTCGAGACGGTTGACGAAGTAGTCGTCGGTTGACACGGTCATGGGCTTGAGCCCGCAGGCCATCAGCTGGGTGCTGAGACGCTTGGTGACGGTGGTCTTGCCGCTGCTGCTGGGGCCGGTGATGAGCACCAGGCGCATCGCTCCGCAGCGGTAACGGCGGTCGATTTCTTCGGCAATCTGAACTATCTTCTTTTCCTGCAGTGCTTCTGCCACCTGGATGAGCTCGCCGGCGCGGCCCTTCTCGCATGCGTGGTTGACGTCTCCGGCGTTGTCGAGGTCCATTATTGCATTCCAGCGCAGGCTTTCCCTGAACACTTCGAAGGTCTTGGGCTGGGGCTCGAAAAGCGTCAGCTTCTCCGGGGCGTGACGGTCGGGCACACGCAGGAGCATGCCGTCCTGGTATTGGGAAAGTTCCCAGACCTTGAGGTAGCCTGCGGATGGCACGAGGGCGTCGTAGTAGTAGTCCGGAGTGCCTTCAAGGGTGTGGTATCGGATATACAGCTGGCCGCTGGTCTCAAGGAGCTTGACCTTGTCGTCGTAACCTATGCCGCGGAACAGCTCAATTGCCTCTTCCGTGCGGACTTCCACTCTCTTGAACGGGGCGTCGCCTTCCACAATCTCCTCCATGCGCTTGCGTATCTGCTCCACATCTTCGGAGGTCACCGGGGAACCTTTCTGCAGGTCACAGAAATAGCCCTTGGAGATGGGGCGGCGCATCTTTATCTTGCTGTCGGGGAATACGTCGCGGGCTGCCTTGCTCAGCAGGAAGCAGAGCGAACGGCAGTAGGCGCTGCGGCCGGTGTAGGTGCGGTAGTCGAGGAACTCGACGTCGCGGCTGTTGAAGGCGCGGTATTTCAAGCCCTGGGCTACGTTGTTGACCTTGGCGCACAAGATGTCATAGGGACGCTCAAATTCGAAGCGGGGGAGCATTTCCGCCAGTGTGGTGCCTTCCTGGAATTCGAGGGAGGTGCCGGTGTTCTTGCAATATATCTTCAACATATTTTACAAAAATAACAAAAAATGATTACATTTGCGAAAACCACATACCATATGAGCCAAGTTCATCTGATAGACCATCCTATGGTCCAGCACAAGCTGAGCATCATGCGCCAGAAAGAGACAGGATCGAAGGATTTCCGCCAGCTTCTCAAAGAGATTTCCCTTCTGATGGGCTATGAAATTACCCGCGACCTTCCCCTCGCAGACATAGAAATTGAAACCCCCATAAGCAAGATGACAGCCAGTCGTGTACTCGGCCGCAAGCTTGCGATCGTGCCTATCCTGCGCGCCGGCCTGGGTATGGTGGACGGGCTTCTGGACCTCGTGCCGGTGGCGAGAGTCGGCCACATAGGCCTCTACCGCGACGAAAAGACCCACAAGCCGGTCGTCTACTATTGCAAGCTCCCCGAAGATATCCAGGATCGCCTGGTCATAGTCACCGACCCCATGCTCGCGACGGGCGGCAGCTCTTGCGACGCCCTTGACATGCTGAAGGAAAGGGGATGCACCAACATTAAGCTTATGTGCCTGGTAGCGGCGCCCGAGGGCATCGAGAAGGTTCAGGCAGCCCACCCGGACGTCGACATTTTCGTTGCCGCCATAGACGAGCGTCTCAACGACAATGCCTACATAGTCCCCGGCCTCGGCGATGCCGGCGACAGGATTTTCGGAACAAAATAATCACGCAATATGAGAAAGTTTTTTTACCCCCTTATTCTTTTGTGCGCCCTTGCGGCCACGACTTCCTGCTTCAAGGAAAGTCCCGTCAAACTGGATGAGCAGGAGTGGGATGTGGTGTCTTATGAGGACTTATTCGACGGCTACAGCGTCAGCGGCGACAATATTGTCGGCACAATGTATTCAAAAAATGAAGGCAACGGAACGACGCTTTATCTCACCATTCCTGATTTCGGCTACAATAATGATCCCATAGGCCCCGACGATTATACTGTAGTCAAGCACACAAGTTCCGAACTTATAGTTGACTTGTGGTATTATGAGTATCCTGATCTGCGGGTCAGTGACTGCACGTACGTAGAAACCTTCATGGGAAAGAAGATTTATTCATTCCCTGATCCGGAAGACAATAATTACAACTATTATGTCTATTTCAACTCCAGAGGAAAGGCAGTCGACCTTGGGGTAGTTGAGGTCAGCAGTTCCGAGTATTATTTTTACGATAAGACCAGAATAAAATTCCAGGTAAGCTGGTAAAGGGCTTACCTGGAATATCCGATATGTCTCCGCCCAACGCTATCTGGCGTCCCGGGCGGAGACTTTGCTCATATTGTCCAGCAGGTCCACGTTGGTCTTGAACTCGTCCATCAGCTGGAGCATGAAGTTCATGGCTTCCAGGGAGTTCATGTCGGCGAGGAGCTTGCGGAGAATCCATATCCTGTTGGCGCTGGCGCGGTCCAGCAGCAGGTCGTCGCGGCGGGTGCCGGAAAGGACGATGTTAACGGACGGGAAGATGCGGCGGTTGGAGAGGTTGCGGTCCAGCTGGAGTTCCATGTTGCCGGTGCCCTTGAATTCCTCGAAGATGACGTCGTCCATCTTGGATCCGGTTTCGGTCAGGGCCGTTGCAAGTATGGTCAGGGAGCCGCCGCCTTCGATGTTGCGGGCTGCGCCGAAGAAGCGCTTGGGTTTCTGGAGTGCGTTGGCATCCACTCCTCCGGTCAGCACCTTTCCTGAAGCGGGCTGGACGGTGTTGTAGGCGCGGGCGAGACGGGTTATGGAGTCAAGGAGGATGACCACGTCGTGGCCGCATTCAACCAGCCTGCGGGCTTTTTCAAGGACCATATTGGCCACCTTGACGTGGTGCTCGGCGGGTTCGTCGAAGGTGGAGGCCACGACCTCGGCCTTGACGCTGCGCTGCATGTCGGTGACTTCCTCGGGACGCTCGTCGATGAGGAGCACGATTTCGTAGACCTCGGGGTGGTTGTCCGCTATGGCGTTGGCTATGCTCTTGAGCAGCATGGTCTTACCGGTCTTGGGCTGGGCCACGATGAGACCGCGCTGACCCTTGCCGATAGGGGAGAACATGTCCACGATGCGGCAGCTCGGGTCGGTGGCGTGCCCCCTGCCGAGAAGGTTGAATTTCTCATCCGGGAAGAGGGGCGTCAGGAAGTCGAACGGCACGCGGTCGCGGATGAACTCGGGGGTGCGGCCGTTGACGTATTTGATCTTCACCAGGGGGAAATACTTGTCGCCTTCACGGGGCGGACGGATCTCGCCGGTGACGGTGTCGCCGGGTTTAAGGGCGTTGAACTTAATCTGCTGCTGCGAGACGTAGATGTCGTCGGGGGAGTTGAGGTAGTTGTAGTCCGAGGAGCGGAGGAAGCCGTACCCGTCGGGCATTATTTCGAGCACGCCGGTCGCTTCGACTGTGCCTTCGAATTCAGGCACCCTGGGCTTGGGCTGGAACTGCTGCTGGGGCTGCCTGGGCTGTCCCTGCTGCTGGTTCTGCTGTTGGGGCTGGCCCTGCTGGTTCTGCTGCTGGCCCTGAGGCTGCTGGGGCTTATCCTGATGTCCTTTGTGCTGTTTGGGCTGGCCCTGCTGCTGAGGCTGCTGGGGCTTCTGCTGCTCCTGCTCCTTCTTCGGGGTTTCCGCCTCGGCGGTTATTTCGACTTTCTCGGCGGTCTTGGCCGGCCGGCCGCGTTTTTTCTTGCTTGCTTCGGCAGGGACGGCGGCTTCCTTTTCGGGAGCCTTGGCGGGCTCTGCCGGCTTCACAGGCTCTGCCTGGGCGGCAGGCTTGGCCTGCTCCTTCTTGCCCTGGCGGCCCTTCTTCTCGGGCTGGGCTTCAGGCTTGGGCTGCTCTGCAGGCTCCGCCTTCTTTGCGGGCTCTGCGGCCTTGGCCTTGCGGGGACGGCCGCGCTTGGGCTTCTCGGGCACGGGCTCCTTAGAGACGAGCCTGGCCTCTTCGTCGAGTATCATGTAACGAAGATCGTCGTCAGTATTCTTTTTGCTGAACTTCAGGTTTTTTTCCTTGGAAAGGTTTTCGAGCTGCTCGCGGTTCATTGCGGTGAGCTCAGAAAGGCTATGTGTCATATTTATTTCTGATAATAGCGGAAGGGCGATTGCCTGGGTCCGCCGGATTTTTGATATGCAAAGATAATCATTTTTCTCAAATAATTCCCATATTTGCAACATGAAAAACACTTTATTGTTCTGTGCCCGGGTGGTTGCATCCCTATTCCCTGTCCTGCTGATAGTTATATGTGTTTTTTCGGTCTCCCCGATATTTAGTTTCAGCAGCCCGGAGCCGTTCTCCGGTCCGGACATCTACAACCCTTATTCGGACCTTGACACGGCGTCCTGCTGGAAACGGGCGAATTTCCACACGCACACGCGTGTAGACAATATATTAAACGAGTGCCCCGAATATCCGGACGTGGTGCTGGAAGATTACCGTAAGCTCGGCTACGACATACTGGCCTTTTCCAATCACAACCAGCTGACGCAGCATCCGACCGACAGCTCCCTCCAGATCAACGTCTACGAGCACGGCATCAATCTTTTCAAATTCCACAAGCTGGTCTTCAATCCCAGCCGCATGATACTCTACGACCACCTGATTCCGTTCCTGGTCTCCCAGCAGCAGTGGCAGTACGATTATCTGACCCGCAACGCGGACTTCATTGTGATGAACCACCCGGACCGCGAGCTGGGCTCATCCCCCCGCGCGATGCACAAGCTCACGGGCTACCGGATGATTGAAGCCGACTGCGGCGTGTCCACCGAACTGCGTCTCTGGGACGAAGCTCTCAGCGCCGGCCACTACTCCCACTGCCTGATCAACGACGACTGCCACGACTCCGGCAACCACAGCAAGATAGGCATACGCTGCTCCTGGCTTCAGACCCCTTCGGAGCGCTACGAAGACGTGAAGCCGGTGCTGCTGAAAGGCTGCTTCTATTCGATGCGAGTGCCTGATTTCGGCGATGGCGACTGGGACGTCAAATACGAAGCGAACGCGCACCTGCCGCAGATACGTGACATCGGACTCCGCGGCGACACCACCTACATCCGCCTCTCAGCCCCTGCCCGCATAGAAGCCTGGGGCCAGGATCACACCCTTCTGGCTACGGCTGAGGGCACACAGCTCGAATACGTCATGCAGCCCGACGACAGCTACGTCCGCTACTCGGCATTCTTCAACCACGGCGTAGTCGTATACAGCAACGTCTTCGCCCGCTACGACAAAACAAAGACGGAGACGCCCTTCCGGGTATCTCCGCATAAGGTCAACTACCTGTTGACGGTGCTATTCAACCTCGCCCTTGTCGCCGTCGTCTGGCTCTGCATCAGGTGCCTCCGAAGGCTGTTTGCGCACAAAAAACTGAAATCCTGACCTGCGGTACAAGAACTCCGCATCAGGTGCGTCCATGCTCAGTTGCTCCACCTTTTCGGGAATATCCTTCACCACGAAGTAGCAGGACTTGTCGATGCGGCCCTTGCTCAGCCAATCGAAATCGTCACAGCGGTTTTCCGGCCGGCGCATGGTGTAGAAATACTGTGCGTAGCTCTTGAAGTAGGCGGGCTGCACGTAGCAGTCCTCCCCCTGGCGCTCAATATAGAAATCCACTGCCGAAGCCTGGCTGTATTTCTCCACTTCCGGCACAGCGCACAGAATGGCGGTCATTGCGAACAACAGGTTCCCGGCGGCAAGGATAACGAAACTGCGCATCTTCGGGCTGCGGCGGAAACTGACGCAGAACCATATGGTTGCCGCAATCAGCAGCACGCCCACGAAGGGCTCGAAGCCTTTCCACTCTGAACTTGCTTCCATGCAGCTGACGGCGAAGGGGTCGTCGACCAGGGGCGCTATCCTGTCCTTGAACTTGTCGAACAGGGTGAGCGCCGTCAGGCTCAGGCCGAAAAACGCCGCCGTGCCTATAAGGAGGCCGCTCTGCCAGCCCCTGAACCGTAGTTTCCCGTCAATCATACGCGCTGCCGCCCAGGCGCCCAGGAAGGTGATGGGAAAGTAGCAGAACGAAGAATAGTGGACAATCTTGGTGCGCACTATGGTGAACAGTATCAGCACAACCCACAGCGACACCATCATCCAGCGGAACAGGCCCGCGCTGCGACTGCTCTCCTCACCCTGCAGCGCCCTGCGCTTGAATGTGGACAGGGCGAAGAACGATGCCGGAGTCACGCCGAAGAGCAGTATGACGAAGTGGTAGAGGAGGAAACCGCCGTGGCCGGCGTCCTTGGTCTCGAAGAGACGTATCTGGTAGTCTATGAAATCCTTGATCACTTCGCCGTGCCCGGAGGCTGCAAGCGCTATGAACCACGCACCGCCGGCAAGGGCGAGCGCAATGAAATACACGGCCACGTCCTTCCACCTGAAACTCAGGCGGAATTTCCTGAACACCAGCCAGAAGAAGAAGGTCAGGCAGAAGATCAGGAAGGCCACCGGGCCTTTTGTCAGTATTGCGAGTCCAGTGAACAGGCCGCTCAGCGCAGCGTGCCGCATTCTCAGCGCTGCGGCATCAGTGTCGGTGTACCGGGAGAAGAAATAGATTCCCAGGAAGATGAAAAAGTTGAACCAGGGATCGATTATGCCGGACTTGAAATAAAAGAAAGGCAGGAATGAAATGGCATATAGCCCGGCCCAGAGCAGACCGAGACGAGTGTCTTCGGTCTGCTTGCCTATGTGGAACAGGGCCAGCAGGGTTATGATGCCCATTATGGCATTGGGGAAGCGGGCGGCGAATTCGCCAACTCCGAACACTTCCATGCTCAGGGCCTGCATCCAGATGAAGAGCGGCGGCTTCTCCCAGAACGACTCGAAGTTAATCTGCACGTTGAACCAGTCTCCCGTGAGCACCATCTCGCGGGCTGATTCGGCAAAATTGATTTCATCCCAGTCGAAAAGGCGCACGCCGCCTATTCCCGTTATGAAGAGCAGCGCACCGAGTACGACTATGCAGGCGTCTATAAGTAAAGTCTTGTGTTTCATTTGTTCCTGAAAAGCAGAAGCTTCTTTGCGGCAAAGTTCCAGAAGAACACCAGTACGGTGGTGATGACCTTGGCAACCAGATAGTGGATACCGGCCTTGCCGGCGAGCAGCCACATCAGCAGTTCCGTGAGGCCGAGCCCGCTGACGCCGATGAGGGCGAAGACCGACATCTCGGCGGCACGGTTCTTCATGTTCCTGTTGTCGAAGACCCAGAATATGCTGAAAAGGTAGGTGATTATGAGCCCGGCGGTGAATGCTATAGCCGTCCAGAGCAGCAGGTGCTCCTTGCCGAAGCATTCAGTCAGCAGGGCGAGGAGTCCGGCGTCCACCAGAAACGCGGTGCCGCCCGACACCAGGTAGCGGAAGAGCTGGATGCACACGTCCGGAGTGCGGCCCTTCAGCAGCGCGGCGGGCAGTTCGCTCAGTTTCATTTGGCAGGGAAGAGCTTGGACCGCATCAGGTGCCATTTGCAGAGGCGGTAGACCAGCGACACCCTGAGCACGCCGAAGCCGTAGACCGTGCTGCGGCGCAGGTTGATTGAGGATGCGTCGTCGAAGTACTTGGTCGGGCACGTGACTTCACCGATCTCATATCCTGCCCAGAAGATCTGCGCCGCCATCTCGTTGTCGAATATGAAGTCGTCGGAGCAGACGTTGTAGTCGACCGACCTCAGCACATCGGCGCTGAATGCACGGTAGCCGGTGTGGTACTCGGAAAGCTTCTGGCTGATGAGGACGTTCTGGGTGAGGGTAAGGAAGCGGTTGGAGACGTATTTGATGAGCGGCATGCCGCCTTTCCGCGCTCCCTTGCCCAGTATCCTGGAACCGAATACGACAGGATACACGCCGTTGGCTATTATGTAGGCCATGGCCTCGATGAGTTTCGGGGTGTACTGGTAGTCGGGGTGGAGCATTATCACTATGTCGGCGCCGAGTTCCAGGGCGCGGTTGTAGCAGGTTTTCTGGTTGCCGCCGTAGCCGCGGTTGGCCGG
Source organism: Bacteroidales bacterium (assembly GCA_024695285.1). Next base: position 11,663 of record JAILIM010000094.1, read on the forward strand.
GTGCATGAGCACTTCCTTAATGCCGAGTTCGCGGGCCTTTTCGACGGTGCCGTCGCGGCTGCAGTCATCGGTCAGGATGACTTCGTCCACGATGTCGCGGGGGATTTCGGAGTATGTCTGTTCTAGTGTCTTTTCGGCGTTGTAGGCCGGCATGACCACGATTATCTTCTTGCCGTGTATCATCTTATCTGTTGTCCCAGTAGCTGCTGCTCTTCTTGATCTGGAGTATGTCCGCAAGGGCGGAGGCGTTGGCCGCTATCCTGAACTGGTAGGACGCCCAGCTTCCGGTCGGCACCCATGAAACGGATATGTTGAAGCAGTGCAGGTCGTATGTGAAACTGAATTGGGTTGTCGTTATCTTCATGGCCTGCAGGTCGAAGCCGGAACTGACGTTGATGTTGAGCCTCGGCGTCAGCCTGATGTTGCCGCTGGCCTGCAGGGTCTGGGTGATGTTGTTCTTGGTGGTCAGTACGTCGTCCTCGAACTTGTAGGTTTTGTTCAGGCTGAACGAGTAGCTGAGGTTGACGGACCAGGGGACGTTGGGGTTGGTGTAGTACAGCCAGCCGCCCGGGATGAATTCTCCCGTAACCGGATGGTAGAAGTAGCGCTGGTAGTAACTGGCGGCTCCGTTGATGTTGGAACCGCCCTGGCCCACACGGTTGCTGGGATCCTTGACACCGTCGTTGCCCTTTATCGCGCCGTCGCCGGAAATTGAATAGGAGGCGGAAGCGGACACGTTGTTGAGACGCAGCAGGCCCTGGCCCTGGGTGATGGCGAACTTGTTGATCTTGCGGTTGGAGGGACCGATTGCATAGGGGTCGAAGCTTGCGCTCGCGCTGATGGACACCTTATCGAAAAGGGATGTGGACATCGACATGCTGACGTTGTTCATGTTCAGACTGTCTGCGAGGAAGTTGTAGCCGGTGCTTATGTTGAGCTGGTCGATGAGCTTGACCTTCTTGCTGCCGGTGCCGGTCGTGTCGGCGAAGTCGCGCACCTTGGCTTCGAGGTTGTTGCCGATGGAGATGTTTGCCGTGGCGGAACGGCCCTTTCCGGGCGGGCCGTAGACCTGGCCCTGGTAGATGTTGTATTCGTAAGTCTTTTCCTGTCCGTGGATATCAGTGTAGCGGAGGGTGCGGTAGCCGTTCATGCCTTCCTTGCCGAGTTCAGGGCTGAAGTTCATCGACACGGAAGGGGATATGACGTGGCGTATGGCCTGTACCTTGCGCCAGGAGCCGAAGTTGAACAGACCGTAGATACGGGTGCTCATGGCCACGGAACCGGAATAGGTCTGCGTGATTCCGAAGGTGTTGAACTGAGTGCTCGGAAGCTCCTCGACCTTGTCGGTGTCGGGGTTGTAGGCGTATTCCCGTTTCCGGAACATCCAGTTCATGCCGTAGCTGACGGACGGGTTTATGTTGATGTACTTGAACAGCTGGAAGTTGGGCAGACCTATGCTGAAGCTGTGGGTCATACCGTTCTGGAACCTGTCCAGGAAGCCCTCCTGGCCGAACTCGGATGCCTTGAAGTTGATCTTGTTCTGGAGGGTCGTGTTGTAGCCGAAGGATATTTTTTCGTAGAAGCGTTCCTTGCCCACGCGTACCTTGCGCTTGAAAGGATAGAAGGTGCTGACGGAGAAGGTCACGTTCGGGAGGGTGAACGAGTAGGACGAGTCGCGGGAACTCTGGGAATGCAGGGCGTTGACGCTCAGGTTGAACTTGCCGTTCCAGTTCTTGGAATAGGAAATGGATGACGATATCTGGTTCTGCAGGGCTTCGTTGACCGAACGGGAGTTGAAGCGGCTGTTGGACGGGGACGAGAAGTTGACCGAGGCGCTGAAGGATGTGCCCGGGTGGGCCTTGGAGTCCTGCGTGTGGGACCAGCGGACGGCGAAGTTGCTGTATTCCTGGAAATCGGGGGTGTCGGGCTCGCCGGTCTGGTCGTGGGAGTAAGTGAATCCGAAGCTGCCGTTGAACTTGTATTTCACCATGTAGCGGGAGTTCACGTTGACGGCCCAGGATCCGAGGGTGTAATAGTCGCCGGTCATGGACAGGTCCAGGTAGTCGCCGAACACGAAGTACATGCCGGCGTCCTTCATGTAGAAGCCACGGGCGTTCTCCTCGCCGAAGTTTGGCATCAGCAGGCCGGTGGCGCGCTCGGGACGCTTGGGTATGAATCCGAATGGAAGCCCGACGAACGGCAGTTTCACGTCTTCCACCACGAGGTAGGCGGGACCGAAAACGGTCTTCTGGGTCGGCTCCGTCATCACTTTCGCCGAGGTCAGGGAAAGGTAGTAGTGGGGATGGTCCAGTTCGCAGACGGTGTATTTGCCGTCGGTCATGTTGATGCTGCGGTCCGGCATCATCTTCACCTTGCCGCCGTGGAGTATGGCGCTGTCTTCGGTGGTTATGATGTTCTTGATGGAGGATTTCTTGGTGTTGAAGTTATATTTCACTTCCTCCATGTTGTAGGTCTTTCCGCCCTGCGTCATCACGGGCCTGCCCACCCATTCGCCCTTGAGGGAGTCGTAGACGCCCTTGGCGTAGACGGTGCCGGTCTTCATGTTGTACTGCATGTAGGCCGCGGTCAGTTTCATGTCCATGTACTCGACGGAGACGTCGCCGTAGTAGTAGATCATGCGCTGGCCGTCGGTAAAGACCTCCACGATGGAGTCCTTGGCTTCGGAAAAAGCGGGCAGTTCAAGCGAACTCTTTTCACGCAGTGCCGCGGAGTCGATCCTGTGGAGGGAATCGGCGACGTGGATGGAGTCCCGGCGGGCTATCTCAGCTGAGTCCAGGACCACCTGGCGCACCGTTTTCGGCACTGCGCTGCTGAACACCTGGCGAGGGGGTCTCCTGCCCGCGGTCTGGGCGAAGACGGTGGTCACAGACAGTGCGGACATGAGTGCCGCGCAAAGTATTCGCTTGAGAATTGACAACTGTATTAAATAATTTGTTAAATTTGCGAATCCACAAAATTAGTATTTAATTTTGAAACGCACAATTAATTTGTTCCTGGCCGCATTACTTGCGTGCTTCTCAGCGGGGGCCCAGAACCTGGGCCTGACCACTGTCGTAATAGATCCCGGTCACGGCGGCACCGACCCCGGAGCCGTCAGCCGCGATGGCAAGACCTACGAGAAAACCCTCACCCTGGATATCGCCAAGAGGCTTTCGGAAAAGATCAAGGCGGATTGTCCTGATGTGAAAGTAATCCTCACACGCGACAAGGACAAGACTGTTGCCCTCAATGACCGTGCCGGGATTGCCAACCGCGTGAATGCCGGTCTCTTTATCTCCATCCATATTAATTCAACCACCAAGAGCACTCCCAACGGCTACTCCGTCCACGTGCTGGGCAAGTCTTCCAAGAAAGACAGGGACCTCTTCGCATATAACATGGATGTGTGCAAGAGGGAGAACTCCGTGATATTGCTTGAAGATGACTATACCACCACCTATCAGGGATTCGACCCTTCCGATCCGGAGTCGTTCATCTTCCTGCAGCTGATGCAGAACTCCAACCTCGAGCAGAGCCTGGCTTTCGCTGAGCTTATTTCCGAGAATCTCAAGGGAGGCCCCATCAGCGCCAACAGGGGCGTCTGGCAGGATCCTTTCTTAGTGCTTTGGAAAACGTCCATGCCGGCCGTGCTGGTGGAGCTTGGATTCATTTCCAATAGCACGGACCTTGAGACCTTGAAAAAAGCAGCGGAAAGGGACAAGATCGCCACCCGTCTATGCAAGGCTTTCAAAAAATACAAGACCCGGTATGACGGCAGCGTGACGCTTGACGTTGAAGTCGAGGCCCCGGCGGGGAAGACTGCCGACAAGCCGGCCGAAAAGGTGAAGGCGGAAGAGAAGCCCGCTGAAAAGACGAAGGTTGAAGAGAAGCCGGCCGAGAAGGTTAAAGCGAAAGAGAAACCGGCAGAAAAGGTGAAGACTGAGGAAAAGCCCGCCGACAAGCCGGCCGCTTCCGGAGTGCGTTACGGCGTGCAGATCTTTGCCGGCTCCGGGAAGGTCAATCCGAAGGACAAGGCGTTCATGGGTTATACCCCCGTGATCATAGACACGGGTAAGCTCTTCAAGTATATAATCGGTGTCGATTCTTCCCTTGAAAAAGTCAAGGAGAATTTACCTGCCATCAGGGAAAAATATCCCGATGCATTTTTGGTGAAAATCGACGGAGAAACGGTCACCCGGGCCAAATAATTTCAGGGGTAAATAAGCATTTTTAAGACGCCGAAAGGCGCGCAGTGCGAATTATCCTTTAAATGGCTTGTTTGGAATTATTCCAAATTGGGAATTTAGTGTATTATATATAATTAGTATTTTTTAGTTTTTCAAGTCGTTGATATACAGCTAGTTATAAAAGGCTTATTTTTCGGACAGACGGTATATATTTAACGCTAAAAAAATTAAAAAACAATACTAAAGAAAATTTTTTTTAACTTTTTTTTCCACCATTTTTGCACTCGAGAACAGCCTTTCCGGGCTGTATCTTTTTCTAATGAACGAGAACGACAGACATATAAGCATCTGGAGCCACTTCCTGAAGATTGTGGAGCAGATCGTGGAGCCCCAAAAATTCACGACCTGGTTCAAGCCTGTGCGCCCCGTGTCTGTGGTGGATTCGACCCTCACGGTCGAGGTCCCTTCCGACTTTTTCCGCGAGTATCTCGAAGCCACCTATCTCGACGTTATTAAAAAAACGCTCAAGCGTGTGATAGGCGCGGACGCGAAGCTGGTCTATCTTGTCAAGGCAGTCAGCAGCCAGCCGGCGATGGAAGTTCCTGCCGCTGCCGGCATGGCCCCCGTCAACCGCGAGATCAGCGTCAACATCCAGCCCTCCGGCAATCCGAGTCCTTTTGTGTATCCGGGCCTGCGCAAAATCCAGATCAATCCCAATCTGAATCCCGTCTATTGCTTCACCAACTTTATCGTCGGCGAATGCAACAAGATGGGCTATGCCGCCGGAACCGCCATCTCCTCGGCGCCGGGCAGGAACTCGTTCAACCCGCTGCTCATCTTCGGCGGTCCCGGTCTTGGTAAGACCCACCTGGCCCAGGCCATCGGCATTGCCATCCACGAGAAATTCCCTGAACTCATAGTGCTGTACGTCAACGGCCACGAGTTCAAGACCCAGTATATGGATGCGGTCAACGTCCGCAACAAACTGACCGACTTCCTCGGCTACTACAAGAAGATAGACGTGCTGATCGTGGACGATATCCAGGACCTCCAGGGCCCCGGCACCCAGTCCGCCTTCTTCAACATCTTCAACCACCTCCACCAGACCGGCAAGCAGTTGATATTCACGTCTGACCGCCCGCCGGTGGAGCTGCAGAACTTCGAGGACCGCCTGCTTTCCCGCTTCAAGTGGGGAGTCTCAGTGGAGCTGCTCCATCCCGACTACGGCACCCGTCTCCAGATGCTCAAGTCCCTGTGCCGCCGCGAAGGCGTGAAGATAGGACAGGATGTGCTGGAGTATCTCGCTTCCCGCATCAAGACCAATTTCCGTGAGCTTGAGGGAGCCTTCCTGTCCGTGATGGCTTATGCGACGGCCATGCACGCCGAGAATTCGGTCGAACTTGCTGCTAAGGTCACCGAAAAGATCGTGAGCGCTCCCGTCAAGGAGCTCAGCATCGGCAGGGTCCAGTCCGCTGTGTGCGACTACTTCAACATCAGCACCGACGACCTGGTGTCCAAGTCCCGCAAACGCCAGATAGTTCAGGCCCGCCAGATATCCATGTACCTTTGCCGAAACCTGATAAGCAACTGCTCGCTTTCGACCATCGGTGCCGAGACTGGCGGCAAGGACCACGCCACCGTCCTGCATTCCTGCAACATCGTGTCCGACCTGATGGCCACGGACCGCTTGTTCAAGAAATATGTGACAGACCTGGAGTCCAAGCTGGCTCCTGCCGAAGAATAACGCTAAAACCAAAAATATGAGTCCCGAACGAGTTCTTGATATCTTCAAGGAAATAACACGCATCCCCCGCGAGTCCGGCCACGAAGGCCCCATTACCGACTGGCTTTGCCAGTGGGCTGCCGACCGTTCGCTGCAATGCAAGCGTGATGCGACAGGCAACGTGCTTATCGTGCGTGAGGCAGCTCCCGGCAAGGAAAGCATTCCCACGATAGTGCTTCAGGCCCATCAGGATATGGTCTGCGAGAAAAACGCAGGCGTGAAGCACGATTTCCGCAAGGATCCCATTCCATACGTGATTGAAGACGGCTGGATGATAGCGAAGGAGACCACTCTTGGCGCCGACGACGGCATCGGCATCGCCGCATGCCTCGCGCTGCTCGAAGACAAGGCTCCTACCTGCCGCATCGAATGCCTCTTTACAATATCCGAAGAGACCGGCATGGACGGCGCCGAAGCCCTCCTACCCGGGTTCTTTGACGGTAAAACCCTAGTAAACCTGGACTCCGAGGACGAAGGCCAGCTCTTCATAGGCTGCGCCGGTGGACTCAACACCAACATCCGCTTCCGGATTCGCAGGGAAGCGGCCGACGAGGGGGCGCAGTTCGTCCGCTGCACAATTTCAGGCGGCATCGGCGGGCACAGCGGTGACGACATCAACAAGGAGCGTGCGAACACGGTCCAGCTGATGGCGCGTTTCCTGTATTCCCGCCTGGATGCGGGCCTTCGCTTTGTCAGCATCGACGGCGGCGGCAAGCCGAACGCCATTGCACGTGAGTGCGAGGCGGTCGTGGCAGTGCCTGACGCCGCGGCTTTCAAGGCTGCGTTCGAGGAGTTCGCTTCCGACGTGAAGGAGGAGTTCCACAAGACCGACCCAGGCCTGCAGTTCGAGGCCGGGAAAGTCGCGGCAACCCTCCTTCTGCCGGTTAGCGCTCCGGTCAGCCGCCGCATAATTACTGCGCTTTTCACCTGCCCGCACGGCGTGCAGGCAATGAGCCAGGATATTCCCGGCCTGGTGCAGACTTCGACCAATCTGGCCAGCATCAAGACCCACAAGGACCGCGGTATAGTGGAGATAGTGACCAGCCAGCGCAGCTCAGCCAAGAGCGAGCGCAGGGCCATCGCAGCGAAGGTCCGGGCCAATTTCGAGAGCGCGGGCGCGAAGGTGCGCCATATGTATGAATACCCGGGATGGAATCCCGACGTGAACTCCCACATCCTCGCCCGCACGGTAGAGGCCTATCGCCGTCTATTCAACCAGGAGCCCGAGGTGAAGGCCATCCATGCCGGCCTGGAATGCGGCCTGTTCCTGGAAAAGTTCCCCGGACTTGATATGATTTCGTTCGGACCGACCCTCCGCGGCGTCCACGCCCCGGGAGAGCGCCTCGAGCTCGCATCGATGGACAAGTTCGTCCTCCTGCTTGACGACGTGGTACGTAATTTTGAATAGCCATGCTTGTATCGCCTTCACTGCTTGCCGCTGATTTCCTCCGTCTTGATTCCGAAATGGAGAAACTCAACCGCGGCGCCGACTGGATCCACCTGGACGTGATGGACGGAACTTTAGTCCCCAATATCTCTTTCGGATTCAGCGTAATCGACGCCGTCGCCAAGGTCGCCGCCCGGCCTATGGACGCCCATCTCATGGTGGTGCATCCCGAGCGCTGGTTCGAGCGGCTTGCGGCCGACGGGGTGAGCTATGTCAGTTTCCATCTGGAAGCTGCCGGCAGGCGCACCGCCTCGCATATAGATGCCATCCACAAGCTGGGCATGAAGGCGGGAGTCGCCATCAATCCGGACGTTCCGGTGCGGCGCCTTTTCCCCTATATAGGCAAGGCTGATTTCTTCTTGATTATGAGCGTGTTCGCCGGTTTCGGCGGGCAGAAATTCATATATGAGTCGCTGGACCGTATAGTCGAGCTGAGGTCTGAAATAAAGGCCCGCGGCGCTGAAGCGCTCATAGAAGTCGACGGCGGAGTCGGAACCGGCAACGCCGTGTCACTTAGGGAAGCCGGAGCGGATGTGCTCGTGGCCGGAAGTTCGGTATTCAAATCAGCCGACGCCATGGCCGCGATGCAGGCCCTCAGGGAAGCCTGAAGTGATTCTTTCCAAATTCTTCTTGCAGTATTAATCTGCCGTCGTTGCTGTCGATCAAGGCAAAACGACGGCGGATTTTTTCTGCCAGCAGCCTCAGTTCGGTGTCGGTGTCGTAGGACATGCCTGTGAGATTATGCAGGCTCACGGGATTGGGCAGGTCGGCGGGCCAGTCCTTCTCGTTGAGGTTCAGGCCTATCCCTATGATGCTGTGGCGGATACGCGGTCCGTCGAGTATGTTCTCAATGAGTATCCCGCAGATTTTCCGATCGTCCACCCAGATATCGTTGGGCCATTTGATCCGGGCTGTCACACCTTTTTCCAGCAGATAGTCCCTGATGCCTAGGGTAGTAGCGCAGGTGATCAGAATCATGTCTGCGGCCAGCAGGTCGGACGGATTGTACAACATGCTGAAAGTTAGGTTCAGTCCCTTGCTGGAAAACCACGTATGAGTGCCTTGTCCGCGGCCCGCCGTCTGCTCCCTTGCGGCTATTACTGACAAATTGTCGCAGCTTCCCAGGCACTCCCGGAGCGTTTTATTGGTGGATTCTGCTTTTTCAAGCCATAATATATTGTCAGGGCTTTGTCTTGGTGCCATTTTTGTTGTATATTTGCCCGGCAAAAATATCATTAAAATGGCTCAAAAGCAAGACGATAATAATAAACGTCCCAAAGTCCGTGTCGTCAGGATAAACCTAAGCTGGATTTTCTACCTGCTCCTTATCGTGAGTATCGGGTGGATGCTGTTCAGCAACCGTGGCGTGCAGGCTGAAAAGATCGAGTGGGCACAGGTTGAGAAAATGATACTCGACGGAGACGTCAAGGAGATAAAATACGTACGTAACGACTACCGCGGCACAGTTTCCCTGCGGCCGGAGTCGGTGTCCAAATATGCTTCGCTCTATCCGGGCGGAGTGCCTCCGAAAAGTTCCCCCCATTTCTTTTTCCTGACTTCGACCAAGTTCGATCCCGAGGTTGTTTTCGCTGAACTCAATTCCGGCCTCAGGGCTGACCAGCAGGTCAAGCTGGTGATGGAGAACGACGCCAAGATATGGAGCGGCATACTGGAGTGGATTGTCCCCATGGTGCTGCTTATCCTGTTCTGGGTGCTCCTGATGAGGGGCATGACTCGCAATATGGGCGGAGGCCCCGGTGCCGGCGGCGGCATGAATCCTTTCAACGTCGGAAAGGCCAACGGCAAGCTCGCCGACAAGGAGAAGGTCAACGTGACCTTCAAGGACGTGGCCGGCCTCTACGGCGCCAAGGAGGAGGTGATGGAGATAGTAGATTTCCTCAAGAATCCTAAGAAATACACGTCACTGGGCGGCAAGATACCCAAGGGTGCGCTGCTCGTGGGGCCTCCCGGCACTGGCAAGACCCTTCTTGCCAAGGCCGTTGCAGGCGAGGCGAACGTGCCTTTCTTCAGCATCAGCGGTTCCGACTTCGTTGAAATGTTCGTGGGCGTAGGCGCTTCCCGTGTGCGCGACTTGTTCGCCCAGGCCAAGGATAAGGCTCCCTGCATCGTGTTTATAGATGAAATCGACGCCGTGGGCCGCGCAAGGGGCAAGAATGTCGGATTCTCCGGCAACGATGAACGTGAGAATACCCTCAACCAGCTCCTCACCGAAATGGACGGCTTCGGCACCAACAGCGGCGTTATCGTGCTCGCTGCGACCAACCGTGCCGATATCCTTGACAAGGCCCTGATGCGCGCCGGCCGTTTCGACAGGCAGATCAACGTGACACTTCCCGACCTCAACGAGCGCAAGGAAATATTCCAGGTCCACCTCAAGGGCCTGCATCTGTCCCAGAGCTTCGACCTCGAGGGTATAGCGAAACATACGCCCGGCTTCTCCGGAGCCGATATCGCGAACGTCTGCAACGAAGCGGCACTGACCGCCGCCCGCAAAGGCAAGCAGGAAATCGACAACCAGGACTTCATGGATGCAGTCGACCGCGTGGTCGGTGGTATCGAGCGCAAGAAGACCATAATGTCGCCTGAGGAAAAGCGCCTTACGGCCTACCACGAAGCAGGCCATGCCGTCGCCGGCTGGCTGCTGCCGGGCTGTGATCCCGTGCTGAAGGTGTCTATCATACCCCGCGGCCAGGCTCTCGGCCTGACCTGGAGCCTTCCCGACGAGAAGGTTATGATGTCCAAGTCCGACATGATGGACGAGATGTGCTGCCTGGTGGGCGGCCGCATCGCCGAAGAGATAGTCAATGACGGCGTGCCCTGCACCGGCGCCCTAAGCGATTTCGAGCGTATGACCAAGATAGCTTACTCCATGGTCGCATACTTCGGAATGAGTCCCAAGGTGGGCAACCTTTCCTTCTACGATTCCACCGGCGGTTCCGGTTATGAACTGACCAAGCCGTACAGCGAAAAGACGGCTGAACTCATCGATGCCGAGGCCCGCAAGCTCGTGGATGAGGTCACTGAGCGGACGAGGAAGATACTGACCGAGAATTGGGAAGGCCTTGATAAACTTGCAAGGCTGCTGATAGATAAGGAAGTCATTATGTCCGACGACATCGAGGCAATCTTCGGCCCGAAGGCCGGCAAGCACGGTGAGGAGAGGCTGAAAGACAATAAGGATAATACTGATATCAAGGAAGGTGATGAATGATTTTCTTAAACGGACGCTGTCCGGAATAGTATTCCTCGCACTGATGGTCGCTGGTATGCTTCTGCATCCCGCGGCCTTCGGCGTCTTATTCCTGGTGGTGCTTTACATGGCGATGAAGGAATTCCTCCATATCACGATGGGGGAGAAGCGCCGCCTTCAGCAACGTCTGGCAATGCTCGCCGGTGCGGCGGCCTTTATCCTTTCGGTCGGAATATGTTTCTATGGAATCGAATTCAAGTGGCTTGCCGTGGTTATTCCGCTCGTGTTCCTGATTCCGCTTTCCGAACTTTTCGCCGCATCCCATGAAGGAGTCGAGGACCTTGCCTACGCATATCTTTCGATAGTCTATATCGCTTTCCCTCTTTGCCTTGTACCGTTCATCGTGTCCGCGGGAGGAGATTTCAGGGGATATGTGCTCCTGAACTTCTTCATCATTATCTGGTGTGCCGACGTTGGCTCATACGGCATCGGAACCCTGTTCGGCCAGAAACCTGCATCCCGTAAACTCGCTCCCTCGATTTCTCCCAAGAAATCCTGGTGGGGTTTCTGGGGCGGCATAATCATGGGCGTGGCCGGTGCATTCATCCTTTATCTTGTCGGCTGGCTGGAGTATCCCATGGTGCATTGCCTCGTGCTGGGAGCCGTCATTCCTGCCGCCGGCGTCTGCGGAGACCTTTTCGAATCGCTGTGGAAACGCCGTTTCGGCTTCAAGGATTCAGGCAACTGCATCCCCGGCCACGGCGGTATGCTTGACCGCTTCGACAGCTCCCTGTTCGCCATTCCCGCAGCATTCGCTTATCTGACCTTATTCGGACTTCTATGAGACTCGACAAGAATACCTACGGCACCGTGCTACTTGTGTACGCGATAAGTGCAGCGCTCATCTTCGTGCTGCAGTATTTCGTGCGTACATGGTGGATAGCGTGGCCCCTGACTTTAGGTATCCTGTGGGTCTGTGTTTGGCAGACCTGTTTCCATATGGTGCCGAGGCGCAAACCTGCCGGATCATCCACCCTGGTGACGGCTGTCGCCGACGGCAAGATAGTCACCATTGAGCCTGCATACGAGAAGCTTTTCCTGAAGCGGGACTGCACCATGATATCCATATATATGGATTTCTGGGATGTCCACGCCAATTTCTGGCCCGTTACGGGCACGGTCGACTACACGGAGTATTATCCCGGAGAGCATTTCCTCGCCTTCAAACCCAAGGCGTCCGAGGAAAACGAGCACACCTGCACCTGCATCCGTACCCCCGAGGGCAAGGAAGTTTTCTTCAAGCAGCTGGCAGGCGGATTTGCGCGCCGTATAGTCTGTTATGCCAGAGAGGGTATGGAAGTAACTGCCGGCGAGCAGTGCGGCATCATCAAATTCGGATCACGTATCGATATTTATCTCCCGCTGGATGCAGAAATATGCGTGAGCGTCGGCGACACCGTCCGCGCCTGCGAGACGGTTGTCGCGAAGCTCTGATTCATTATCTGTGGGCGGGCCTCAGGAGGTCGAGCACGGTCTTGACCGGGTTGAAGGTCTCGATAGGCACTTCCACGAACAAAGTATTCCAGTCAGACATTGAGCCGTTCCAGAGTCCGGGGAGTTCAAGGGCGAGGAGCTGGCGGCCTTCGTAGCTCTTGCTGCTGATGAATCCGGTCTCCTGGTCCACGTACTCGGGCAGGTTGAACTTTTCTCCCTTGTAGTTGCGCAGTATGCAGACGAGGTCCACGGGATTGAAGTGGGTTGCGCTCTTGAGCGCTGCCATCGCTTCAGGGCTGTCGGGATTAATCTGTGCGCCCTCAAGTATCTGCAGGGAGGTGCTGCCGTCTTCTGCCCTGATGATGAAAGGACCGCCGCCCGGTTCGCCCTCGTTCTTGACCATTCCGCACACGCGGATGGGGCGGTTGAGTTTGGCGCGCAGCTGGTCGGCCCTGTCGCGGCAGTCCTTTGCGGGCGGCATATCAATGCAGAGTTCGTTACGGAGGAACTGCTCGATCTCGTTGCAGAGCGCCTGGCATTCAGGGGTGGCGTACGGGTCGTCCTGGTTCACGTTGTCGGCGGGTATGTACAGGAAATCGGCAATGTTCTTGCGAACCTCGGTCAGCTGGTCCATCGTGTATAGGAAGTCGTAAATCTTGTCCCGGAGCTCGAGGGCCCTGCCCATCAGCACTTTCTTCCATTTGTAGGTGGCGGGCTGCATTCGCTCCACGCAGACGTTGTCGATGTTCTTGATGGAGACGAGCTCCTCGTCGACGTTGTTCAGGTTGTAGATGAGGGCGCCGTGTCCTGCGGGACGGAACAGGGGAGTGCCGTCTTCCTTGAGGAAGGGCTTGCCTTCCGGGGTGGCGGCCACGGTGTCGGTCGCTTTGTCCTGATAGGTGAAGGTGACGTCGTATTTGACTCCGTAGCGGGCTTCGTATTTATCCTTGATTTCGGCGACGGCCGCTTCGAAGAGTTCACGGTGCTCGGGGGATATGGTCACGACCAGCTTCACCGAACCGTCCGCGTTGCGCATATATGCCTGTCCCTCAACGAAATGCTCTGCGATGGCGGTGCGGACTTCATAAGGATAGCGGTGGAATTTCAGCACTCCCTTGGGCTTCTTGCCATAGCCGAGGCCCTCGTCGAAGAGAAGTTTGCGGGCTGTCTCTTTCGGGTCATAGGGAGCCTTTCCGAAGACTTCCGGGTCGTAGAAAGCAAAGTTCTCCAGTTCGGCGGCGAGCTTGCGGACTGCGTCGTTCTCCGATTCTGCCCCTGCAAAGATGTCCTTGAACATACGGGAGGCGGCACCTGAAGCGGGCACGAACTTGCAGCGTCCGTCCACTTCGGAACTGTCGAAGTAGGCCTCCGCTCGGGCGGCTTCTTCTTCGGTGAGTACTTCTATGCCGTGGCCCGGGGTGGCGGGGGCGGCGATGTCGAGCCAGGGAAATCCCTTCTTGATGCGCTCGAGTTCGGCGTTGATTTTGGCGTTATCCATATTGGTCAGTCTATAAAAAATTCTCTTCTGTAACGATAGTTTTCTCTCAAACTTTCGAATGCTCCAGGGTCCATTCGGAACATGAAGTCATCCGTGAACACGGGGTAGTTATATTGCAGAGCTGAAGCGATTTGGCCTTCGGACAGGCCGCGCAGGTCGAGCTTCACGGCATCCTTCAGTTCGCCCTCGGGATTGGGGAAGAATTCGTAGAGGTCCTTTATGCCGAAATAGCGGGCCACGCCCCTGACGGCCATTGCGGTGCCGAGGAGCTTGCCCTGGTAGGAATAGCCTGCGATGTGGGGAGTGGCGATGTCTGCCATTTCTACGAGCTCACGGTCCACGTCCGGTTCCCGGCACCAGGTGTCGATGATCACTGACCCCAGCTTTGGAATGGCCTCCTTAAGGTCGGTTTCGACCACTACCTCCCCGCGGCAGGTGTTGATGAATATGGCGCCGAGCTTCATCTTGGAGAAGAATGCGGCGTCCGCCATTCCGCGGGTGGTGTTGTTCAGGGGGACGTGCATGGTGACCACGTCAGAGTTGCGCAGCAGGAAATCGAGGTCGCAGAACTGTGCAGGGCCTTCGGCTTCGGCGCGGGGCGGGTCGCAGAGCAGGGTCTTGAACCCGAGTATCTGCAGGGTTGAGGCCACGCGGCTGCCCACGTTGCCCACGCCTATGACGCCGACCTTGCAACCGGTCAGCTTGATGCGCTTTCGGGAGGCTATTCCGTAGAGGGCTGAGAGCACGTAGTTCATGACTCCTCCTGCGTTGCACCCGGCTGCGTTGCGGACATATATGCCCTGTGCCCTGCAGTAATCCTGGTCGATGTGGTCCACGCCGATGGTGGCGGTGGAGATTATCTTCACGGAACTGCCGTCCAGCAGGGCGGAGCCGCAGCGGGTTCGTGTGCGGATGATTAGGGCGTCGGCGTCCCTGACGTCGGCGGCACTGATGGCCTGCCCGTCCAGATAGCGGACGTTGCCGTAAGGTTCAAGTACACCTTCAATGAAGGGTATAGCTTTGTCGATAACTATATTCATCGCAATACTATGTCTTTCACCCAGGAGACGTTGCGGTCTTCGGGGTCGAAGAATTCATCCCTGGCGAGTGTGTCGTTGAGCAACTCCAGCAGCATGGGCTTCTGCGCTTCGAGCCTGGAACGGATCACTGACGATTTGGTCGTGATGTAGAGGATGCCGCTGCGGAGATAGCGTTTCAGGGTGTAGGCTCCGGCCCCGGAGACTTCGTCCCATGCCTTGAACACCAGGTGGGTGTTGAGGCCCGTAGTCATCCTGGCTTCCTGGATAAACTCCCGGATAGCCGAAGAAATGGGCTGGGCGGTCTTCCTTGCTATCCTATAACTCGCCATCTATCTTGGTAAATGTGCCGGCGGAGGCCTTGAAATAGGCCCTGTCGGAGGTTATCTTGTCGACCAGCGCTTCCGTGCGGGTCTTGTTGGTGTCGGAAAGGAATATCTGGCCGAAATCGTTGCCTGCTACCATTTGCAGCAGGTTCCCGACACGGTCCAGGTCGAGTTTGTCGAAGAGGTCGTCCAGAAGCAGCACGGGAGGATGCCCGCAGGCGTTTTTCATTATTTCGTACTGGGCGAACTTCAGGGCCACAAGGAAGGATTTCTGCTGCCCCTGGGAGCCGCAGCGGCGAATGGGGAAGCCTTCCATCGTGAATATGAAATCGTCGCGCTGAACGCCGGAGCCAGTATATCGCAGGGCGAGGTCGCGGCTGCGGTGCCTGGCCATCAGGTCCTCGAATCCGGAGTCGGAAAGGTCGCTGCGGTATTCGATGCCCACGGTCTCCCTGCCGCCGGAAATGGACTCGTAGTAACGGCTGACCACGGGCAGCATCTCTTCTGCGAAACGTTCCCGGCAGTCGTGGATGGCCCTGGCCGGGGCCGCCATGCTGAGGTCGAAGGTCTCAAGCAGCTCTGGATCAGGGGCGTCGTCCTTGAGGAGGCGGTTCCGCTGGGCGAGCAGGCGGTTGTACTGCTGGACGTTTGCAAGATACTGCCTGTCGAGCTGGGAGATGAATGCGTTGAAGAACCTGCGGCGCTCCTCGCCGGACTCGCTGACAAGTTCGATGTCGGAAGGGGACACCATGACGACGGGCAGCATGCCTATATGCTCCGAGATGCGGGGAATTGGCTTGTCGTCGCGGCGGATTCTCTTTTCGGCCCCTTCGTTTACCTGTATGGAGAATCTTGTGTCGGGCCCGTCGGCCATACAATAAAGGCCGCTGATGGCGAAAGTCTTGCAGCCGTGGCGGAAATTGAATTTCTCGGCCGGCTGCGTTCCGCTCTTGGTCATCGAGAGGTAGTGTATGGCGTCCAGAAGGTTTGTTTTGCCCTCGCCGTTTCCTCCCCAGATGCAATTGATGTTCGGGGAAAAAGCAAGTTCCTGCAAGCTTATGTTGCGGAAATCCTGCACGACTAGTTTCTTCAAAACAGGCATACTGCAAAATTAGGTTTTTTTAATTGAATTTACTACCTTTGTGGGCTAATTTATCAGGAAAAACAAAAATTATAGTATATGGCAAACTCTAAAGTTAACGAAAAGGAAGCCCTCCGTCAGGAGAACCTCCAGGAGACCGTCTCCAAGACCGACCAGTTCTACAACGAAAACAAAAAGACCATCTGGACTGTTGTCTGCATCATCGCAGTCATTGCACTGGCCGTTTTCGCATATGTCAAGTTAATCTATCAGCCCAAATGCGCCGAGGCTGCCCAGCAGGCATTCCCCGCAGAGCAGAACTTTGCCAACGGCGAGTATGAGCTGGCCCTCAACGGCGACGGCAACGTCCTGGGCCTCGCCGACATCATCGACCAGTATGGCTCCAAGGCCGGCGCAGCCGTGTTCATGGAGGCTGGTGTCTGCGCCCTCCGCACCGGCGATTATGAGGCAGCCCTTTCCTACCTGAAGAAATACAATGGCAAGGAGCCCATCCTCGCAGCCCGCGCAATCGCCTGCCAGGGCGACGCCTACGCCGGACTCGAGAAGTTCCCCGAGGCCGCCGCTGCCTACTCCAAGGCTGCTGCCAAGGCCGACAACGTGTTCGCTGCCGCATATCTGCTCAAGGCCGGTATGCTGTATGAGAAACTCGGCGAGAAGGCTAAGGCCATCGCCGCCTACAAGACCATCAAGGACAAGTATCCCCAGTCCGTTGAAGGCTACGACATCGACAAGTATATCACCCGCGCAGAAGCTGAATAATTATGGGAAGAGCATTTGAATTCCGTAAGGAAAGGAAGCTTAAGAGGTGGGGGCACATGGCCCGTACCTTCACCAAGCTCGGTAAGGAAATCACCATCGCAGTCAAGCAGGGCGGTCCCGACGTGACCGGCAACCCCCGCCTCCGTGCCCTCATGGCGGAAGCCCGCGCGGAGCAGATGCCCAAGGAGAACATCGAGCGCGCCATCAAGAAGGCCACCGAAAGCAAGCAGGGAGATTTCAAGGAGATCATCTACGAAGGCTTCGGTCCTTTCGGCATCGCCTACCTCGTGGAGGCTGCGACCGACAACAACACCCGCACCGTCGCCAATGTCCGCAGCTACTTCAACAAGTGCGGCGGCTCCCTCGGCACCAGCGGCAGCGTCTCCTTCATGTTCGACCGCAAGTGCACCTTCCGCTTAAAGGAAAAGGACGGCATCGACCTGGAAGAGCTTGAGCTCGAGCTCATCGACTACGGCGTGGAAGAGCTCTTCGAGCAGGTTGAGGTGGACAAGGACGACAACGAGACCAAGGTCATTGTACTTTACGGCGATCCCACTTCTTACGGTTCGATCCAAAAGTACATCGAGGAAAACGGCTATGAGCTCATCTCCGGCGGTTTCGAGCAGATTCCTAACGTGGATCTCAAGGATGTTACCCCCGAGCAGCGCGCCACCCTCGACAAGCTCACCGGCCTCCTCGAGGACGATGAGGACGTCACGAACGTCTACACGACGATGAAACCGGAGGAGTAATCCTTCTTTTATTCAAGAATACTGCGGTGCGCCAGACGGCGCGCCGCTTTTTCGTTTTCGGAGACGGCGTAGCGCTCAGCGGGGTCGCAGCAGCTGTCGAGGAACTGCTCCCATATGTAGCTGACGGCCTGGGCGGAAGGATGCACAAGGTCCTCGGCGTAGAAACGGTAGTCTCGCAGTTCGTCGTTGAGGATTTCGAAAGCGGGGAAATAGTCGGCCCCTTTGCAGGCGTCGGCGGCAAGCAGCAGGCGGGCCTTGCTGACGGAGTTGGCATGGGCTCCGTCCCCCAAGTGGCGGATAGGGGAGACCGTGAGCATGAAGCGCTTTTCCGGATGCGCTGAAATGACGGACTGGAGCAGTGAGGCGGATTCTTCCGCCCCGAGCATCCTTCGTGTGAATTCGGATGAGGGGCGCTTCAGGCAGTTGGACACGGGCTTGCCGTCCACGCACCAGACGAATGAGGTGCCGAGGGTCAGGATGACACGGTTGCAATCCTTCCAGAAGGCACGCGCCTCGCTGAGGCGGGCGTTGGCATTGTCCAGGAAGGCTTCGGCGCTCTCCCGGGCGAATGATGTGTGGTGCTCGAAAGAGCATATCCTGCCGGCTCCGGCGCCCATTTCCACGCAGTCTGCGGGGCCGAACGAGATGTCCGAATCCAGGCGCGAGACGGCATTTGCCAGCGAAGCAGGGTTGTAAAGCGTGCCGAAGGGATTCACCAAGACCTGATACCCTGCTGCGGCCATCTTTTCCCCGATAGAGTCCGCAAAGCAGCTTCCGAGCAACATGATGCGGTCGCCCAGCAGGAAAGGTTTCTCCAGCCTTGGAAAAATAACTTTTGTCCAGAGTTTCATTTCTTCTGCAAAAATACTATTTTTGTCGTGATATGAAAAGAATCGCCGCATCATTGATTCTGCTCACGGCTTCTTTCCTCGCGGGAGCCCAGAAGCTGGACTGGAACGTCAGTTTCGACTACCTGTTCCGCAACTACGAGTACGACCGCTCGCACAACGTCTACGACGACTCATATACCCTCCACGCCGCCCGCCTCACCCCGGAAATCGGCCTGCTGATTAAGCAGAACAGCAGTGTGTACCACAGGATACGCGCCGGTGTGGACATACTTAAGGACATGGGCGAGGGAAAGCGGAACCTGGACTTGTTCCAGGAAATGGTCTTCTACTACAACGTCGAGGCCCTCCTGGACAACGGCGGCCGCTTCGAGGCCATCGCCGGATGTTTCCCCAACACCTTCCCCGAAGGCGACGGAGTAGGCCCTTACTTCGACGACGATTATATTTTCTACAACAACAACCTCGAAGGTATGTTTTTCAAATACAAGAACAAGCATATCTTCGCAGAAATAGGCCTTGACTGGCCGGGAATGCTCGGCGACATCGAGCATCCATTCCGCCGGGAGCGTTTCCAGGTCATGGGCGCCGGCTCATGGAATTTCGCCGGTGATTTCAACTTATGCTGGACAGGGTCGTTCTACCATTACGCCTGCTCACCGAATGCGCCGAACGTCGTGGACAACCACATGTTCAACCCCTGGATCGAGTGGGAGCCCTTCTCCTTCCTGGACGACCTGAGGCTCGACCTTGGCGGCATATTCACCTACCAGTGTGACCGTGCCGCCGGAATGAAGCCCCTTTTCCCCATGGGCCTTTACTCCAGGCAGATCTTCGGCAAATGGGGCTTTGCCATAGACAATTACTTCTACTACGGAGACGACCTGATGCCCTTGTACTCAGGCTCCTACAACGGCATTCCGTATGAAGACCTGTATTTTGGAGACAGGGGGTTCCACACTCTTTTCGACCGCCCGAGCTGGGTGGATTATTTCCATATAAAGTATGAGCCTGAGCTGAGGGCCTGCCCCTGGCTGTCGCTTTCTGTAGTCCTGTCGTTCCACCTCGGCGAACCGTCGGAGAGGCTTGACACTCCCGTGTTCCGAGGGTGGCAGCAGGGCGTCGAACTGCGTGTCAACCTGGATTCCCTCAGGCCTCATCCAAGCGCAAAAAAATCCCGGAGAGGGTATCATTCCCATTACGAAAGATATTCATTATGAGCATGAAGAGTTTGCTGGCGGCACTGCTGCTGGTGCCTGCCCCGCTTGCTGCCGCCGGAGGTCCCGGCGAACTCCACATCGTCACGACCGGAGACGTCCACGGATCCTATTTCAACCGTCCTTATGTGGGGAACAAGGTGCCGACAAGTTTGATGTCCGTCAAGCATTACGTGGACAGCCTGAGGGCTGCCGTCGGTCCGGAAAACGTCGTTCTGCTCGACGCCGGGGATGTGCTCCAGGGCAACAATGCTTCATATTACTACAACTACGTGGCCACGGGCGAGCCTCATGTATGGCCCCGTATGGCCGCATATATGGGTTACGACGCCTGCACCATGGGCAACCACGACGTCGAGGCGGGGCATCCCGTCTATGACAGGGTAAGAGCGCAGCTGGAAGATGGATTCGGTATCCCCTGGCTGGCCGGCAACGCCCTGAAGGAAGACGGCAGCCCGGCGTTCCCGGAATATGCGCTCCTCGACAAAGGCGGCCGCAAAGTGCTGGTGCTTGGCTTCAACAACGCCAATATAGCCGGCTGGCTTTCGCCTGAACTGTGGTCCGGCGCTAAATACGTTTCACTTGTGCCGCTGGTGCAGAACCGCGTGTACTACCTGAAGCGAAAGCTGAACCCGGATGCAGTGATTGTGGTCGTCCATTCCGGAACCGGGGCAGGCGACGGCAGATCTTATGAGAGCCAGGGACTTGACATCTACAACACACTGAGGGGCGTGGACGTGGTCGTGACTGCCCATGACCACCGCCCGGTCGCTATGGAGAGGGGTCTGTGCTGCCTGGTGAACGGAGGCTCCCGCGCCGGTTTTGTCGGGCATGCCGTACTGACATTCGGCAAGTGCGGCAAGGTGAAAACCCGTACCGCCGAGGTGGTGCGCCTGGACAAGAATGCCGTGGACAAGGAGATGGTGGAGCGTTTCGATCCTGAATTTCAGGCGGTCAAGGCTTTCACGGTGCGCCCCGTAGGCGAGCTTGAGATGCCCCTCCGCATGCGGGATGCCTACACCGGAATGTGTGACTACATAGACCTCTTGCACACGGTGCAGCTGGAGGCATCCGGAGCGTTAGTCTCGATTGCCGCGCCCCTTACGTACAACGGCTACATACCGGCCGGACAGTTGGTGTTCAACGATATGTTTACCATCTATCCCTTTGAGAATCAGTTGTTTGTGTTGAGGCTCACCGGCCGCGAGATCAAGGACCTTATGGAGTACTCCTACGACCACTGGATCTGCACGCCCGGGGAGCACGTGCTGAAGATTGCCAACGCTCCGGATCCCCGGACGGGCGCGAACAAGTGGTCGTTTGTCAACCGCAGCTACAACTTCGATTCCGCCGCCGGCATAAGTTATACGGTGGATGTGACCAAGCCTGCCGGTTCGCGTGTCGTCATTGAATCCCTTGCCGACGGTTCGACGTTCAAAATGGACGGTGTATATACGGTCGCGATGACTTCCTACCGCGCCAACGGGGGAGGATCCCTGCTGACGGAAGGTGCCGGCATAGCTCAAAGTGAACTTGCCACCAGGGTAGTCGCCAGATACCCGGAAATCCGCAACCTGATTTACGATTACATCCGTGAGCACGGCAAGGTGGGCCCCGGACTGACCGGCCGCCGTTCAGTTCTCGGCGCCTGGCGTTTCGTCCCCGAGTCTGTCGTAAATCCATTGATGAAGCAGGATATGGAGCTAGTTTTTTAATCTCCATTCCGCAGGCGTGCATCCTGCGATTTCCCTGAACTGCCTCCTGAAGTTGCTCTTGTCGCCGATTCCGACCTGCTCGCCTATGAGGTTGGCAGGGGTCTCGCGGTTTTCAAGCAACAGTCTTTTGGCCTCTTCTATCCTTAATTCTTTTCTCCACTGAAGGAAGTTTTTACCGCACAGGGACCATGTATATGATCCCAGTTCTTCTCGGGTGATTCCCATGGAGTCCGCGACCTGTTTCATGGTGAGGTTTTCCGCCCATTTCTTGTCGAGAACCCACCGGCTCATCCTGTCCGCGAGTTGTTTGCTCGCGGGGCTGATTGTTTTAGTGTTAGGCGCACAGGCTATCTTGCGCAGGAAAAATGCGCTGATTTTGCCCATGATTTGCCAGTAAATCGTGTTTTTTTTCATACCTTTGGCAATTAATTATTCGATTAATTATGTTTGAGAATCTGTCCGACAGACTGGAACGATCCTTCAAGGTTTTGAAGGGCGAAGGTAAGATAACAGAAATAAATATCGCGGAAACCGTAAAGGAAATCCGCAGGGCGCTTCTCGATGCCGACGTCAGCTACATGGTCGCCAAGGATTTCTGCGACCGCGTCAAGAAAAAAGCATTGGGTTCCAACGTCCTGACCGCCGTCAAGCCGCAGCAGATGATGGTGAAGATCGTCCACGATGAACTGGCCGACTTCATGGGCTCCGAGCAGGTCGAAATCAACATAAAAGGCAGTCCCGCGGTGGTTCTGGTGGCCGGTTTGAACGGTTCCGGTAAGACCACTTTCTCCGGAAAACTGGCTCTCCATCTGAAGAGCAAGAAAGGCAGGAAGGTCCTGCTTGCGGCCTGCGACACGTTCCGTCCGGCTGCCATCGAGCAGCTCAAGACCCTGGGCGAACAGGGCGGGGTGACAGTCTACAGCGAGGAAGGGGAGAAGGATCCCGTCAAGGTGGCTAAAGGGGCCGTGGCGAAGGCCAGGGCCGAAGGCTACAACGTCGTCGTTGTTGATACCGCCGGCCGCCTGGTCGTGGACAAGGAACTGATGGATGAGATTTCGCTTCTACATTCTTCCCTGAATCCGGACGAGACTCTTTTCGTCGTGGATGCCATGACCGGCCAGGATGCCGTGGAGAGCGCCAAGGCCTTCAATGCGGCGATCGACTACGACGGTGTGGTCCTGACCAAGATGGACGGTGACACCAGAGGCGGTGCCGCCCTTTCCATAAAGGCAGTCACCGGCAAACCCATCAAATTCGTCAGCACCGGCGAAAAGATGGAAGCTCTTGATATTTTCTATCCGGCCCGTGTTGCAGACCGTATCCTCGGTATGGGCGACGTCGTTTCCCTGGTCGAAAAAGCGCAGGAGCAGTTCGATGAGAAACAAGCTAGAGAGCTGCATAAGAAGATAGCCCGCAACCAGTTTACTATCAATGATTTCTATGAGCAGCTCAAGCAGGTTCAGAAGATGGGTAACGTCAAGGATCTGGCAGGCATGCTCCCAGGCATGGACAAGGCCCTGAAAGACGTCGATATTCCGGACGATGCGTTCAAGCCAACCGAGGCGATTATCCAATCCATGACGCCCTATGAGAAGGAGCATCCGGAGTGCATCAACGGCTCCCGGCGCCAGCGGATCGCGAAAGGCTCCGGCACCTCCCTGGCCGATGTCAACAAGCTGATCAAACAGTTTGAACAGACGCGAAAAATGATGAAAATGGCAATGGACGGTTCGCTCCGCCAGAGATTAAAAGGTTTCCGTTAGGAAATCTTTTTTTTTTTCTGTACATTTGTAAACTTTAGTAAAGAAAAGATGGGTTTGTTCAACAGAAGTATGAAAGTCTCTGCCGCCGGCCTGATGCAGGGCCGCACGGAGTGGCACTGCCATATTCTTCCCGGTGTCGATGACGGTTTCAGGGAGATGGAAGATTCCCTGGCCGCCCTTGCCCGTTACGAAGAGATAGGGTACAGGGAAGTCTGGCTGACTCCGCACATCATGGAAGACATACCCAACCGCACCTCCGCCTTGAAGGAGCGCTTCATTGAACTGACCGCCGCCTACCACGGCCGCCTTATTCTGCATCTGGCTTCCGAGAACATGCTCGACAACCTTTTCGAGGAACGCCTCGATGCCGGTGACCTGCTGCCTTTGCCCGACAGGCGCCTTCTCGTGGAGACATCTTTTTTCAACCCTCCCTATGAGATGGACAACACCTTGAATGCCATCAAGTCCAAGGGCTATTTCCCCTTGCTTGCCCATCCCGAGAGGTATATGTACATGGATAAGAAGCGCTATGAGCAGCTGAAGGGCATGGGCATAGAGTTCCAGCTCAATCTCCCCTCGCTGACGGGATCTTATGGCCCGGAGGTGAAAGCCAAGGCTGAGCACCTGCTTGAAGCCGGAATGTACAACTACAGCGGCACCGACCTCCACAGGCTCTCCTCCCTGGAACACCTGCTGGATGCGGACCTGAAGAAAAGTATCCTGCGCCTGATTCCTTAGTCCGGCGCAGGCCTTTATATTTTGCGGGCACGTCCCGCGCTTTCGCCTGTCGAAACATGTGACAGGCGAAAACGGAGTTGTATTCAAAATCAATCAGATATGAGTAAAAGAATCATTTTTCTGCTGGTCGCCCTCCTAGCCCTGGGGGCCCAGCAAGCCTTCGCCCAGATGTCTGACGAGCAGATCGTTACCTACATCACTGAGGGAATGGGTGCCGGCAAGACCGAACGTCAGATAGGCACGGAACTCCTCGCCAAGGGTGTTACCACCTCCCAGTTGCAGCGTCTGTTCAAGGCCTACAAGAGCGGCAACCTGAACGTTGCGGACACGAATGTCCTGCCTTCCAACAAACTCGGCACGACTACCAAGGAGAGAAAGAATGCCGTCGAAGAAGCTTCCGATTCGATGACTCCGACGGCTACCAATGTGTCCGACGGTTCGATGACCAAGAAGGTGAAGAAAATGACGGATGGTGAAGATACCGATGAAGAAGCACCCGAGGAGAATGTCGATCCGCTCGTCGATGCCAATGGCGAAAAGGTTATCTTTGGCCATAATGTCTTTTCTTCCAAGACATTGTCGTTCGAACCCAATGTCAATGCCGCCACGCCGGAAGACTATGTGCTGGGCCCGGGAGATGTCGTGATAATCGATATCTGGGGCCTCAATGAGGCGAATATAACCCAGCAGATATCTCCCGAAGGCCGGATTTTCATTTCTCAGGTCGGCCCTCTGCAGCTTGGAGGACTGACCGTGAAGGAGGCGAAGGGTAAAGCCAAGACGGCACTGTCCAAGATTTATTCGTCCCTGAAGAGCGGATCTTCAAAGATGAGCCTGGTACTCGGTGATATGCGCTCCATCCAGGTCAATATACTTGGTGAGGTCACCAATCCCGGTACCTACAGGTTATCCTCTTTCACGACCCTGTTCAATGCTCTGTACAGGGCAGGAGGCGTCACGCCTATAGGCTCTTTGCGTAATGTCAAAGTGGTCCGTGGCGGTGAGGTTTTTGCCGAAGTGGATATCTACCAGTACCTCTTTAACGGCAAGCTTGACCTGAACGTGCCTCTTAAGGAAGACGACGTGGTTCTTGTTCCCGCTTACCAGTCCCTGGTCAGTATCACCGGAGCCATCAAGCGCCCGATGTTCTATGAAATGAAAGAAGGCGAGACGGTGGACAAACTTATCGGCTATGCCGGAGGTTTTGCCGGCAATGCCAGCAAAGACGAAGTCGGCGTGGAGCGGAATGACGGCCGCATCAACAAGATGTACACTGTGTCTTCCGACAAATTCTCCGGCTTTGCGCTCATTGACGGCGACGCCGTGCTGGTGAGCGGAAGCGAAGTGGAGGTTTTCGCCAACCGTGTCGAGGTCAAGGGAGCTGTCTACCGTCCCGGCAAGTTTGAAATCGGCGGAGACATAGCCACCGTCGGACAGCTCGTGGCACACGCGGGCGGTGTGATGGAAGACGCTTTCCTGAACAGGGCTCAGATCATACGCGAGAAGGCTGACCGTTCGATTGAACTCGTGCCTGTGCCGCTCAAGGGCATTTTGGAGGGGACTGTCGAAGACATAGTGCTGAAGCGTGGCGATGTGCTTGTCGTGTCGAATATCAACGAGATTGAGCCCAAGGGCGATATTGTCGTCACCGGTTACGTTGCAAATCCCGGTAAGTATCAGTATGCCGAGCATACGACGGTTGAAGACATCATACTTGTTGCCGGCGGCCTGGTCGAGGGCGCTTCATCTGCCAAGGTGGACATTGCCCGCCGTATCGATGTGTCTTCCAGTACGGCTGCGAGCGATACCCTTGCCCAGGTATTCTCGGTTTCCATAAAGGATGGCCTGATGGAAGAGGGGAGCGGCGGATTCGAACTGATGCCCAACGACGTGGTGTCCGTGCGCCGCAGTCCTACCTACATCGAACAGAGGAATGTGACTATCACCGGTGAGGTGACCTTCCCCGGTCAGTACACTTTGATCGCCAACAACGAGCGCGTATCCGACCTGATGAAACGTGCGGGCGGCGCCACTCCCAACGGCAACGTCCACGGCGCCATGCTCAAGCGCAAGATCAACCAGTATGAGCGGAACGTGCGCAATGCAATGGCCCGTATCGTGACCCAGAGCAGGTCGAGCAGCGACTCGCTGGATGTCAACAAGCTTAAGGTTTCTGAAGTGTACACCGTGGGTCTGGAACTGGACAAGGCGATGGAACATCCCGGCTCCGACTACGACATGATACTGCGCGACGGCGATGAACTCATCGTCCCGGAAGCTGCCACGACCGTGCGTATCCAGGGTGAAGTCCTCTATCCCAATACGGTGCACTTCATTTCCGGAAAACCTATCAGGTATTATGTCAACCAGGCCGGTGGATACAGCAACAGGGCAAGAAGGGCAAAAACCTATGTCGTGTACATGAACGGTACGGTGGCGGTCGGAATAGGTGCCAAACTCGAACCGGGTTGCGAAATTGTGGTGCCTGCGAGGTCTGACAAGGACAAGCTTACGACCGGAGAATGGCTGGGCATAGGTACCTCAGCAGCCTCCATCACCACCATGATTGCAACTATTGTCAACCTGTTTAAATAGAGACGATTATGATAGAAGATAACGAATATACCGAGATTCCGTACAAAAAAGCATCTCCCATCGATATCAAGGGACTGATTAGGAAGGTCCTAAAAAGCTGGAAGACGATTCTGATATGGATGCTGGTGGCGGGTGCCATAGGCGTATTCATCGGGTTCTGCTCTCCGAAAATATACACGGTCACTTCCAAACTATCTCCGGAACTGACCACCAGGGTGAGCAGCAACAGCCTGAGCTCCCTGGCAAGCATGGCCGGCGTGAACATATCGAACCTGACCGGGAATTCCGATGCCATGCGTCCGGACCTATATCCGGAAATCATTTCATCCGTCCCTTTCCTTGTCGACTTGTTTGAAGTTCCCGTGCAGATCGTGGAAAAGAAAGACACGATCAATACCAGCTATTACGACTATATCGAGAATCATCAGAAAAGGGCATGGTGGTCCGTTGTGATGGGGTGGCCTTTCGATGTTCTGAACTGGGCAAAGGGTCTTGTCAGTCCCGAGGAGGAAGAGGAGGAGGAAGATCCCGTGAATCCTGACGTGGATTCCTACCACCTCACGAAGAAGCAGGACGGTGTGGTGCGTGCCATAGAGAAGAAGATTTCCGCAACCGTTGACAGGAAGACCTACATGATCACGATAGTGGTTGAAGACCAGGACAAAGTCGTCGCCGCCGACATTTCCAGCAGAATAATCGAAAACCTCAAGCGTTATATTACCGCCTACCGTACCGAAAAGGCCCGCCGGGACCTGGAATACTATCAGGGTTTGTACGACGATGCCAAGGCAGATTACATGGCTTCGCAGAGGGAGTATGCCTGGTATTTCGACGCCAACCACGGTACGGTCAGCCGCCTGTCACAGGTCAAGACCCTCCAGCTTCAGAATGAGATGAACCTGAAGTATTCCGTGTATTCAACCGCTTCCCAGCAGCTTGAACTTGCCAAGGCAAAGGTGCAGCAGGAGACTCCGGTGCTGGCCACCCTCCAGCCCCCGACAGTTCCCCTCAAGGGCCGCCCCAGCAAGGTCCGCCTGCTGATAACATACGCATTCTTCGGTTTCTTCCTATCGCTGGTCTGGGTGCTCTGGCTTAAGGATGCCCTTGCCGACTTCAAGAAAAAGCCTTGATAGATTTCCCCTATATTCTCCTCATTCTGTTCCTGCTGGCAATGACATTCCTTAATGCCAGGGACAGGCGGAACGACAACTATTTCTACATAGCTGCCGCCGTGGCTCTCGTGTTCACCGCCCTCAGGGCCCCTGTGGTCGGAGCCGACACGTATAACTACGTCCGTTTCTTTACCGGGGAGAGTATTAATTATTCTGGCGACAAGCGTGAGTTCGAGCCGCTCTTCACCGCCTACAATTCGGTGATGAAGATCCTGCTGTTCCGTAACGGGCTTCTCTACATGATTGTGAATTCCGTACTGACGCTTCTGCCTGTTTATGTGCTGGTCAAGCACAATGCCTACAACAAGCCACTGGCCATCCTGATGTTTTTCCTCTCCTCCCTGGGAATGCTGTATTTCGTTGTGCTGAGGCAGTTACTGAGTCTTGCAATCCTGTTGGGAGGTGTGATTTACATCCAGAAGGACGGCCGCTACAAATGGGCGGTGTTCCTGCTATGCGGCGTGCTGGCCTATTTCATGCACACTTCCGCAATCTACGTGTTCCCGGTATATGTGCTGTGCTATTTCGTACCGATGAAGAACCGTTGGTTCGCAATAGGCCTCATCGTGATCAGCATCATATCGGGTCTCGTCCTGAAGAATCTGGATATCATGAAGATGCTCTCGGCCTACGAGTCGCTGAATTTCAGTGCTACGGAGCGTCTGGACGTATATCTGGACGAGGAACTCGTGGACACTTCCGAGTTCAGCCTTCTGGGTATTCTGAAAAAGTCCATAATCGGTATCTTCGCCTTCCTGTGGATGCCCCGGAAGAAGGTTGGTCACTGGTTCAGCAAGATATACCTTGTGGGAGTCGTTCTGTCCAATTTCTTCTTCGAGATGCAGCTGGTGGACCGTATGGTGATGGGCTTCAATCTGTTCGGCATTATCTGCATCACCTGGGCATTCGGTCCGTTGCTGCATAATGCGGAATACAAGATGAAACTGGTCTCTTACGCGGTTGCCGCTTTCATGTGCCTATATATGTCCTTCGGATACGTCCGTGATTGTATAAATTACGACCCGACGAATGATATGCGTATGCATCCATATTACTTCTTCTTCCAGGATTACCACGACCATCCTTCAATCAAGTACCATTTCAACTGATGCAGGTTCTTCATATAAACATGTCCCGCAGGGCCGGGGGTGCTTCTATCGCAGCATTCCGCCACAGTGAGGCTATGCGCAGGGCTGGGGTGTCATCAGATATGCTGACCCTGGATGAACTGATTGAAGGAAAGCCTTTGAGGGCATTGGCCTACAGGGCGGAACGCTGGTTCCGC
Organism: Bacteroidales bacterium; assembly: GCA_024695285.1. The sequence continues at coordinate 40,592 of JAILIM010000094.1, forward strand.
TTTAAGGTCAACGGCCTTTACGGCGTGTTTGGCTCCTTCGGTTTCATGTGGTCCGGCTTCCGTGTGGATCGTCATCCGAAGGTCCTGGCTGCAGATGTGATTTATCTTCACTGGGTTGATGACGGCCTGCTGAGCGTGAGGTCGTTGGAATGCCTTCTGAAACTTGGCAAGCCGGTGTACTGGTTCATGCATGACATGCTTCCGGTGACGGGAGGATGCCATTACTCGATGGACTGTAAAAAGTACTGCACGGCCTGTTCGGATTGTCCGTTGCTGAAGCGTCGGTATCTGCCGGACATAGTGGCATGCTCTTTCGGCAGGAAACTCCGCCGCTGGGGAGCTTATTCCAACCTGTCTTTCCTTGCTCCAAGCAACTGGCTGGCCGGATGTGCGTCCTCCAGTGCCATTGGAGCGGGCCATTCCGTCGCAGTGTGTCCGAACCTTATTGACACGGAAGTGTTCAAGCCTGGCGACAAGCAGGCGGCCAAGTCGTTTTATTTCGGAGACGATGTACGGAAGGTCATACTCTTCGGCGCCGAAGCAGTCAACAATCCCTACAAGGGCTGGGATTATATGCTAAAATGCCTGTTTTCCCTTGACCCTTCTGAATATGTGTGCCTTGTGCTCGGGCAGAACGACCGCATCATCAGGGAATCGGTTCCGGTCCACACCGTGTTCACCGGAAGGCTTGATTCTGAAGAGGATATCATAAGGGTTTATCGTGCTGCTGACGTTTTTGTGACGCCGACACTGGCGGACAATTTCCCCAACGTTCTGCTTGAGGCCATGGCCTGCGGACTTCCTTGCGTCGGATTTGATTCCGGCGGCGTACGGGACCTGATACGCCACATGATTACGGGTTATCTCTCCGTACGTTGCGATGCAGCGGACCTTAAGGCCGGTGTGGAATGGCTAACCGGTGATCCTTCACGATATGAATCCCTTTCCCTGGCGGCACGGGAGTATGTTGCCGGCCATTATTCATACGGCCAGTGTGCCGTCGTGCATAAAGAACTGAATATATGATTGTTGTCAGTACTTGTTCCGGCCTTGCCAACCAGATGTTCCAGTATGCGTTCTATCTGGCGTTGAAAGATACCGGTGTGGATGCTCTCTGGGACCAGTCCAACTATAAGCCCAATTCCACGGCCATTTGCGAAACCGTGCATCTCCAGGATGTCTTCCCCAATGTCCATCCGAATCTGATGCCTGAGGGGCATTTCAAAATGGCGTACTGGAAACGCCGCTGGTCTTTGCTGAAGCGTATCAGCGGTGCCTTCACCGGGGAGTGGTATCTGCTTGAGCGGGATTTCAGTTATCATGCCGATGAATTCAGCCGGGTCCGCAGGAATTGCATCTATATCGGATTCTGGCAGTGCGAGAAGTATTTCAAGCAGATTGAGGATACTGTCCGTAAAGCTTTTGCCTTCCCTCCGTTACGCTCTGAAAGAAACATTGCGCTTGCTGAAAGGATGTCTAAGGAAAACTCCGTTGCCATCCATGTGCGCAAGGCCCCTGACTACACGAAGGAACTGTTGTTTCAGGGCACCTGCCCTGATGATTATTATACCAGGGCGCTGGATTATGTCCGTGAACACGTGGACAATCCTGTTTTTTATGTGTTTGCAGACAACCCTGAATGGGTGAAAGAGCATTTCTCAGGCTTTGAGTACACCCTGGTGGACTGGAACCCCATACGGGGGAAGGAAAACTATCTGGATATGCAGTTGATGTCGTGCGCGAAGTATAACATAATCTCCAACAGCACTTACAGCTGGTGGGGAGCATGGCTGAATCCAAATCCTGATAAGTTCGTGATAGCTCCGGCGGTGTGGTTCAATCCGACGATGCCACATTACAATCCTAATGAAGTTGTCCCTGAATCCTGGATCAAGTTATGACAGATTCATTGAAAGCGAGGGAAGCAGTTGAATGGCTGAACTTCTGGTACGACGACGCCGACAAGGAGTCACCGCGGCGCGTCCTGTTCCTTGGAGATTCGACTCTCCGGGAAATCAGGAGCACGGCCAAGGCCAGGCTGGGCTGTCCGGTGGACTTTTTCGGCAGCTCATTTGCCCTCAGGGATGTAATGTTCTGGAAGCAGCTGGACGCTTTCTTTGATTCTCCGTATGCTCATTACGACATTATTGTCGTTCAGACCGGCAACCACAGCAGGATAAGCGCCGACGGGGGAGAGTGGCAGTCTTCCGACCACGAAGAGTACAGGAGCATGTTCCGGCAGTTGCTCCAGCGTCTCCGTACTTATTCCGACAAACTGCTGGTGCTGCCGGCGTTCCTGATCGTAAAGCCTCCGAAGCGTCTCGGACGCGTCCGGCGGGTGCTGCGCCTTCCCGAGGTCTTTGACGACAAGGAGAATGTCATCATCAAGCGGAGAAATGAAATAATGCACGAAGTCGCAGACGAAGCCGGCGTTCCTTTCTTCGACCTGACTGAAACCATGCTGCGGTCCAAATATGTCCACAAGGACCATATCCACTACGAAAACGCAGCCAAAGCGTATATTACTGACCTGATTCTGCCGTCTATCAAATGAAAAAATGCATATTCACGATATGTGCTAAGAATTACATCGGACTTGCACAGATACTCGAAAACTCCGTACACAAGTATGAAGATGATGTGGATTTCTTCATTGTGGTGGCGGATGAGTTTGACTCCGCCGTTCCGGTAGAACGGCCGGAGAGCGCGCTCGTTGCCAGGGAGATACTGCAGATAGACGATGCCCTCTGGAAGAACATGGCATTCAAGTACAACCTCACCGAGTTCTGCACGTCAATCAAGCCGTTCTGCATAGAGCATTTCTTCAACGGCGGCTACGATGCAGTTTGCTATCTCGATCCGGATACCTTCCTTTTCAGTGACTTCTCGTACGTATGGGAGAGCCTGGGTAAGTATTTTGTAGTCACTGCTCCCCATGTGACAATTCCGCAGTATCCATACAAAGGGGACCTGCCTGACAGGAGTTTTCTCTTCAACGGAATCAGCAACCTTGGCTTCGGTGCTTTCCGTAAGTCCGACAAAGTGCTGAACATCATCCGCTGGTGGCAGGACAGGCTAAAGAACCAGTGTTTCGGCGAGATGCTCTGGGCCCAGTGCACCGACCAGAAGTGGACGGATTTCTTCCCGGCTTTTTTCGACCGCGACGAGTTGATGTATTCCAACAATCTTGGCCTCAACCTGGCTCCGTGGAACTATTTCGAGAGAAAGGTATCATGCGAATCCGGCGTCTGGTACGTGGAGAGCCGGGACGGCTTGTCCGACAGGAAAGACAAACTGGTGTTCTGCCATTTTGCCGGCTATAACTACAGGGATTTCGCATCCAGCGGAAAGGTGGATAATTCTTCCCGCGCCAGGATAAGCAACCTGGCTGTTTATCTTGACATAGAGCCGCTTGTGGAGACTTATGCCCAGTCCATCCATTCGGGTCGAGAAGGCTTTGAGAAGTACCTGGCCCAGGATTATTCCTACGGACATTTCGACAACGGGGCAGCGGTCGACAAACTCCACCGCAGGCTTTATAACGGCATGAATTCATACTTCGGGTTCACGGAGGATCCTTTTTCCACGGCCCCGGGAAGCCTTTATGAGAAGTTCAGGAAGAAGGGGATGATTTCCCGCAGCAAATCGATAGATTCAGTCAATGAGACCAATATGGGCTCGTTCCCGAAGAAGCTGAAGGTGCTGTATTACCTTCTGCGTGTGCTCTATCGCATCGTGGGATACAGGAATTACGTGCTCCTTCTGCAGTTTGCTAGAAGATTGTCCCTTTACGACATGAACACTTTCCTCCTTGGAAAGGAGTATGAGAATTATAAACTGAGATGATATGGTTGTAGGAATCAGCGGATATGTAGGCAACCGCCTGACCGGAATCGGCAGGGTCCTGGTCAACGTGGTCAGGGAACTGGCTGTGCAGAATCCGGGTGACGTTTATTACATTTTCAAGAACGACGACTACGAGGGATTCGGGCAGCTCGAAGGGCTTGAAAACGTCCGCCTTGTCGATATCGGCGTGAGCAAGGAGTCCGGAATGAAGAACCTTCTCTGGCATCAGTGGGGTTTCCAGCGTATGCTTAAAAAGTATTCCTGCGACCTGGCGTATATCCCCAATTTTTCGCTGCTCCTCTGGAAAGTGGTGCCGACTGTCGTGACCATCCATGACCTCATTGAGTTCAATGTCCCCGGAAAGTTCGGGAAGATGCGTATGTTCTACCGGAAGAACATCTGTGATCCCCTTATGGCAAGGCTCAGCGATGCCATTCTTACGGTTTCAGAGTCCTCCAAGCGAGATATTGTCAAGTATCTGAAAGCTCCTGAGTCAAAGATTACCGTCACTCCGAACGCCTCGGACGATTCCGTGTTCCGTAAGTTTCCGGCGGAAGAATGCGCCGAAGCGGCTGGCCGGTACTGCCTTGGCTTCAAGGAGTATTTCCTTTTCGTAGGGACGATAGATTATCCGGGAAAGAACATCAAGGCTGTCATCGAGGCCTATGTGGGACTCAGGAAAGACGGCCTGTTCTCCGACAAGAAACTGGCGATAATAGGGAAGAAGGGCTACAATGCCGAAGTCATAATGTCCATTGTGGAATCATCGGGATTCAAGGATGATATAGTTTTCCTTGGATATGTGCCGGACGCGGACCTCGGGAAACTGTGCGGCGGTGCTTTGATGATGCTGTATGTGTCTCATTATGAGGGCTTCGGGCTTCCGGTGCTCGAGGCGATGTCCTGCGGCACCCCGGCCATTTGTTCCAATACTTCGAGCCTTCCCGAAATTGCAGGCGACCTTGACATGTGCGTGCCTCCTGAGGATATTGAAGCGATAAAGCGCAAGGTCGTGGAGTTTGCCGATCCTGCCGGTTATGCTGCGCTCTCCGATGCTATGTACAAGCGCTCAAGGGCGTTTTCGTGGGCCGGCTCAGCAAAGATTTACCACCGTATATTCAAATCATTGATATGAAGTTAAGCCGTATATTGATCGCTTGTTGCTGCCTCCTTTCCGTATCTTGCTTCAAGGCGGCTGGCCTGAAGAGTGTCAGGCTTGAAGACTATGGCCCGATTGATACTCCGGATGCCGTGTTCCAGACCTTCACGAAGGCATTTGGCGACATTTCCGGAAAGCGGCTGGTGCTTCCCGGCATAAGCCTGGAGATAGACAGGGATATCGTCCTAAAGGGCGCCTCCAATTTCGAGCTGGCAGGTCAGCCCGGCTGCGTGCTGGAGTGCCGCAGGTTGTTGATTCTGGATTGCCATAAGTTTTCCGTCACCGGCCTGTCCGTGTTCGGCAAGGCCGGACGCTTTGCCAGTTTTGACATCATGGGCGACTGCAGCGGCTTTGAGGTCGCACGCTGTTATTTCAATTCGGAAAAGGATACGGACGGCCAGAACATGTTCTACGGAATCCATGTAGCCTGCAACGGATCCATTTCCGATGCGTCGTATGAGAATTCTCCCCGCAATTTCAAGATACATGACAATATAGTCTACAACACCCGTTACGACGGCATCCTTGTGCACGCCCACTGTTCTGATTTCGTAGTCGAGAACAATGTGATCTTCGATCCTCAATGCATAGGGATAGAGGTTGAGGGACGGCTGGGTGACAATACCCACACCACCGTTCACCGTTGCCGTAACGGAGTCATACGCTCGAACACGATTTCAGGCTGCGGTGACTGGGGAATATTGCTGATGTGGTCGGACGGAATCACCGTTACCGACAATGTCAGCACAGGGGCTGCAGGCACATTCCTCTCAATAGGATGCACCCGCCTGAAGGTCCGACGCAACCATCTTGAAGGTACTAAGAAAGGTTTCGAGATATCCCAGGAATTCTATACCGTGGACAAGGGCATAAACGAACACATAGTGGTGCGCAACAATGAAATCACTTGTGTCGCCAGGGCTGACGGGCGCGGTGCCGTGGATATAAGGCACAGCCGTGACGTGGTGTTCAGAGGAAACACGGTAACCATTGCCGGACGTCCTTCCAGCGGGGCGGTCAATGTTTCTTCATCCGTCGATGTCCGTGTGACTGACAACTCATTCTCCGGTCCGGGAGACCTTCCTCCCTATGCCGTCATTTGCGACAATGTAAAGGATCCGGAGACAGGCAGCGATGTCCCTTCCCTGGATCTTACTCAGGTCCGGATACTCAGGAACAAGCTTCCGGAGGCATTCAGGGACAGGCCCTCCCGCCTGTCGGCCGGTGACGAGGCGGTGACCATCCGTAACACTTTCCGCAACGACAACAATTGAATATGGCAAAGAACGTAGGAGTGATTCTGGCCGGTGGATCCGGCGTCCGCTTTGGCTCCGACAAGCCGAAGCAGTTCCTTGAAATCGAGGGACGGGCATTGATCGAATACACCATTGACGCTTTTGAGAAACATGCTCTCATAGATGAGGTCGCGATTGTCACGCGTGCCGACTATATCGGCTGGTGCGAGGATATCGTAGCACGGAACGGCTACACCAAAGTGAAAAGAATACTTCCTGGAGGGAAAGAGCGCTATCATTCCAGCCTGTCCGCAATAGAGGTATATGACGAAGATGACAAGTTGATTTTTCATGATGCTGTGCGGCCTTTCGTCAGCGAGCGCATCCTGAATGACTGTGTGGAGGCATTGAAGAGCTATGATGCAGTGGATGTTGCGGTAAAGACCGTGGATACTATAATACAGGTGGGTGACGACAATTGTATATCTTCAATCCCGTACCGTCCCTTGTTGAGGAACGGTCAGACGCCCCAGTGCTTCAGACGCTCCGTCATTCGCAGGGCTTATGAACTGGCGCTGCAGGATCCCGACTTCAGGACGACGGACGACTGCGGGGTGGTCGTGCGATATCTTCCCGATGTTCCTGTCTATGTGGTAGAGGGGGAGTATTCCAATATGAAACTGACTAATTATGAGGATCTTGCGATTCTTCAGAGATACTGGGAACTGCTTGGTTATGCTTCTGGCGGCCCTGGCCGTTCTGGGTTGTAGGGGTATCCAGGAGGAGCCTGGCCACAGTCCGTCCTATACAAGTATCCGTGATTTCTTTTCTCTTGAGTCCGATGATATTATCATCAGCGGGCATAGGGGCGGATGCATGGAGGGCTACCCTGAGAATTGCCTTGAGTCCTTCATGAAAATAAGCAGCCGTATGCCTGTGTACTATGAAGTGGATCCCCGTTTCACAAAGGACAGTGTGGTGGTGCTCATGCACGACGAGGACATCTCGCGCAGCACTGACGGCACCGGCCTGCTGTCCACTCTCAGCTATGATCAGTTAGCCCATCTCAGGCTCAGGGACCGCAGTGGCAAGCTCACGCGTTTCCATGTCCCCACTTTCGATTCCGTGCTGGAATGGAGCAAGGGTAAGGTCATCCTGAACCTGGACCGTAAGGACGTGCCGGTTGAAATAATTGCCGGCATTCTGGAGAAACACGGTGCAGACAACTGCATTTTCACGGTTCAGTATCCCGCACAGGCGCTTGAAGTCTTGAAATACAAGAACGATGCGTTATTCTCTGCGTTCATAGGCACGGAGGAATTGTTCAACGCATATATGGACCAGGGCCTGCTGGATCATATAGTTGTGGCATATGTGCAGGCGGCATCGCCACAGGAGGATATGGTTCATCTTTATTCCAAGATACGCAGCCACGGAATACGCTGCATGGTATCCACTGTCAACGAGCAGGATACTTATCTGAGTTCCATGCGCATGGAATACTATCAGTATCTTGTGGATTCCCACCCGGATGTGATCGAGACCGACAGGCCGTTGGAGTTTATTGGCCTGAATAACGTGAGGGCTTATGAATGAAAAGAATATGATTCCGATAAACGACCAGGACCTTAAAAGAATAACCTTCGATATCCTTTTGTTCGTGGATGAATTCTGCAGGACTAATGAGATTTGTTATTTTCTGTGCGGCGGCACGATGCTCGGAGCTTTCCGCCACAAAGGTTTTATCCCTTGGGATGACGATATTGACATCATGATGCCCAGGGCCGACTATGAACGTTTCCTGCGGGCATTTCCAGAAGATCCCCGCTTCGGTCTTGATGCTCCGGGACGCACAAAGGACTATCCTTTTGCCTATGCCAAAGTCACGGACAAACGTACGGTAAAGTATCAAGGCGGCTACAGGGACCGGTTCAAGGAAGGATATGTGGACGTGGACCTTTTCCCCATCGACTTCGTCCCGGACGATGAAGCCGGCCAGAAGGCATTTTTCGACAGCATAGCCCGGATTGAAGACAGACGCGCTTTCTTCTTGTTTCCCAAGAGGGAAAAAGGCCTGAAACCTGCATTGGCCAGAGCCGTCCGCGCCGTATTTGAATGGACTGGGATAATGAACATGGACAAAGCCGTGGCGTCTTTCTGCCGTCTGGCACGCAAATATGAAACTGCCGGCACTAAACACTGGGCCATTTCCAGCATACACCATTATGGGATAAGGGAAGTCAACGTGTCAGCGGACTATTTCCCTGTTATCGAGGCGGAATTCGAAGGCCGGCATTTCCCGGTGCCGTCAAACTATGATACATACCTGACAAGGCTCTACGGCGACTATATGAAGATGCCGCCGGCAGACAAACAGCAGACACACCATCTTTTCAAAGCATACTGGAGATAGCATGTCCACCGCCACCCGCATAATGAAGAATTCCGGCTTCCTGTACATCAGGATGGGCATAAACTTGTTCATCTCGCTGTACACGACCCGTCTCGTGCTGACATCGCTGGGGGCGTCTGATTTCGGCATCTTCAATATCGTGGGCGGCGCCATTGCCATGCTGGGGTTCCTGAATTCCACGCTGGTCAATGCCACACAGCGTTTTACTTCTTACTCCCTTGGCGCAGGAGATATCGAAGAGAGCAAGAAGATCTTCAACATAAGCATAGTTCTGCATCTGGTTATCGGCCTGGTCACGGTGCTGCTTCTTTTAGGCGTGATGTATCCTCTGTTTCACGGGATACTGAACATAGCGCCGGAACGCATCGGCGCCGCGAAGGTCGTATATTACAGTTTGATAGTCAGTACTTTCCTGACAATCATAAACGTGCCATACGACGCCGTGATGAATGCCCACGAGAATATGCTGTACTATTCCGTGCTCGGGGTGTTCGAGGCCTTGCTTAAACTGGGAATAGCTTTCTGTTGCGTCTATACTTCAAGGGACAAGTTGATAATGTACGGCGTTCTGATGGCCATGATTCCTCTGGTCACCTTGTCCATAATGAAATTCTACTGCCACAGGCATTATGAAGAATGCATCATAGCTCCAAGGCGTTACTGGGATGCTTCTAAAGTAAAGGGAATCCTGACTTTTTCAGGATGGAATTTCCTTACGGCCATTTCCAGTCTCTTCTCCGCTCAGGGTATCGGCATAGTGCTCAACCATTTCTTCGGCACCGTCCTGAATGCGGCACAGGGTATAGCCCAGCAGCTCAACGGCTATATGTCCAGTTTCTCCGCCAATATGATGAAGGCGCTGAACCCGGTAATCGTGAAGAAAGCCGGCTCCAATGAGCTTGAATCGATGAACCGTTTCACGGTGTCCGGCTGCAAGTTCTCCGCATTGTTGATTATGTTCTTCTCCATTCCATGTATGATAGAAATGCCATATGTGCTTCATATCTGGCTGAAGGATGTACCGGAATGGACCGTACTGTTCTGCATCCTTCAGTTGGTACAGACCATCATAGTGCAGACGGCCGGAAGTGCGGCGACCGCCGTATATGCCCAAGGGCAAATAAAATGGTATGCCATCTGGAAGAGCGTGATGAATGCCGCCCCGGTGTTGCTCACTTATATTGCTTTCAGGAGCGGAGGCGGCCCCGTTTGGCTCTACCTTCCGATGATAGTGGTGTGGGGACTTGGCGGCAATGTGGTAATTGTAGCTTATGCCCATAAACTATGTGGTTTGTCTCTGCGTGATTACGTCCGTGGCTGCGTACTGCCGCTTTTGGGAATTGCCGTCTGTATGCTGCTGGTTGGATGGCTGCCTTCGCTTCTGATGGGTGAAAGCTTTGCAAGGCTGGTTCTCTGCGCGGTCCTGACCAGCGTCGCTATGCTTGCCTCGCTATGGTTTTTCGGAATGGACGTCAGGGAGCGAGAGGCTTTGATGGAACCACTTAATAAATTGATACACAGAAATAAACACAGTAATGAATAAGAAAGCGTTGATCACCGGCGTGACCGGTCAGGACGGCAGTTACCTCTCCGAGTTTCTGCTGGATAAAGGATATGAAGTGCACGGCATAATCCGCCGCAGTTCGGTGGATTTCCGCGAGCGTATAGCCCATCTTGAGGGCAAACCCCGTTTCCACCTGCACTACGCGGACATGGGGGATTCCATGTCGATAGTGAAGGTGGTCGCCGCCGTCCGCCCCGATGAGATTTACAATCTGGCAGCCCAGAGTCACGTTCAGGTGAGTTTCGATTCTCCTGAGTTCACAGCAGACGTGGACGCCGTGGGCGTGCTCCGCATACTGGAGGCAGTGCGCGCGTGCGGGCTTGAATCAACCTGCCGCGTGTATCAGGCATCCACTTCCGAGCTCTACGGAAAGGTGGAGGAAGTCCCTCAGAATGAGAATACTCCGTTCCACCCTTATAGTCCGTATGCAGTTGCCAAACTCTACGGCTTCTGGATAGTCAAGGAATATAGGGAAGCGTACAATATGTTCTGCTGCAGCGGCATACTCTTCAACCACGAAAGCGAGCGCAGGGGAGAGACATTCGTAACCCGCAAGATCACCCTCGCCGCATCACGGATCAGGCAGGGGCACCAGGATAAGCTTTATCTCGGTAATCTGAGCTCCCTGCGCGACTGGGGTTATGCCAAGGATTATGTAGAATGTATGTGGCTTATCCTCCAGCAGCCCGAGCCGGATGATTTCGTCATCGCTACCGGAGTGCAGCACAGCGTACGGGATTTCTGCTATCTTGCATTCAAGGAGGTCGGTATCGAACTCAAGTTCGAAGGCGAAGGTGCGGACGAGAAGGGAATCTGCGTTGACGGACCAGAGGAATTGGTTGGAAAGATCCTCGTGGAGGTTAGCCCTGATTTTTACCGTCCGACGGATGTCGTGAATCTTTGGGGTGATCCGACAAAGGCCAGGGCAAAACTTGGCTGGAACCCTTCCAAGACCAGTTTCGAACAGCTGGTGAAACTGATGGTAGAGCACGACATGGCCAAGGTCGCTGCCGAGGGCGCGGCTGCAAAGGTGCGTACCAATCTTGCTGAGTATCTGGAAAAAGGTATCGTGAAATGATGGAGAAGCATTCAAAGATATATGTGGCCGGCCATCGCGGTATGGTCGGAAGCGCCATCGTGCGCGAGCTGCAGCGCCAGGGGTATGACAATATTGTTACCCGCACCCACAAGGAGCTGGATCTCTGCCGGCAGGATGCTGTTGAGGCTTTTTTTGCGGCAGAGAAGCCGGAGTATGTTTTTCTGGCAGCCGCAAAAGTCGGAGGGATTGTGGCAAACCAGAATGCCCTCGCCGACTTTATGTACGACAATATGATCCTGGAAATGAATGTGATACATTCAGCCTGGAAGAACGGATGCAGGAAACTGGAGTTTCTGGGCAGCAGCTGTATTTATCCGCGTATGGCCCCCCAGCCCATGCCGGAAAGCTGCCTTCTGACGGGTGCTCTGGAGAAGACCAATGAGGCCTATGCGCTGGCCAAGATAAGCGGACTGAAATACTGTGAGTTCCTCAACTGCCAGTACGGCACTGACTACATCAGCGTGATGCCGACCAACCTATACGGCCCCAACGACAACTACCATCCTGAACATAGCCATGTGCTGCCGGCGCTGATCCGACGCTTCCATGAGGCCAAGATGGCAGGATTGGAAGAAGTGGTCTGCTGGGGCGACGGCAGCCCCCTGCGCGAGTTCCTATACGTCGATGACCTCGCTAACCTCTGCGTGTTCCTTATGAACAACTATTCTGGTAACGAAACCGTCAACGCAGGTACGGGCAAGGAGCTGACCATCAAGGAACTGACGGAACTTGTCGCCAAAGTCGTGGGCTACAAGGGGACCGTTAAGTGGGATACCTCCCGCCCCAACGGCACCCCCCGCAAACTTCTTGACGTCAGTAAGGCAACGGCCCTCGGCTGGACCTACAAGACCGAGCTCGAAGACGGAATCCGTCTCGCATACGACGATTTTCTCAATAACCCCATCAGAGCAGAAAGATAATGGCATCCAAAAAACTCAACGGCACGGTCATCGTGACATATCGCTGTAATGCGAGATGCACGATGTGCAACCGGTATAAGGCGCCGTCGTTGCCGGAAGACGAAATCAGCGTAGAGACAGTAAAGAAGCTTCCTAAGATGTATTTCACAAACATCACGGGAGGGGAGCCTTTCATCCGCGAGGACCTCAAGGATATAGTCCGCGAGCTGTTCAAGCTCTCGGACCGTATTGTCATAAGCACTAACGGCTATTTCACCGACCGCATCATCGACCTCTGCAAAGAGTTTCCGCAGATAGGCATACGCATCAGCATCGAGGGCCTGGAACAAACCAACAATGAGATTCGCGGCCTCGAGAACGGCTTCCAGCGCGGCTACCAGACGCTTAAGAAGCTCCGCGAGATGGGCATGAAGGACGTCGGCTTCGGAATGACGGTGCAGGACAAGAATGCGCCCGACCTGGTACCGCTCTACAAGATCAGCGAGGAGATGGGAATGGAGTTCGCAACGGCGAGCCTCCACAACAGTTTCTACTTCGTCGAAGCGAAGAACATCATCCACGACCGGCCAATGGTGGCGCAGAACTTCGAAAACCTGGTCAACGAACTCCTCAAGTCCAACAGCCCTAAGAAGTGGTTCCGCGCCTATTTCAACCACGGCCTTATCAATTACATCTACGGCCAGCCGCGCCTGCTGCCCTGCGACATGAGTTTCGACACCTTTTTCATCGACCCCTACGGCGACGTGATGCCCTGCAACGGCACAAAAGACAAGCTGGTCATGGGCAACCTCAACCGCCAGAGCTGGAATGAACTGTGGAACTCACCTGAAGCTGAGAAGGTCCGTACTGCCGTACGCCACTGCGACCGCCAGTGCTGGATGATAGGCTCCGTGAGCCCTGCGATGCACAAATACATCTGGAATCCAGCCTGGTGGGTGCTTACCCACAAACTGCGCCCGGGCAAGAAATACTCAATGTATGAGATCCCGGCGGTACGCGACTACCGCGATGGCAAAGTGACTAAGGAACAACTCGATGCTTTGTCCACATGCGATCTGGGTGCTGTTGCAAACGACGGATTGAAGAAATGAAAGTAGTAGTCACCGGCACCCGGGGGATCCCCAACGTGATGGGTGGCGTTGAAACCCATTGCGAAGAACTGTGCCCGAGGCTGGCAGCCATGGGCGCCGACGTCACGGTTGTGCGCCGCGCGAGCTATGTTTCGGACGGTCTGACAGAATGGAACGGCGTCAGGCTCAAGGACTTGCCTTCGCCGAAGAAGAAGGCCTTCGAAGCCATAGTCCACACGTTCCGCGCCATCAACTATGCAGCCCGGGAGCATGCCGACATAGTGCACATCAATGCAATTGGTCCGGCCATGCTCGCTCCGTACGCCAAGATGCGCGGCCTCAAGGTGGTGTTCACCCACCACGGTCCTGACTACGACCGGGAGAAATGGGGACGCGCCGCAAAGATGATGCTCCGTTTCGGGGAGCGCATGGGCTGCCGGTACGCCGACCGGGTGATTGTCATTTCCGACGTTATCCGCAACATAGTCAAGGATAAGTACGGGCGCACCGAGGGAGTCAGCCTGATCTATAACGGAGTCCCGGCACCTGACGTGTGCGATTATCCCGAGTACTTTGCCGAGCTCGGAATCGAGCCGGGTAAGTACATCCTGGGTATGTGCCGTTTCGTGCCGGAAAAACGCCTCCACGATTTGGTTGAGGCCTGCAAGGGCCTGGAAGGCTACAAGCTGGTGCTTGCCGGCGATACCGATTTTGAGGATGACTATTCCCGTAAACTGAAGTCTGATGCAAAAGCCTCCGGAGCCGTGCTGACCGGATTTATCCGCGGCCGCAAACTGCATTCTCTCCTGAGCCACGCTGCCTGCTACGTGCTGCCATCATCCCACGAGGGGCTTCCTATAGCCCTCTTGGAGGCAATGAGCTACAGGCGCAAGGTGATAGTCAGTGACATTCCCGCCAACCTCGAAGTCGGGCTGGCACCTGAAAATTACTTCCATTGCGGCGACGTAGCCGAGCTTCGTACAAAACTCAATGCTATGCTGATCTCGCCAGGCGAAGCGGAATACGATATGACCAAGTATGACTGGGACCGGATAGCCCGGCAAGTTTTTGAAGTCTATGAACACTAAAACATTCTACACCAAGGAGTTTTTCTTCTACAGCGTGCCTGTGATGCTGGTGGACCTTGCCATCCACATCGGCATTTTCGAATGGATGCTGAGCTGGTTTTCATTCACCGCTCCGGAGGATTATGTGCTGGCCAGGCCACGGTCGCTGTACTTCCTTATTGTCGGTTTCATAATCGCAATGGTGCTGGTGCCCGTGCGGCTCCACGACAGGGGATATAACTGGAAGGACCAGATACTCAGGGTGATTTACCAGTGCGTGATTACCCTCGGCGTGCTTGCCGCTTCGGTGAACATACTGTTCTACAGTTTCGCCGGCCATTTCTATCTCTACCAGGGCATTTTCGCGGTGGCGGCCATCAGTATCTGGCACCTCTTGTTCCGTGCATTCATCCTTGCCGCACGCAAGAGAGGCCGCAACAAGGTCCATGTGGTCATAGTGGGGGAGAATGAGAACGCTCGCCGCCTTGAAGACCTTCTTCGAAACTCCTCCGAATTTGCTGATTATAAGCTCGTTGCTTCTTTCGGGGAAGACCTGCAGGCCATTCAGGAGTATCTTGAGAACAACAAGGTTCACCAGCTGTACTGCAGCCTGAATCCGGCCCTGAAGAGTTCCACGGTGAACGAAATCATCCGCAACTGCGAGAACCTGTTCATCGACTTCTACTATGTGCCCAACATGGACGGCTACCTCCACAGGTCGATGACCTTCAGCGAGCTGGGGCCGATGACTGTCGTGAAGCTGCGCGACGAGCCGTTGTCCAATCCGGTCAACGCTTTCATCAAACGCTTCTTCGATATCGTTGCGAGCCTGCTGTTCCTGGTACTGATTTACCCCTTCGTGTGGTGCTTCGTGGCTGTCGGTACGTCCCTTTCGTCCCCTGGCCCCATACTGTTCAAGCAGAAGCGAACGGGCTATAAGGGCCGTCCATTCACGATGTACAAGTTCCGCTCGATGAAGGTCAACGCCGACGCCGACAAGCTGCAGGCGACGGCGGATGATCCCCGCAAGACCAAGTTCGGCGATTTCCTTCGCCGTACCTCCATCGATGAGCTGCCGCAGTTCATAAACGTGCTGAAAGGGGACATGTCCATCATCGGTCCGCGCCCGCATATGGAACTGCACACTGAAATGTACACCAAGCTGGTTGACGAATACCTGGTGCGCCATATGGTAAAGCCCGGCCTCACCGGATGGGCTCAGGTCAACGGCTGCCGCGGCGAGACCAAGACCACTGAAGCCATGGCCGACCGCGTGCGCTACGACATTTGGTACATTGAGCACTGGACGCTCGGTCTCGACTTGAAGATATTGCTTAAGACAATAGCGCAGATTCTTGGTGGGGACAAGCAAGCCTATTAATATGAATGCTTTTTTTGACTTGATCCAAATGGCCATAGGCTGCAGGGATTCCCTTTCGGAGACTCCTGCATCCCGTGATGAGTGGGAAGATCTTCTTAGAATCACGGGCAGGCACAACCTGCTCGGCGTCACCTTTCCTGCAATTGATGAACTTCACGACGTGCTGGAAATCCCCCTGAGCGTATATTCTCGCTGGGCGATGATGGCGGAAAAGATAGCAAAGAGGAACGAGGCTCAGATTAAAATGGCCAGGTCGCTTTACGACAAATTCCTGGCCGACGGTTTCCGCAGCTGCCAGCTCAAAGGCCAGTCAGCGGCGCTCCGCTATCCCGACCCGACTCTCCGCCAGAGCGGCGACATTGATCTGTGGCTTGAAGGCGACAGACAGGCGATAGTTGACTACTTCCGCGGCTTGTGCCCTGTAAAAAAAATAGTCTACCACCACCTGGACGCAGATTTGATTCCCAAGATGGGTGTTGAGGTACATTTCACCCCGACCTGGATGAACGCTCCCGGAGCCAACCGGCGCCTCCAGAAATGGTTCGCCGCGAATGCGGAGGGGCAGTTCTCCAATTTCAACGAGCAGCTCGGATTCTGTGTGACCACCGCCCAGTTTGACGCCGTGTACATGCTGATACATGTCTACCGTCATGTGCTTGAGGAAGGTGTCGGCCTGCGCCAGTTGCTTGATTACTATTACGTGCTCCGGAATCTCGACGACGGGCAGCGGGAAAAGGTGCGTGCAGATCTAAAGCATCTGAAGATGCATGGGTTTGCGGCTGCCGTGATGTGGGTGATTAAGGAAGTGTTCGCTATTGAGGACAGACTTTTGCTGTTTGAGCCTGATGCAAAGGAAGGCGCGTTCCTGCTTGATGAGATACTCATTTCCGGCAATTTCGGCCGATATGACCCCCGCAATGCCCACGCAAAGGGGGAGGGCCTGGTGGCCCACGGCCGCAGGAAAGTCGGAAGGTCCCTGCGCTTTTTTGTCCATTATCCTTCGGAGGTGTTCTGGATGCCCTTCTTTATACTGTGGCAGTATTTCTGGCGCCGCAAGCATAATTATTTATACAAAGGCAGATGATTATCAGGAGCAAAGCACCGTTGCGCCTCGGACTGGCTGGCGGCGGAAGCGACGTGTCGCCCTACAGCGACATGTATGGCGGCCTGGTGCTCAACGTCACCATCAATCTCTACGCCTATTGCACCATTGAGGAGACCCGTGACGGATTGATCACGATTAATTCCTACGACGCTTCCTGCAATCGTTCATTCCCGCTCGGGCCGGAGCTTCCCGTGGATGGCGAAGCGGACCTGATAAAGGGCGTATACAACCGTGTGGTGCGGGATTTCGGCATCACTCCCAGGCCTTTCCGTATCACTACCTACAATGACGCTCCAGCCGGTTCCGGACTAGGTACCTCCAGCACCATGGTGGTGTGCATCCTCAAAGCCTTCGTTGAATGGTATTCCCTGCCAATGGGCGACTATGAAATCGCCCGCCTTGCCTATGAAATCGAACGCAAGGACCTCGGACTCTCCGGCGGCAAGCAGGACCAGTATGCTGCGGCGTTCGGCGGCTTCAACTTCATAGAGTTCCTGCCTGACGACAGCGTGATAGTGAACCCGTTGAAGGTCAAGCGCTGGATCAGCGACGAGCTGGAAGCCAGCCTGCTGCTGTACTACACAGGCAAGTCACGCAGCAGCGCCCGCATCATCGACGAGGAACGTAAGAACACTTCGTCCGGCAACCAGGAGACTATAGAGGCCATGCATCGCATCAAGCAGAGTGCAATTGACATGAAGGCTGCATTGCTGAAGGGCGACATGCATGAATTCGCCGCCTTAATGGAAAGCAGCTGGGAGCACAAGAAGAAGCTTGCGAAAGGCATTACGAACGACAGTATCCAGCAGGCGATGGAAGTGGCCATTGCGGCCGGGGCCAAGGCCGGAAAGGTGAGCGGCGCCGGTGGCGGCGGTTTCATCATTTTCTTCGTCGAACCGGCACTGAAGAAGCAGGTGGAAGATGCCCTGGGCACCCTGGACGGCTATATATTGCCTTTCCTGTTCACCGACGGGGGAGCCCACGGATGGAAGATATTTGATTCTGAGAATGAGGAAAAATGAAAGCTATACTTGATTCATTGATTGAGCGCTATCCGCAGCTTGAAGCCTGCCGCAGCCAGATTTGGGATGCTGCACAGGCCCTTGTCGGATGCTATGAGGCCGGAGGTAAACTGCTCATCGCCGGTAACGGCGGCAGTGCGGCGGACGCCGAGCATATAGTCGGTGAGCTGATGAAGTCATTCGTAATCCGCAAAAGCCTGCCGGAGGGTTACGGGGATGCGCTTGTTGCCGTGGATCCGGAGTTGGGAGCCGTACTGCGGGACAACCTGCACGGTGCTCTGCCGGCTATTGCCCTCGACGGCCACAGCGCCCTGAGTACGGCCTGTATCAACGACTGCGAGCCCCTTCTCGGCTTTGCCCAGCAGGTCAACGGTTACGGCCGTCCCGGGGACGTGTTCCTCGGCATCAGCACATCCGGCAACAGCCGTAATGTCCTGTATGCCGCCGTCGCCGCCAGGTCACGCGGCCTCAAGGTTATCGGCCTCACGGGTAATCGTCCCAACAGGCTTGAAGAGTTCTGCGACATCTGTGTCAAGGTCCCCGAGTCTGAAACGTTCAAGATCCAGGAACTCCACCTTCCGGTCTATCACTGCCTCTGCCTCATGGTGGAAAAGCACTTCTTCGGCCGGTAATGGAAGTTATTATACTTGCAGGAGGACTGGGGACCCGCCTTCGCAGCGTGGTCAGCGAAGTTCCCAAGTGTATGGCTCCCGTGGCGGGGAAGCCGTTCCTATGGTATTTGCTGGAGGGATTGAGGCGGTTCTATGTGGACAGGGTAATCCTCAGCGTCGGCTACCTGCGGGAAGTGATAGAAAAGTGGGTGGCGGAACACTCTTCCGAATACCCCTTTGAATTCTGCTTTGCCGTTGAAGATCAGCCGCTTGGCACCGGCGGAGGGATAAAGCTGGCGGCATCGCTGGCCAGGAGTCCGGAGGTCATAGTGCTGAACGGTGACACCTGGTATGACGCCGACCTGGAGCGGCTCATGGAGTTCCGTCGGGAATGCGGCAAACCAATTGCAGTGGCGCTTAAGCCCATGCATGACTTCGACCGTTACGGCAGAGTGGAACTTGCCCCGGACGGAACGGTCACTGCCTTCCGTGAGAAGCAGCACTGCGCCGACGGCCTTATCAACGGCGGGGTCTACGCCCTTGACCGTGATTCCGGAATCTTCGGCGGCCTGCCGGAAAAGTTCTCCTTCGAAAAAGACGTACTTGAGCCGCAGTGCGTAGCCGGCAATCTCAGTGGCCTCGTGCAGGACGGCTATTTCATAGACATCGGCATCCCGGACGACTATGCCCGCGCCTGCAATGCGCCGTGGCTGCTCCTCGCCGGCCACGACACTCTCCTGCTTGACAGGGACGGCGTAATCAATGTCCTTCGCCCCGGCGACTATGTCAAGACGATCGATGAATTCGAATGGAGGCTGGGAATAAAAGACGCTTTACGGGAGGCGGCATCCAGATTCCGGCATATATTCATAGTCACCAACCAGCGCGGAGTAGGCAGGGGAGTGATGAGCAGGGAGGCCCTGGAGGGCATCCACGAGTGGATGACGAAGGAGATTTCGGCATCCGGCGGCCGCATCGACGGCATCTATGTCTGCACTGCCGTCTACGACTCCGATCCTTGCCGCAAGCCCAACCGCGGCCTCTTCGACCAGATTCTCTCCGACCACCCGTCAGTCAACCCTTCCCGCACTCTTATGGTCGGCGACAGCCCCTCCGACGCCCTCTTCGCCAGTAACTGCAACGTACATTTTATTATGGTGGAGTGACCGACAGTACCCTGTGCCCCCAGAGCCCATAAAACCAAGTAAAAAGGGCTCTGGGGGCACAGGGTACTGTCGTAACACAATCCAAGTAAAAAGGGCTCTGGGGGACAGGGGACTGTCGAAAACAAAACGATTGAAAAATCGATAATAATTACTATATTTGTTCCGATGCTGGAAGACATTAAATCGAATATCGAGAAGCTGATTTCCCTCTATGAGACGGAAAAGCAGCGCGCAGATGCCCTGCAGGCCGAACTGGACCGCAGCAAGGCCGACGTGGCCGCCTACAAGGAAAAGATCACTGACCTTGACGGCCAGATCGACAACCTGAAACTTCAGTATGCCTTTTCCGGCACAGGCGATCCCGCTCTCGCAAAGGAGCGTATCACCAAACTCATCCGTGAAATCGACCGTTGCATCAAACTCCTTGAGAAATAGAAATGGCACAGAACATCAAACTCAAAATTGCGGGAAATGAATACCCGATGGTCGCCACTTCGCCGGAGATGGAGGAAGCGATGCGTCTCGCCGCGGATGAAATCAACCGCAAATACAATTCCTACGACGCCAAATACCCCGACAAGACCCCTCTCGACAAACTGATAATTGTCACGCTCAACGAGACGGTCAACCGCATAGCCTGCCAGAAGAAGATGCAGCAGCTCGGCGCCGAGGCCAAAGCCCTCCAGGATGACGTGGAGGCCTACCTGGCCAAATTGAAATAAGGCTTAAGCCGTCAGGCCCAAGAGGAGAAAACATCAAGTTTTTCACTTACCGGGTTAACTCGGACCGCGGAAGGCAGGCCTGCAAGACAGGATCCCCGAACCGGACCGGAGCCCAAATCTTTCGAGCCAGACAATTTTCTGACTGTTCGGCTGACGGCTTTTTTATAAAAAAGAAGGAACTGAGCTATTTCAGTTCCTTCTTTTTCGTATGTCGTGGCCTCTACTTGGTCACGACTTTGATGTTGTCGAGATACCAGCGGTTCTGGCCGCGGGCGGGGTTCTCCACATAAGGATCGTAGTTGGTGGGACGAATCTTGATGCGGGTGCCTGAGTCGACTCCATTGAGGGTTATCGAGGCGTGCTGCCACTCGATCTTGCTCTCGCCATCAACCTGGCTCTGTGCAGACTGAATATGAGGACTCAAAGAATCGTTGTTATCAGCACAGACACCGTTACCCACAATTTCCACGGTAATGGTCATCAGGTCGGGCTTGAAGCCTCCGGTAACCTGCCAGCACCAATCGAAATCGAGAGCGACATTGGCCTTGGAAGACAAGGAGCTCAAGGCCGGCAGCGTGATTCCGGAATTCCAGTCGCTCTTGCCGAATTTGAGGTAATTCTTCTGGAGGTACAGTACCTTGGCGGGGATGTTCTCGGCAGTCACGTCAGTCCATTCCATACCCTGTTTGCCTTCATAGTATCCATATCCTCTTGACGAGAATTCATTCAAAAATCCTTCGCAGGTAGTGGTAGTGAAAACGTTGGGGGCTGTAGCGCTGGGGTTGTTGGTGGCTACGGCATCGCCGGCATTAGCGGCGGTAGCCCAGGGCTCAACCCACTCGAAATCGTCTTCGAATACGGTCACGCCGGCAGTGCCGCCACCGCCGCCACCGCCACCGGCGGGAGCGTCGGTCACCTCGAACACGGGACCTGCATCCTCGCCCTCGTCGCCGTTGTCGGAGATACGGCAGGTGCCTCCGTTAGGATTGGCGAGAGGACCCTTGTCGTTGGCCTGGGCATTTGCCACGCAGCGCATCCTGAACATAGGCTCACGGCAAGGAGCTGCAAGCTTCCATGCGCACTCGACCACGATGTTGGAAGTGGGCTCCTGGAAGTTGTACCTTGCGTTGGTGCCGGATTCGGTCTCGGTGGAGACGGGATACTCTTCGGCCGGCTGCCAGTCGTTGCCGTCGAAGTACTCGAGCATCCAGTACCTCTGTCCGGTTGCGGACACGCGGGTCATGAACTTGATGTGGAGGTTGGTGCCGGCCGGGTACTCGTAGTTGTCGGTAGCGGAGAAGAGCCAGTAGTCGCCGGGCCATGCGCCGGTCACGTAAGGATGGCCGGTGCTGCCGATGATACGGGACGCCTTGTTGTTGATGTCGATCTCGCTCTTGTCAACCTGGTAGTACTCGATCTTGCCGTTACCCTCGACGTTGGAAGGAACGTACAGGCCGCCGTTGCCCGGAGCCGTGTCAAGCTTGCCGCCAGTGCCTCCGAAGAAGTCCTGGTAGGCGGTCATGGTCGTAGCGGTGAAGCGCCACTTGGCATAGAGAAGCTTATCGGGTCTCGGCACGACGGCAGGGCCGTTGTCCTTAAGGACGGTGGTCAGGATGCCGAACAGGTTGGCGCCGAGGAGGCCGCCGCAGTAGCCGGTGAGCTGGACCTTGTTGCCGTTGAGCTTGGAGATGCTCAGGTCGGCAGGGCAGTCCAACTGCTTGACGGAGTATTCAATGTCGTTGGCGGTGACGATCAGGTTGCCGCCCTTGACCATACCGTTCACGGTGATATAATCCATCGCGTCGCCCTTGAAAGTGGCGATTTCATCGGTGATGTTCCTGGGCTCGGGATAGGTGAAGGTGCCGGAAGACAGAACCTTGAAGTCATCTACAGTGGTTATTGCAGGCAGATTGTTGCTGCTGCCCTTGATTCCCTTTATGGATACCTTGTCGCCGATCTTGGGGCTGTTGGAGTCCTTGACATAGACGTTGGTGGAGCCGCTGTTGACTACGTAGCCGGCGGAGGTGACGGCTGCGACGGTGGCTTCGTCTAGTATGAAGGACTTGCCGTCAGCGAGGGCGGCTACCTTGTCGAGGGTCAGGTGCTGGGCGTTGCGGTAGGCGTCGCCTTCCTGGCTCACGAAGATGAGGAGGCGGCTGGCCAGGGTCTTGCCGGAAATGATGAGCGTGTCCTTGCGGGGCTCGAGCATTCCGCCGGCATCGACATTTTCCTGGGCAGTCACGGTCACGGTCACGACGCCGTCGCCGGTGTTGGGATCAACGGAGATCCAGTCGGGGGCGGTGGTGTGCCAGGGACCGTCGGAATAGACGGTGACAGTCTGGGCCGCCGGATTCTTGGCGGCGAATGTCATTATTGACTGATCTCCGAGCACTGCCTTGGCGACTTTCTCCTGGGGCTCCTTGTTGCAGGATGCAAACAGGAGGGCGCAGGCGGCCGCCAGGGCGGATACTTTAATTATTTTGCTTATTGTGTTCATTTTCTATTTCCAGTTAGGGTTCTGCACAAGATTCTCGTTCAGCAGAAGCTCATTCTCCGGGATGGGGTAGAAATAGTGCTTGCTCTCATCGAAGACGTGGGTAATGCTGTGGAGGGCATCACGCACGCCGGAGGTCGCCAGCTGGCCGGTGTTGGGATCTATCAGGTAGAAGATCTCGTCGTTGGAGGTCTCAATGCCGGTCGAAGGATCGTAAATCATGAATCTGGTGCCGCTTGCGTTCGAACTTCCGGTGTAGAAGGTATACTTGCTGTCGTCACCGAAGTCATAGGTGCCGGGGCCGGGGATGTACATGCCGTAGAACGGCTGGTTGAGACAGTAGCCGGCTTTCCAGCGCATAAGGTCGAAATAGCGGCCGTAGCCTTCCTGGAAGAGCTCGATTGCTCTTTCGCGGCGTATCTCGAGGATGACGCCCTTGTTGCCTCCGGAGACGTTTGGATAGCCGGTCTCTGCTGACATCAGGTAAGGATCAGGGTTGGCGTTGGCGGCGGCCATGTCAAGATGAGGCATGCCCACGCGGTCGCGGATCTTGTTGATGGAGATGTCAAGGTCGTCCTGGGTGAGGGTCCCGAGTTCAGCCTTTGCCTCTGCATAGGTGAGCAGGGCTTCCGCATAACGGAACACAGGCATGTCATTGTCTGAGTTGTCGGTGGAATACGGCTTCAGGTCATAGGACTGGATGTACTTGATGGTCTGGTAGCCGGTCTGGCAGTAGGCGAACTCAGGGCCGTCCTTGCTTGTGCCGGGCTTCTTCCAGCTGTAGCCGGGAGTGCGGATGGTCTGGGCGAGACGGGGATCGCGGTCGGCGACTTCTTCGGCAAAAGGCATCACGTTCCAGCCGGGCTTGTCGGTGAAACGTGAACCGTCGCTCATCAGGTACATGTCGACGAGTTTCTTGGTCATGCCGTAGCGCGCGGAAGTCTGGTTGGTGATGTCGCGTCCGCAGTCGTGCTTGATCTTGAGACCTTTGTCATAGTTGACAGCGAGGATGATCTCGTCGGGATTGGCATTGCTGGAGTTGAAAAGGGTCAGGTAATCGCTGTCCTTCTTTCCTGTGCTGTAGAGCTTGTAGGCGTTGGTGTCCATCAGCAACTTGGCAGCATCAGCCGCCTGGTTGAGATAATACTGGTAGTCGTGGGTGGAGCCGTCGGCTGCAGTATAGGAGGTCTCGAACGGGGCGGGGGAACTGTGGTACTTCCTGAACGTGCCCTCGAAGAGGCAGAACTGAGCCTTCAGGAACATTGCCGTGTATTTGTTGACGCGGTATGAAGTCTGGGGAGCAGCAGCCTTGTCAGGCAGGTTCTCAATGGCTTCGTCCACATCGGCGATCATGTGCTGGAGTATGGTCTCACGGCTGTCGCGGGGATTGTAGAGAGCCTCGTCTGCAGAACCGAGCTCAACGTCGTACCATGGCACATCTCCGAACTTGCGGACCATGTTGGCGTAGAAGTATGCACGCCAGAACTTCACCAGGGCGGTGTATTCCTTGACGGCCGCTTCGTCCTCGCAGTTGTGGATGTTGCCGAGGAGGGTGTTCATCTTGCGAAGGTCGCCCCAGGCGCCAGTGCCGGCTCCCCAGCCACCGCCCGTAGCAGGAACGGTGCGGTCGTTGCCGCCGCGGATGAGGTCGGAAGGATTCATCTTCACGAACAGGTCGCTCTCCCTTGCGAAAGGCTCCTTGTCGAGAAGGTTGTTATAGAAGGAGTTGGAGAAGAGCTGCAAGTCTTCTCTGGTCTTGAAATAAGAATCGGGCGTGATCTTGGACTCGGGCACCAGGGTCAGGACGTCATCGAGTTTACAGGAGACGAAAGCCAGGGATGCGAGGGCCAGTATAATTATGCACTTTTTCATAACTGTCTCATTTTAGAAAGTGATATCAACGCCAAACATGAAAGTCTTCTGCCATGGATATGCGGTGTTGTTCAAATCGTCGACAGGGTCGCCGCCGCGGTTGAAGCAACTCTCCGGATCCAGATGGTCGGTCACTTTGGTAATAGGGGACCAGTACGCCAGGTTCTCGCCGGAGAAGTAAACCCTGAGGCCTTCCAGGCCGACGTGGGATATGAGCTTCTTGGGCAGTTCGTAACCTACGGTCAGGTTCTTGAAGCGCAGGTAACGGATGTTCTGGATGTAGCGGTCGTTCACGCGTCCGAGTTCGCCGCCACCGTTGGATGCAACGTTGGAACGAGGCCTCGGGAAGTAGGCGTTGGGGTTGTCTTCAGACCAGCAGTTGTCGAGGAAGTTCTTCGCGAGGAAGGCAGGATAACCGAGAGAGTAGGGACCCCAGAAATCGAAGTTGTAGCGGGCGGGATACCAGTAATGGTCGCCGGTACCTTCAAAGAACACGCTCACGTCGAAGCCTGCGATGGAGAAACCGGTCTGGAAACCGTAGTGCAGGCGGGGCAGGGAGTTACCGAGATAGATACGGTCGCCGTGCTCAGTCAGGGTGTTCTTGCCGATTCCAATGGTCTTGTCATCGTCAAGGTCGGCATACTTGAGGTCACCGGCCTTCCAGCCGCCGTTGAGGTTGGCGTTGCAGTAGGACTGGTCGATCCTGCTGGTGTATTCCTGGGCTTCGGCATCGGAAGCGAAGAGACCTTCAACGTGGAAGCCCCAGATTTCACCGAGTTCCATGCCCTCGTAGTAGTTGGAGAGGAGCTTGGTCTCGTTGTTGAACTTCGTGATGTTGGATCGGTATTCGCTGAGGGTGGGCTTGAAGAAATACTCGAAGGTCTGGCTGCCGATCTTGAAGGAATCCCTCCAGCTGAGAGAGAGTTCATAACCCTTGGTGCGGAGGTCTGCGGCATTCATCTGCGGCACGGAGGCACCGTATACTGAAGGCAGGTCCATACCGTCGGTGAGCATTCCCACGGTGTCGCGGATGTAGGCTTCAGCTGTGAATTCCAGCTTGTTGCCCCACATCGCTAGGTCGAGGCCTATGTTGGTCTGCTTGGAAGTCTCCCAGGTCTTGTCGGAAGCAACAGGGGCATCCACGTTTGTGTAGCGGGCCATCACGCCGTCGCCGAAGTTGAATGCGCTGAAGGTCTTGAAATTGATCAGGCGCATGTAGGAGTAGTTATCGACGTTCTGGTTGCCGAGGGTTCCGTAAGACGCACGGATCTTGAGGTTGTTGACGATGTGCTTGACAGGGGAGAAGAAAGGCTCTTCGCTGATACGCCAGCCCACTGAGACCGAAGGGAAGAATCCCCATTTGTGTCCGGCTGCAAAACGGGAAGATCCGTCGTAGCGTGCGGAGGTCTCAAACAGGTAGCGGCCCTTGTAGTCGTAGTTGATACGGCCGAAGAAACCGGCGGTTCTCCATGCTGTCTGGCCGCCGTTCACTTCAGGAACGCGTCCTGTGACGTGTTCAGAAATCAGTTTCTTGTCCGCATCAGAGAGGTTGGAGTTTTCCAGCCGCGCGAGCGCATTCTGTAAATCATTAGTATAATTAGTCGTGGAGATGAGGTCCAGATCGGAAAGCTCGGTGGTGATGAGGTCGTAGCCTTTGGACCAGACATCCTTGTAGTGGTAGTCGTCGTAGTTGAAACCGGCCATCACCTTGAAATTATGGGCATCGGCCCAGGTGTGCTCGTAGGTGCCGTACACATTGATGGTCTGGCGGATGTTCTCGGAATTCTTCTCCGTCATGTAGTTGTCGAAAGCGCCGCCGTTGTTGTATGTGACTACGACACCAGGTACCTGTGAATACTCAATCAGGTTGCGCCTGTGGGTGTCGTGGTTGATGTAGGTACGGTAGCTGTAGTTCGCCTTTAGGGTGAGGCCCGTGAACGGAGTGATGGTGAGTTCAGTCGTGTTCGCGAAGTCAGTCCTCTTCTCTATGTTGAGGTTGCTGCTGGCATAGGCCCACTGGCGTCCGTTGTTGACGCGGTAGCCGAGGGCGTCCACGAAGTAGAGCCAGGTGCCGTCGGGGTTCTGTGCAGGGAAGCAGGCAGGGGAGTGGCGGTCACCGTAGGCGAAGGAGTCCTGAATGTCGGCGAGTCCGGGGAAATCGTAGGTGCCGACGAAGAAGTTGGTGTTGTTGCTGATGCGCGCATACTTGTTGATGCGGCCGTCAATTTTGGCCCTGAGGTTGTACTTCTCGTACACGTCGGGGCGGACCTTCACCATACCTTCCTGGCGGTCATACTGGCCGGAGAGGTAGTACTTGACGGCCTTGTTGCCGCCGCTGACGCTCACGCTGTGGTTTGTTGTGGGATGCACGTCGTTGTACATCGTGTGCCACCAGTCGGTGTTGGCGTAGTACTTGTACTTGCCGTCCTTGGTGACGACCCAGGGGCGCTCGGGATTCTCGACCTTGTCGTTGACGCGGGCGAGGAGCTCTCGCATGTCCTCGGCGGTGTAATTTACGTAGTTGGAACCCTTGCTCTCGTACCAGAACTTGTTGATGGTGTAGACGGACCAGTAGCCGGTGGTTTCCCAGTCAGTGGATGTGGTCGGCATCTCAACGCCCCAGCGACCGCTGTAACGGACAGTGGCCTTGTTCTTTTCTGAGCCGCTCTTGGTAGTGACGAGAATCACACCGTAGGCTGCGCGGGCTCCGTAAACAGCTGCGGAAGAGGCATCCTTAATGACGGAGATGGACTCGACGTCCTGTGGGTTGATTCGGTTGATGCTTCCTTCGATGCCGTCGATGAGTACCAGGGGGTCACCGCCGTTGATGGAGGTATAGCCTCGGATGTTCAGGCTTCCGGTCGCACCGGGGTTACCTGCAGAGGTGCTGATGTTCAGGCCAGGGACGGAACCCTGAAGCATCGTGGTGAGGTTGTGAGCGCTTCGGTTCTCGAGCTGCTTGCTCTCGACGGCCGTGATGGCGCCGGTCAGGTTGACCTTCTTCTGGACGCCGTAGCCGACGACCACAGTCTCTTCAATCGTCATAGCGTCATCGTCGAGCGTGATGTCGACTACGTCCTGCGATGCTGGAACGCTGACGCTTTGTGTCTGATAACCGAGACTTGAGAAGACCAGGACCACATCGGAGGCAGGTACTTTCAGGGAGTATGTACCATCCGCATTGGTCACGGTCCCGTTCGTGGTCCCTTCGAGAATGACGCCTACGCCGGGCAGCGGCTGCTGCGAGGAGTCGAGCACCTTTCCCTGGACCGTGCGGTTCTGTGCCTGCAGGCCGAAGGCCGGCAACAACAGCAGAGCCGCCAGGGTGAGAATTTTCGGTAATCTCATGATAGTTTGTGGTTAACGGATTGAGTTAGAATTATAAATAAATATGGAGTTATTTGTTTTTGTAGTCGGAGATGTTGAAGGCCTTCGGCCTGTTCATCGTCTCGGTGTAGGTCTTGCCGTTCCGGTCGGTCACGCTGACCACTACGGTGGAATTGGGACTGGAAGCGGTGGCCGTGAAGAAATGGGGCCAGGAAGTGGTCAGGAAACTCGGCGTGCCAGAACCTGCGCTCTTGCAGCGGGGGGCGGAAAGGGCCACGATGTGCAACGGGTCGTAGGCTGCTACGTGCTTGACGCTAAGTTCCTTGCCGTTTTCGGTCATCGAGACGGTCCAGTTCGGGTCGTAGTCCCAGACATTGACCAGTATGGTGTTGGCCGGGTAGCTTGACATGGCTGTAGAATACTTGACGAAATCTTTGTGGCTGTTGCCCAGGGCTGGTGTTATGTATTCCTTTACTTTGTTGATGTCGTAGGCGCGGAACTGGTAGTCGATGTCGTGGCCGCCGGCCTGGAAGGACTGGGTGAAGTTCTTGCCGTCGAATCTCCAGATTGCGAAGCCGCCGGGGGCGCCGTCCTGGGAAAGATGTATGTCCTTGGTCAGGTGCCCGGACCACCACCAGGAAGCGCAGATGGCGCCCTGGTTGTGCTCAGAGAAGACGTTGGAGTGCTTGCGGTTGAAGATGTTGTGGGTGTGGCCGCTCAGGAAATGTACGTTGTGGGTGGAGACGGAGTTGATGAATGTCACCATGTTGGCCTCGCCTGCGGAGTCGGCTCCGTTGAGGTAGTTGTTGTTCCAGGAAGTGCCATTGGGAGCAGAAACAGGGGCGTGGGAAGTGATGAAAACAGGGGTGGACTTATCGACGTAGGACAGGTCCTTGGCGAGCCATGCCATCTGCTCGGCGGTGTAGTTTTTCTTGTAGTCGCCGCGCAGTTCGGAGCCGGTGCCCACGTTGTTGTAGTCTATGTTGTCCATCACTATGAAGTGGATCTGGCCTAGGTTGAAGGAATAGAAGGTCGGGGCGATGTCACGGGTGTACCTGAACGATTTGTTGTAGTCGCCCACGGAGTTCATGTCGTTGTCGTGGTTGCCCATCGTGTGGAAGAATGGGATGCTCAGGGCGTCGTTCATCGTGTCGAGATACTGCGGGAACTGGTAGGTGTTGCTGTACCAATAGACATCCCAGGTCATGTCGCCGAGGGTCATTATGTAGCACGGACCCGAAGATGTGCTGATTGCCTTGTTGAGCGTCACTGCCAGCTTGTTGAACTGGGAGATGTCTTCGTTGCGCTTGGCGAGGTGCATGTCGCCGCAGACGAAGAGGTTGAACTTGTTGTTGTCCACCTTGACGAGTTCGAAGTCCTTGCGCTCGGGGACCGTGGGGGCCTGTGCGAGGGCGTCATGGAACTTTGGAAGTATGCCCTGGCAGGGGACCATATAGCCGCTGGGGATGATCACGAAGACGTATTTCCACTTCTTCTGTGACTGTATCTGGTAGATGCCCTTGGCGTCGGTCTTGACTATCTGGTCGCCGTCGGAGACCAGGACGTCGGGAACGCCCTTGCCCTCGCATTGCACTATGCCATAGATGGTCGTGCCTTCCGTGGGCTCGACGGAGAGGGAAGCGAGTATGGTCAGGTCGAAGGAGCCGATATAGTTGTTGACTCCGTTGCGGCGTATGTAGACCCTGTAGTTGCCGCTGGTCATTCCGTCGGCAAGCTGGAATGTCAGCATATTGCCGTCCTTGAGTGAAATGATCGGACAGGTGTAGTCGATGTTTGAACCGGAGCGGAGGATGATTTCATCAGTTTCCTTGATATGGGTGATGCCGCGCAGTTCGAAGTTGACCGGAGTCCCTTCCTCGATTTCAAGTGTGGCGGGGACGGTGACGTTGGTGACGACGATCTTTTCGTCCTGCTCGGGGTTGTCTTTATTGCCATTACATGCGGCGAAAGACAGGCCTGCGAGTGCGAGGACCGTGATAATCAGAAGATGGCAGGATTTCATTAGTTTCCTATGTTATTATTTAATTGACTAAAGTACTACTATTTGATGAAATAAACAATAAAAGGGAGCAAAAATGAAAATATTTATTTTTCTCTTGCGCTTTTCGCAGAAAAATCACTAAATTTGTAAGATTTAATATAAATATATATATGTTGTACTATATCCTAGCAGCCATCGCAGGCGCAATTATCGCCCTGGCAATTTATATAGCGGTCAGCCGTGCGGCCGCAAAAGGACGCGCGGCGGCAATCATCGAAAAGGCTGAGCTTGAAGGCGAAAACATCAAGCAGCAGAAGATCCTGCAGGCCAAGGAAAGATTCCTCCAGCTCAAGAGCGAGCACGAACAGAAGGTAAACCAGCGCAACAACGAACTCCGCGAGCGCGAAAACGTCATCAAGAACCGCGAGGGTCAGCTCAACCAGCAGGCCAACGATCTCAACAAGCAGAAGCACGACCTCGACTCCCAGCGCGGACAGGTCAACGCCCAGAAGATTATGCTTGATAACAAGATGGAGGAGGCCGAACAGCTCCGCGCACAGGCCAACCGTCAGCTCGAAACCATCGCCGGAATGAGCGCCCAGGAAGCCAAGAACATGCTCATTGAAAACATGAAGGCAGAGGCCCGCACCGAGGCCCAGGCCTACATCAACGAAGCCATGGATGAGGCTCGCCTGAATGCCGCAAAGGAGGCCAAACGCATAGTTATCAACACTATACAGCGCACTGCCACTGAAACTGCCATCGAAAATGCAGTGACCACTTTCCCCATCGACAACGATGAGGTGAAGGGCCGCATCATTGGCAGGGAAGGCCGCAACATCCGCGCCCTGGAGGCCGCCACAGGTGTTGAAATAGTCGTTGACGACACCCCCGATGCCATCCTTATCAGCGCCTTCGATCCCGTACGCCGCGAGGTGGCCCGTCTTTCCCTGCACCAGCTGGTGATCGACGGCCGCATCCACCCTGCCCGTATCGAAGAAGTTGTCGCCAAGGTGAGCAAGCAGCTTGAGGAGGAGATCCTCGAGACCGGCAAGCGCACCTGCATCGACCTCGGCATCCACGGTCTCAACATCGAGCTTGTGCGCATGATTGGCCGAATGAAGTACCGCAGCTCCTACGGCCAGAACCTTCTGCAGCACTCCCGTGAGGTTGCAAATATCTGTGCAATAATGGCTTCCGAGCTTGGCCTGAATCCCAAGACAGCCAAGCGCGCCGGCCTTCTCCACGATATCGGCAAGGTCTCCGAAGAGGAGCCCGAACTGCCGCACGCCCTCCTCGGCGCCAAACTCGCCGAGCAGTATAAGGAGCGTCCCGAGATATGCAACTGTATCGGTGCGCACCATGAGGAGATGGAGATGACGACCATCTACGCGCCGCTGGTGCTCGTGGGAGACGCCATTTCCGGCGCCCGTCCCGGTGCCCGCCGTGAGGTTATCGAGTCCTACATCAAGCGCCTCAAGGGAATGGAAGACCTTGCGGCCTCATATCCCGGCGTGACGAAGTCCTACGCCATTCAGGCAGGCCGCGAGCTCCGCGTTATCGTGGGGGCCGACGAGGTCAGCGACGAGCAGGCCGCCCGCCTCTCCACGGACATCGCCCAGCGCATCCAGGATGAGATGACCTATCCCGGACAGGTGAAGATCACCGTGATCCGCGAGACACGCAGCGTCGCTATAGCGAAGTAAGGCTGTTTTTATTCGATAATGATCCTGAGTCCTGCGTCAGCGGTGCTCAGGATTTTTTTCATGAAGGGCTTGTCGAGGGCGACGCAGCCGCCGGTCCATGTTTTGGCGCCCTTGCAGTGGATGAAGATGGCTGAGCCGAGCGGCCAGACGCATTCCTTGTTGAAGTCGGTTTCGATGCCGTAGTCGTATTCGGGGGAGAGTTCCCACATGTATTCGCCGCTGATATCGACCGGGTTGCCGTTGCCCCAGCCCGCCATCTGCAGTATCTTGTTGTAGCAGGGGCCTTCTTCGTCGCAGGCGATGGTGCCGGGGCGCACCTGGAGCCAGGGGAGGGCGGTGCCGGGGTTGGGAAGGATGCCGAATGCCCTCAGCGGCCGCAGTTCCCCGACAGGCGTCTTGGCATCACCTTCACGCGTCTTTCCTATGCCGTTCTTTCCTACGTAGGCATCTCCTTTCCCCCTGACTCTCCATCCCCGGACTCCCTTTACATAATACACCACCCTGGCGTCCGAACCGCCAATCCACTTCACCAGCAGCAGCTGCCGCGCCGAATTGTCTGAAATTGTAATCATTTCTTTATGAATAATATTGCCATGAGCGGGAGGGCGATGATTGCCATGGTGGCGCTGATGGGAAGGTAGATACCGAAGTTGACGTATTTGACGACCAGGAAGGTAATAAGGAGCAGCAGTACCCCCATGGCGGACGATATAGCGTAGTGGATACGAATATCCTCTTTCTTGCAGAGAATGCGGCTCAGGTTGGGCACGCCGAGCGATATGAAACCTATGGGGCCGCAGATGCTCACTGCGCTCGTGACCAGGAACATAATGGCCAGCAGGCTGAGCGCCTTGTGCGGCTTGCTCAGCTCAATCTCGCCCCTGAAATGCCGCGTCAGGCGGCCGCTGTCAAGCAGCGCGGCTGAGAGACCGCCGGCAAAGAGGCATAGCGAGAACACGATATCCCCCGCAGTCACCCCCTCCATGTTGAAATTGGCGGCGCCCCAAAGGTAGTACTGCTTCAGCAGGTCCCCGTTCGGAGCATTCGTGACCACGATAGTGCCCAGCGAGCCGATGAACGTGCCGAACAGGATGCCGAAAGTAATAAGGCTCTGCGTGCTCACTTTCAGGGTCACGAAGAAGCACACCAGCGTGCAAACGAGCGTGCAAATGAAGCTTCCGACGGTCAGCGAGCACCAGCCCGACATCGTCGCGGCTGCGGCTCCGAGGCAGGCGGCGCTGCCGAGCCCGAGGGAGTACACATCCCCGAGCTGGTTGCGCCACAGATATTGCATCTGGATGCCGCCCACGGGCAGGGCTATCCCGGAGATAATCACGTATAAGAGGCTGAGCATGAGGTGCTAACCGAGGAATACGTTCTGCTTGAGCAGGGAAGTTTTGAGGTCGGCGTAGTCGAGGCTGGCCGGAGTTGCGCCCCTTTGCAGGCAGAGCGCGGCGGCGGTACCGGCGGCCTGGCCGATTGCCATTGCCGGAGGCATGACGCGTATGGCGCCGGCTGCAGGGGAGTCCGCCGAAATGCAGCGCCCGGCTAGCAGCAGCCCTTCCACGTCCTTCGGTATGAGGCAGCGGTAAGGCACGCCGTACATGTTCTTCTTGATGGGCATGTACAGGCCGCCGGCGGGGCCTCCCATAGCTCCGTGGACGTCGATCGAGTTGGCGGACAGAAGTATGTTGTCTTCGGGAATCACGCCGTTGATCAGGTCATCCACCGGAAGGATGAAGTCGCCGTGGACGTGCCTGGATTCACGTATGCCCATAGTCGAGCCCGTGCCCATCAGGGTTGCCTTCTCGCAGCCGGGGACGTATTTGTGGAAGAAGTTCATAAGCTCCTCCACCTGGCGCCGGCCTTCAACCTCCGCTGCCGACAGGTTCTCGCAGTTGGTGGCATCGACGCCGTGGATGCGGGTGCAGTTGATGACCCACTGATCCTTTTCGACTGAGCGCCAAATGTTTACGGACTTGCGGGCAAGGTCCCATTCGCCTGCGGCTTCGGCCTCGGCGACTCTCCAGTGGAGGCAGCGGTAGCTGACGCCGTTGACCCTGCGGAACTCCGGAAGGTGCGGTACCACGTCAGCGATGAGACGGTCGGTGTCCACGTTGTTGATACGGAAGAATAGCGATGCCGGCTGGACGCGGTTGTTCTCCGGGTCGCCGAACACGCACGGAGCGCCTGCACGGAATGCGACCGTGCCGTCGCCGGTTGCGTCGATGACCATCTTTGCGCGGGCGGCTTCAACTCCTGAAGGCGTCAGCAGCAGTGCGCCGCAAATCTTGCGGCCTTTCATTATCGGACTCAGGAAATTGGCGTGGAAAAGCACCTTCACGCCGGCTTCAGCGCAGATGCGGTCATATACTTTCTTCAGGATTTCCGGATCGAATGGGGTGCAGTGGTCGTGGCCTTCGCTGATCCAGGCGGTGAATTCCGTGCCCTGGCGGATTCCGGACGGGTGCAGCGCGCCGCCCTCGGCGATCAGCCGGTCCACTATTTCCTCGAAAAGACCACGGATGATCATATTTTCGCCGGCTGCGTCGTAGCAGGTCATAAACGGCCCCACAAGGCCCTTGGTGCCCATTCCGCCAAGGCAGTTGCCGCTGTCGGCCAGCACTACTTTCAGTCCCTGGCGGGCTGCGGCCACTGCAGCGCAGACACCGGCCGGGCCGCCTCCGACCACCAGCAGGTCGGCGCTGTAGGATTCAAGCACATCACCGGTTTTCCATCCGGATTCGTCGGGAGAGCAGGATTTCAAAGCGGGCAAGGCGGCTCCGGCAGCTGCCGCAAGCCCCATCGTCCCGAGGAATTTTCTTCTGTCCATAGCAAGAGATAATTTGTCTTGCTAAGATAAGAAAAATATTGGTAATACGGCGATTCTAATATGCGCCGTCGAATTCGAGGTCAAGGTCGGCTATCAGGTTCTCGATTTCGCTGTAGTTCTCAATCCAGTTTTTAATTTCCTTTGACATGGCTCATTCGTTTTAAATTCTGATGCAAAGGTAACCCTGGATTTTGACAACTCTTGACAATAACAAAAAAGTTTGAAAATTATTTTACGCTGGCCCCGGGAATGTCGCTCCAAAGGGTGGTGTAGTGTGGGGACTGGTGCTCCCGGGCCATCTTGATGCGGCCGTCGCCTTGGATGCCGAAAAGAATTGACTGTGAGCCGAATGAGCGTTTGATTTCATCGATGGATGCGGACAGGCGTGCATCCTTTGCTTCCGCCTTCTCATCAGCGAACAAAGAGTGCACGTGGTCCTCTTCCTGGATCAGTTTCGTAATCACCACCCCTGCCTTCTTGTAGCCGTAGCCCGTGCGGAACAGGCTCCTGGTGGCTGCTACTGCGGCGCTGACGATGGCTCTGTGGTCGGCGGTGGCATCCGGGAACACGCTTACCTGTGAACCGAAAGTCTGCGGGGCGTTTTCCTTGAAGCGGTTGGTGAATGCGAACGCCGCCATTTCCAGGGCAAGTGAATGTTGCTCCCGCAACTTGCGTACTGCGCTTTCAGCAAAGTTGGCCACCTGCTCGCACAGCGGTCCGCACTCCGTGATTTCCTTTGCGAAGCTGCGCGACACGCAGATGGTCTGCCGGGGCTCAATGAGGTCTTCGAACTGTATGGACGGCGTTCCCTGCAACTCCAGCCAGGTCCTGTAGCCCGGCAGGGCAAAGAGTTTGCGCACGGAGGTTTCCGGCAGGCGTACGTAGTCCCACGCCGTGCGTATGTGCATGGATTCCAGCTTCTTGACGGAGCGCCGGCCTATGCCCCAGACGTCGCCGGCGGGGAAGGACCGGAGTACCTTTTCGATGTCCTGGGGCCTGTGCATGTAGCAGCCTCCGCGCAGTTTCGGGTACTGCTTGCAGAGTTTGGATGCTATCTTGGCGAGCGTTTTAGTGGGGGCTATGCCCACGGAGACCGGGATGGTTGTGAGGCGCCGGCACTCGCTGGAAATCTGCTTGGCGAAGGCGTCCGGATCCGGGATGTTCATGCCGCGCAGGTCCAGGAATGCTTCGTCGATAGAGTACTGCTCCACTGAGGGCGCGAAGCTGCGGAGCACCTCCTGCACGCGGTGGGACATGTCGCCGTAGAGGGCAAAATTGGAACTGAACACCGCTACGTGATGCTTTTCGACGATGTCCCGTATCTTGAACAGGGGATCGCCCATCTTGATGCCGAGGGCCTTGGCTTCATTGGAACGTGCCACTGCGCAGCCGTCGTTGTTGGAAAGCACGATGACCGGCTTTCCGTTGAGTTCGGGACGGAAAACCCTTTCGCACGAGGCGAAAAAGTTGTTGCAGTCGGCGAGGGCGAACATCTAGGCCTTCTTGATTATATAGGTGACCACGCCCCAGATGAGGAAATCGTCCTCGGGGCCCACGGGAATCGGTTTGTAGCGGGTGTTGCCGTCGTTGCAGGGCACGAGGAGGGCGCCGCCCTGCTGCAGGCGCACTTTCTTGACAGTATATTCACCGTCGATATAGCAGACTGCCTTGCAGCCGTCGTAGGGCTCGACGGCACGGTCCACTATGATTATGTCGCCTTCGTCCATATCCGCATCGACCATGGAGACTCCGTCGATACGGAAGAAAAAGGTTGATGCTGAATGCCTTACAAGGAGCTTGACGAGGTCGAGCTTTTCGCGCACGCCTTCGGCAGGCGACGGGAATCCGGCCTTGACCGCTCCCATCATCTCCGACTCAAACTGCTCGTCGATTCTGTTTGGTTCCATCTGCTGTTTGTGTTTTAGCGGTGCAGGGGTACCTTTCGTGGAACGTGGCCGCCCGTGGCCTATGAACGGGAGGGGCCCACAAGCGCAGCGCAGTGGGAGGGATGAGCGAAGCGAAGTGGAACGAAAGGTACCCCTGTACCGCTGTCAAATCAGAAGAAGAAAAAGCAGAAGGCGGCCCACTCTTTTTTGACGCCGTTGGCGTGGCCGATGGTGCGGTAGGAGCCGTCCTGGACTGTGCCGTCGGACTTGATGTGGCCGATGGTGCGGTAGGAGCCATCCTGAACTGTGCCGTCGGACTTCACGTGGCCGATGGTGCGGTAGGAACCGTCCTGGATAGTGCCGTCGGACTTAATGTGACCGATGGTGCGGTAGGAGCCGTCCTGGACTGTGCCGTCGGACTTGATATGACCGATGGTACGGTAGCTGCTGTCTTGGATTGTACCGTCAGACTTGACATAGCCGACGGTGGCATAGTTGGAGCCGGTGAGCCTTTGTGCGAACGCCTCAGTGCCTGCAAGCAGCGCCGCCGTCGCAATGATAATGTAAAGCAGATGTTTCATAATATCGGTTGGATTTGATTGCGTAAATTTAGCTAACAGTTTTGAAATATCAAATGCCGTGCCCGGTCAAAAAGCGTAGCCGACGCCGGCCAGGAAACTGAAACCGCCCATCCAACAAGCCCCCGCGAGGAGGTCTATGTGCTTAAAGGTGAATGTAATGCCTGTTTCGGCGCCTATGCCTGACCAACTGAAGTCCGACACTCTTGCCCATTCACCGTCAAGGTCTCTCCAAGCGAGGCTCCGCTGACCGTAGCCTATGCCTGCATAGATGCCGAACCGGGCTGTCGGGCGCCAGAGGGCACCGCCGGAGACAGTCAGGCTTCCATACCGTACTGAACCGTCGCCCCAGAATATCCCGCCGGTGGAAATTGTGCCGTCGGAGCTGATTGCGTAGGATGTGCCGGTGGGCGTGAAATTGCTGCGGAAACTCAGGTAGCCGCCCCATTGTTTCTTGCTTGCGGAAGCCCATAGGCCAAAAGAAGGCCTGGTGCCGATTTCGATGACGGGAATGATGTCGAAGCGCGGCTCGCCATACTTTTCAATCTTTATAGTTTCGGCCACTGCGGCAGAGCGGATTGGGGATAAGCCGGTCTCGGTAAGGCTCCTGACAGGAGAAGGAACCCCGGGCGGCAGGCAGACAGACGGGGGAGTGGCAATGGGTGTTCTGGTCTGTTGGGATGGTGATTCGGGAGCAATTTGGCCTTTTTTGCTCCCAATCTGCTTGTTTTTTTTCGCTTTGGGAGAAATTAAGGCCGATTCACTCCCGT
This sequence comes from Bacteroidales bacterium, assembly GCA_024695285.1. Next base: position 78,440 of record JAILIM010000094.1, read on the forward strand.
TTTCGGATTTGCTTGTGGTTTCGTAGCGGCTGCGGATTCCGTTAAAGCGGCTGCGCTGGGCACTGGACATAGTGCCCTCGGAGTTCTGCATAAGAGTGCGCAGGCGGCCCAGTTCTCCCAACAACTCAGTGACTTTTGCGTCAGGCACGGATTCGCCGTTACTTATCCGTTCCCGCAGTTCTATACAGCTGGTGCATATCTGTTCGTATCGGTCCAGCACGGCATCCCAGTCGTTCTGCGCCCTGAGCAGAAGAGGCAGAAGCAGGGTAATCAGTAATATGACGCTATGCCGGATGGATTGCATGACGCAAATGTAAGCAAAAAAGCGTATCTTTGGACGCCATGCAAGATGATTCCGGTTTTTTCAGCGGCCCTTCTCCTTTGCCTTCAGGTGCCAGGGTGCCTGAGTGTATCCACCGTTCTGCGAACGGATGGTCGGAGCTTTGGCGTGTCGACAGGGACGGGCGTTTCAGGGTGCTGAAGGCGCTCAAGCCTGAATTCCGCGGGCACGCCCTTTATGAGCAGCTCCTGCGGAAGGAGTATGAAATCGGTTATGCACTGTCCCATCCGAACATCTGTGAAGTGTATGGTTTTGTGGAGCTGCCGGATCTTGGAAATGCCATTGAAATGGAGTGGGTGGACGGCTGTCCACTTTCGGAACTGACGGTGCAACGACGGCTCGGACATGAGGAGGCCGTGCGAATCGTCTCACAGCTTTGCGACGCTTTGTCATACATTCATTCCAAGCAAGTTACGCACCGTGACCTCAAGCCTTCCAATATATTGGTCACGCACAACGGCGGCAATGTGAAACTTATAGATTTCGGGCTCTCCGACGCCGATATATACGCCGTGTTGAAGGGTGCTGCCGGCACCCCTTCGTGCGCCGCTCCTGAACTTCTTTCGGGCGGTACCGCCGATTCGCGTGCTGATATATGGTCGCTGGGCAAGATAATCGCTGATTTGCTCCCCGGGAG
>JAILIM010000053.1 GCA_024695285.1 Bacteroidales bacterium
TGTGTTCATCTTCACCTTGTTCACCCAATCCCACAGCGCCGTATCGCCTTTGTAGATGCCTTTCTTCAGCGTCAGGTCACCGGCCTTCCGGAGTCCGGGCATCTTGATCTTGGTGAATTCGGGGCTGTCGCCGGCGCGATAAGTGATCTCTTCGTACTCCGTCTCGAGGCCGGACACCTCGCTGCAGGAGATGTCGCCGACATTGGAGATACTCACCTTGAAATAAAAACTGGGCAAAGGCCAGGATTTCGTCTCGACGCTTTGCGCGGAACCATTATCAGGCATAACTGTAATTTCTAATTAGTGATTAAACGATTGATTCATACTAGCTTTTCTGCATCTGCTGCTGGAACGTGATCTCGATGAATTCGGCCGGATGGCTGACGGCCACCAGGACGGTAATCCGCAGGATGCCTTCGAGGATGTCGTCTCCGGTCATCGTGTCGCCGAGACCGACGTGGACTTCGAACGCGTCTTCAGGGACCGCGCCGGCCAGGCCGCCGCGCTTCCAAACGCTGCGGAGGAAATTCTCGATCATACACTTCATGTTGATCCAGGTATTCGCGTCATTGGGCTCGAACACATAGGCGCGCGCCGCGTTCTTGACGGACTGCTCAGATAGATCATCGTGCGGCGGACATTGATGTATCTCCAGTCCTGGGAGTTGCCGTCGAGCGTGCGTGCGCCCCAGACCTTCAGGCCTTCGCCCGGGAACGTGCGGATGGCGTTGATCGCCTTGCCGCTCATCGGCATGTTGAGATCCTGCTGGTCATAATCGTTGACCGTGAAATACGGCTTCACGATGGAATTGATGGAGACGTTGGCCGGAGCCTTCCACACGCCGCGCGTCTTGTCGGTCGTGGCGTACACGCCGGCCATCGCGGCGGACGGCGGCAGCAGGTTCAGGTTGTCCAGGATGGCCTTGACCAGTTGGGCATAGGCCGCGGAGTTCTGCAGGAGGGCCTGGTGGAGTCCCAGGGTGAAGGTCCCGTCCGGCGAGAGTTTCGCCAGCTGCGCGACCTGCTCGTCCGTGAAGCCGAAGCCGGCGATGAAAGCGTTCAGGTCGCCGCCGAAGGCGATCATCTCGTTGGTGATGTCGCCCTGCGTGAGGACGGACGTGGCGAGATACGGATAGTATGCGGCCACATAGGACGGGAAGTCCGTCGTGAACTGGTTGCGGAAGTCGTCGGCATAGTCCACGGTCTTTGCGGGATCCGCCGGATAGCGGTCGATGAAGACGTCCAGGATCGTGACGCGGTTCTGCATCTTGCCGCAATGGCCGGCCATCGCCTGCTGCAACGCCACGCAGTCCGCCGCCGGGAAGTTGACGGCTTCCGGGACCACAATCATCGTCGGCTCGCTTTCGGATTCGAGGGCCACCAGGGCACCGCTCAGGTCAGCGCTCTTGAACTCCGAATCATAGTTTCCGACTGAGACGATGTAGCACGGGCCGCCGCCATTGGCGAAGAAGAGCAGCATGTTGAGGTAGAGCGTGAAGTCGTTGTCCACGCTGACGACGAACTGCCGCTTCTCTCCACCGGCATAAGTGTCGACGACAAAAGACTTGCTGCCCTCGGCGGGCTTGTCGCCGCCGGCTGCCGCAATCGTGTATTTCGGAGTACGCATCCCTCCGAAGTACTGGATAAATTCCGCCATGGAAGTGATCTTCCAAGGCTTTCCTGTCAGGTCCTCCGTCCCGTTCAGCGCCTTCTCGGTGTAGCCGATAAAAGCGGGGACAGCGGTCTCAACCTCCACGACGGAGGTTCCAAAGGCGTTCTTCTCTTTGATGTAGACGCCCGGGGTTCTGTATTCGCCCATTTGACTTAAAATTGGTTAAACATAAAGATTTAGTATTACTCAGTAATAACATACGCTTTGTACGGTCCCCTGCGGCGCATCCAGGAATCTTCCCGGCTCCGGAGGCGCGACGTTTTCCAGCAACACGATCTTTCTGCCATTTGCATCCAGCGCCACGAGCCGTAGTTTGCAGTCATAGCGGCAGCGAAGGGGAATCTCATCTAATGATGTGGTAGATACAGCATTGGGGTAGGCCGCGTCGTCGACGAAGTCGCTGAAAGCGACCTGGCCGTTTTCGTCTTCCAGCCGCAAACGGCCAGTCGCGAATTCTCTGCCCTCCCGGGGAATGAACAGGTAGGACCACCTTGCGGCGCGGGCCTTGAAATGGATGGCCGTCCGCATCGGGGTGCCGGCCTCAGCCGCGTCATAAAGAGTCCCGTCCAAGTGGAGAAGGATCGAGCACATGCCCATTCCTAGCCCTCGCCCTCCTTTGTGCGGAACGAAATCCGTATCTGCTTCCACGGTCTCCAGCGACGGAAGCTCAAGGTCATACACGGCATAGGGCGCGTAGCCTTCCCATTGGGTATAGAGCGGGAAAGAAGTGTCCGAACAAGACAGGATCAACGTCATATCGTCTGTAAGAGCAGGGCGCTTCTGATAGAGCAGGGCCCATTCATTGTCCGCCATCTGCTTGAAACAGAAGCCCCTTCTCTGCGCCAGGGCCAGACCTTGAGACGTAAGGGCGAGTGAGAATGCGCGACATCCCCCCTTTTCGTAGTAGTCATGCTCGACAACCACGCGAAACAGTTCACGGTAGTTCTTCATAAACGAAAAGGTACCCTAATGATCGCCGTTTAGTGTTACGTTCGGGTGATCGGCAGTTTTTCCGCTCGCGGAGATTTCTCCGGCATCGACGGACAGATAGCGGATCTTGCAAAGCACGGATGGATAGCACTGGCCACCCAGCAGGGTCCAGACATTGTTGAAGTCCTGCATGGAGATATTCACGATCTCGACGGTATAATCCACACCGTCGACCGTGAATTTCGGGCAAGCCTGGATGAAGCGGAGCGCATCGGAGAGGACCGACAGGGAGAAGTCGTACCGGTTCTCTTCAAAGACAGAGGCGAGGACAATATTCAGATTCAGGAGAAGCGGAGAATAGACCATAGAATAGGCTCCGCCATTGACTCTGTATGCAGAGGGGGCCGCACCGACAGAAGACTCACGCTCAATGTTCAGCAGCGAGATGACCAGCTTGCCGGGGATCACATCTGTCGAGCCACCGATCCGGCCGACGGTAGCGATACCCTCCGGATTCTTGTATTTCCTCTTCAGGAACTCGTTCAACAGATCGGCATAGTGAGCCAATAGTTTTTCCAGCATAGGATTTAATCTTAGTAAGGCGTGAATTGTCGGTTCGGATGAAAAACCAGCCGCAATTTTAGAGAAAATAATTTAAAGAACGGATATCCGTTTTAATTAAATTTTTCAATTCCAATATTGATGTTTTCAATATTATTTAAGAAATAGAATTTTATCGCGCGCGACCGACGCGCACCCGCGCGAGCACAAAAAAGCGCTCCGTAACAGCTTAGAATCAAGCTATTACAGAGAGGTCTGGCACGAAAACGGCCTATTCCGCGCCCAAGAGAGGCGCAAGGTACGGAGAGGGAACAAAGAAGCCCCCGGCCGGAAGGGTCGGGGGCTTTTATGCGATAGAGAGGAGATGCCCGACCAGGTCGGGCATGACGCCTGGGGTCAGCGGCGGGCGGCGCCGGGGAGGACGATGCCCTCGGGGAGGCCGGCGACCTCGTGCCCGGGGCAGAGGGCGCGGCCGGCGGCGAGGGCGAGGATGCGCTCGCGCGAGGCGGCGGCGAACGCCTTGTCCCCACCCGGGAGGGTGGTGACCACGGCGATGCCGGGAATGTAGGCGTCGCCCGTGAAGAGATAGCCGTCCACCTCGAAGGTCAGGCAGGAAGGATGGTGCCCCGGCGTCTCGTAGACCGCCGCGGCGACGCCGTCGAAGAGCTCGACCCGGTCGCCTTCGCCGCAGACCGCCACGCGGTCCGGCCCGAACACGATCGGGGCATCATGGTACTTCGACATGTTGAGCCGCGGGTCCTGCAGCGCCTTCAGCCCGGCCTCACACGTATAGACCCGGACCTCCGGGAACAGCTCCGCCAGGCGCGGCAGCCCGTAGATATGGTCGAAATGCGCGTGCGTCAGCAGCACCCCCTTCACGGGAATGCCGCCCAGCGCCGCCAGCCGCTCCAGCAGCGGCTCCACGTCGCCGCAGTCCACAATCCAGCAGGCCTTCTCCCCTTTCTTCGAGAGGATATACGTCCGCGACGTGAACACGGAATTGACGATGTGCGAAACCCGGAGCATGCGGGCCTTAGGCAATGCCGTTTTTAATCGTTTCGACGATGTAGCGGACATCCTCATCGGACACATACGGTCCGGCAGGCAGGCACATGCCCACCTTGAAGATCGCCTCAGAGACACCGTTCACATACGCAGGGCTATTCCGGTACACCGGCTGCTTGTGCATCGGCTTCCAGACGGGGCGTGCTTCGACGCCAGCGGCGTCCAGCCAGACGCGCATCGCCTCCACGTTGTCGTTGGGTTGGCAGTCCGTGACGGCCGACGACGCGGCGTGGATCACGCCGGCGGCGCCGCCCACGGCGCCCTGCACGATGGCCTTGTAGGCATTCTCCTGCCC
>JAILIM010000054.1 GCA_024695285.1 Bacteroidales bacterium
GACCCGGCGGAATTCTTAAAAAAGGAGGAAAAGAACATGAGAACTCTCAAGAAGTCCCTCTGCCTCGTTCTGGCTCTGGTGATGGTTCTTGGTCTCTGCATGATCGGTGCGAACGCAGAATATGCGAACTACACCGACAAGGAAGAGATCTACTACGCCGACGCCGTTGAGGTTCTGAGCGGACTGGGCGTGGTCGAAGGCCGTACCGACGGCAGTTCCGAACGCATCTTCGACCCCAAGGCCACCGTGACCCGCGCAGAAGCCTGCGCAATGATCGCCCGCATGATGCTGGGCCCCGACGCGGCTAACAAGCTGCCTGTCGGCGACGTGAAGTTCAACGACGTGTCCCTGGAAAGCTGGGAAGGCCGTATGGCTCGCTATATTGCCTTCTGCGCCAACCGCGGCATCGTTGTCGGCGACGGCAACGGCAACTTCCGTCCCAATGACCCCGTGAAGGGCACCGAGCTGGCTGCCATGCTGCTCCGCGCTCTGGGTTACGGCGCCATCGGCGAGTACGAAGGCAAGGGCTGGGATGTCAACGCTGTCGCTGACGCTCTCTACTTCAAGATCTTCGAAGACAGCGAAGTCACTGACTTCAGCGCGAAAGCCACCCGTGAAGAGACCGCCCTCTATATCTGGAACACCATGCGCCAGAAACTGGTCGGCTATGACGTGGACCTGAACTACTACACCCCCAAGCCTAAGTCCTTTGCCCAAGACGTGTTCGGACTTGACTGGTTTGTCGGCCAGATCACTGAGAACCAGGATACCGGTAGTAAGTATACTGTCATTGATGGCGAAAACTACGAAATCGAATCCACCAAGGATAAGATTGCTCACGAAGTTCGTATTTTCTACAAGTACGACGTGACTTACACAGACAAGGAAAACAACGACTACTTGAAGGCTTACCTGATTCAGGATGTGTCCACCGTCCTTGATATTCCCACCTATTACGGCGATCTGTACAAGGAACTGAAGGCTGGGAACAAAGATAACGTGGATTTGGCTCTTGGCAAGGTTGATATGTGGGTGAACTATGCATATACTACTGATAATGATATTACACTCACAGTTGCTGATCTGAAGGGCAAATATACTGGATCCGGCATGATCGCTTTCACTGCACTTGCTGGTATTGATTTTGTCCTCGGAGAAAAAGGTGACCTGATTGCCTTGATGACTACGGAATACACCGTTGACAAGGTGACGGCCATCAATGACGACGGCATTACCCTCCAGAAGGATAAGTATGTCCAGAACCCCTACAACGCCGAATATGCCTATGATGGCATCAAGAAGGGCGATTACGTCACTGTGCAGCCTGTGGGCGACATCTACTATCTCTATGAGACCACCACAGAAGAAGTCGATATCTTTGAAGTCAACTCCAACAACGCGGTCTATGGCGGCGCATACTGCATGTTCAACTACTATCAGATCAGCGCTGGCGATGGCTATGGTGCTGTGACGGTTCCTGGAGCTACTGATCCTGCCACCATTGAGGCAGGCAGCAAGGTGCTCCTGTACAAGGATTGCTATGGCAAGTTCTTTGCTATCGAACTCCTGGAGGCCGGCACTTCCGCTGGTATCGTGTTCGTGACCAACAAGGCGTCTTGGAGCCTGAGCGAAAAGAATGCTTATGACGAGACCGATACCACCGTGTATGTGCAGACTGTCAACGCCGAGGGCGAAGAAGTCGTTTATCCCGTGGTCAAGGTCAACGGAGCGGATGCGGTTAAGAACACGAACTACACCGGCGTCTACAAGGTGAACCTGAACAAGAAGGGTGAAGCCACCCTGAATAAGCTTGCCGACTCCACCATGAGCAAGGGCAAGGGCACCGCTTCCATCTCCGCAAACGGCAGCGTCTACTATGTGACGGAAGATACCGCTGTCTACTACGTGAAGTACAAGGACGAGAGCAAGGCTTCCACCATCCAGATCACCAAGAGCAACTCCATCAAGGGTGCTGGAGATGGGGACGCGGTGTATGTGGATGCGGTCGCTCATGGCGGCGGCTATGATATCCGCACCGCATGGATCATCGGCGATGCTCCCGCCAGCACCAGCGTTGGCAGCTACATCTATGTTGCTGCTGGTATGTATGGCCCCTTCACCGGCGATTCCGGTTTCACTGATGTGAACGAAGACACGATCGACGATCCTTATTTCACTGTTTACTTCGACGGCGTCTCCACGAGTTACACTTATCTGGCAGTTGATAATGTGGATGTATTCACTTATTATGCCAACGAAGGCTTCTACACCTATTCTTACAATGAGACGGATAAGTGGTATGAGCTGACCCGCGTGGCTGGCATGACGGCCACTTCCGGCGTCAAGCAGATTACTGTCACGCTGGCTCCGGGTGCCATTCATGACGACACTCTTGTCATCCTTGACAACGCGAACGCTTTTGCCGATAGTGTCTCTCTGAAGGACATCACCCTGAAGAACATCTCCAGCTATTCCGAGAATGGCAGATACCTGACGATCAATGACTTCGAGGCCATTGATGATCTGTTCTCTGATGGTTACAAGGTGACTGTTACCTACGTTGCTGCGCTTGATCCGGCTACCGGCAACTGGGTGCCTCAGGGTGTGATTTACCTGACTAAGGTAACTCCTCCTGCTCCCCCTGCAACCTGATTCCCCAAAAACAAGGCTTAAGCAATTAAACTGAGTTCCGCCCCCGGGCTTCGGCCCGGGGGCGGTTTTATATTCCCGCGCTTTCAGCGGGAGCGGGAACAAAACGAATCAGCACCCGCGCTTGCACCTGGGGGAAACCAATTCAGATTCCGACGAGGCTTAACCCTCCGTGACGCCGGCTTGAAAATCTTTCAACGACAAATCCCCCATCCCCGGTTGACGAACGGGGCGCTAATCGGTAAAATATAACATGTGCGTGGTCCGGCACGGAGAATCCCGAACTCTTGAATG
>JAILIM010000057.1 GCA_024695285.1 Bacteroidales bacterium
TCTTTTGCGCCGATATGGTAGAGTTCTTTGGGCATTTCGGAAATGGTTTGAAAGGAATGCGCTGAAAAAGAAAAAGAGGTGTCCGCTGGCGCGGAAGGGCGTGCCTCCGAGGGACCGGCAGTTCCGGCGGGACGGACAGGGATGCGCGTATCGACGTCCAGCCGCTGCGGGTATTCGCGGTACGCAACCAGGAAGGTGTGCATGGCTCCGGTGCTCTCAAGGCAACTCATCGAGGTGCAGATGTCGAAGGGCTCGCGGGCCTTGACGGCGACGTAGTCTTTACTGCCATCGACAATTTTGGCGACAATGGCTTTATTGCCCAGGTTGACGTACTTGAGCTCGGAGCCGAAGCGGATGTGGACCACCTGCGTGGTGGAGATAAAAAGCGTGTCCGGGGCCTGTGCAAGGGCGATTTCGGGGCATAGCCACCCAAGCGCGAGGATGGCAATCAGGAGTTTTGTTTTCATCGTCTTTCTGCTTTTACAAGGTAAAACTCATAGCCGCTCACGACCGAGACGGAGACCTCTCCGGATGCGCTCTTTGCGATGGTGGCACCGGTACGGATGACCGTGGAAGCGATGTCGCCGACCAGTCCGCCGAAGGTGGTCCCGGCGGTGGAGATGGCGTCATTGGTGGCGGTGCGGCTGTTCTTTTGGGATGACGTCTCCGGGCAGTAGATGCCCTGCAGACCATCGGTGTCGTAGGCATCGAGCGCCAGCGGGATGATGCGGCCGTTTATTTCTAGGGAACGGACCTGTAGCTCCAGCCGGTCGCCGATTTTGCAGATGGCGGCAAGGTGGGTGTTTGCTGGGATACGCACGCCGTCCATGTTGTAGTCTTCAAGCAGGCGCAGGGTCACGCGCTGGCCGCTCGTTATCTTTTGGTCCCGGACGAACATGCATTTGAAGGGACGTTTGGCGCCTTCGTACTGCACGGCAGCGTCCTCAAAAACATCGTCCAAGGATGAGATAATGCCGTCCGAAGAGCCTACGGCCGACAGGTCGATGGACTGGGGCTCCGCCTTGGGCTCCTCGGCCTGGGCTTCCTCAGAGGCCCCGCCGGTCAGTACGTCACGGACCATTTCCGCCCGGCGGCGGTCATAGTCCAGTCGCTCCTGCTCGGTCATCGGCCTAGAACCGGAGCCTTCGCCTCCGGAAGAGCGCCGGGAAGGGGCCGCAGACGAGGAAGATGATGACGGAGGCGGCGTCCCGAAGGTCCTGGCCACGGCCGCTTCGTCGCTTTGCTCCTGCGTCATGGCCGGTGCGCTGGCTGTCTGGGATGCTGGCTTTCCGTCAGAGGACACTAAGGAGATATCCTCCCCGTCGGTCAGTTTCCCCAGCTCGGCAAAGTATTCCTCCGTGGACACGCGGCCCCTGTAGGCGTCCGACTTGCTGTCGGCCATCTCCTGGGCGATGCCGTCCGTGATGGTCTGCGTTACCCCTTCATCGGCGGAAGTCTTCGGCCCGCTGGGACGGAAGGAGATGAAAAGAAGCCCTATCAAGAGCGCTCCAATCGCGCCCATCAGGATAAAGGTTGTTTTCTTATTAAGTTGCATATTGTCAAGTCATTAAGGTGATTGCACGATAGATATACCAGATGGCCCCAATCACGGAAAGGGTGATGCACACGTAGGCGCCGATGCGCACGATGAGCGAATCATTCCTCAGCTCTTTCATCGCTTACGGGTCTCTACAAGGTTATTCTCGACGACTTTGAACTTCTCGATGATGAGCCCGTGGGGGTTCACGTCCGAGCGCCCGGCGTTAATCAGCTGGCAGGTACTCACAAACGAATACTGGCTGACGGTGCTCTCACGGACCACATACTGCCTCGCGTAAGTGCGCACCTGATAAGGGTATGCCGTCGAGACGAACTTCACCGAGTCAACAATCATCTGCTGGGAGATATTGGCCGATACCAGGCGCGAATAGTATCCCTTTTCGGCCAGGTCCTGCGAATACTCATAGGCACTCCGGTCGGCCAGATTGAAAGCCCGGTCCAGATTCTCCTGGATGGTTTGCTTCTGTGGAGACAGGGTGAACATCAGTTCGTGGAAGCGGGTTACATGGTCACGAATCTCCACATCCTTCGAAAGGATGGCATCCGTCTGAAGCGCCAGAAGGAGGCTTTTGCCCTGGTCCAGTACATAGATTTTCTCGCGCTGTTTTTCGGCGAAAGTCAGGGCATATACGCCCACCACAAGGGCGAAGAGGAGGGAGCCTGCAACCGCCACGACGGTTAGGCGGTTCTGGCTCTTGAAGGACTTCTCGATGTCCTTCGTCATGGATAGAATCTTATTCATAGTCAATGCGTTTTATTTGAATTTTCCAAGAAGCATCGCGCCCTTCTGCGCGGTGGTGGCAATGCCGCGGTTTACGTCGGAGGCACCGCTTCCGGAGATAATCCAGGAGGCCATCTGCGGCACGGCCAAAAGGCAAATCAGCGTCACCAAGTCCATCACGATAAGGTGCAGCGGGAAGCCCAGCTGCGAGAGGTTCGGAGCACTCCAGTAAGCCGCGAGCATCGCATCCTTGAGCTTAAAGTTCACAAAGTCGATGAGCGCCGCCATCGGGCACCAGAAGGATATCTGGATATAGCGAGCAATCCATACGCTGATGTTGTTCCCGAAGCCCGGCATCAGCGACAGGGCGAAGACGAACGGGCCGATGAGCCCGAGGATAATCAAGTAAATACTGGACACTGCCAG
>JAILIM010000106.1 GCA_024695285.1 Bacteroidales bacterium
GTTCGGAAGCCCCATCCATTCCATCGGCCAATAGGTCTTCCTCCTTTGTTGTGGCTGCCACAGCCACTCACGTCAAACAAAAGTTTCAGCGAAGGTAAGAAATAAGTTTCAAAGTTTCGCACGCGCGTGAACCTTTTTACAAAAACCCCGGATGTCATCACGACGTCCGGGGGATCCAAACTAATACTAAAACCAAAATATGAAGAAATCCTCCTGGGATGTTCATTTTCGGATGAGGTTGAGGCCGACGCGCAGGCGCCCGTACCAGCCGGGCGCACTCCCCTGGGGGCTGATGTGGATGCCGTAGCCGGTCTCGACGCTGAACTGCCAGCGATTCACCCAGGAATCCGCAGCCACCCCGCCGCCGAGCATCAGCCCGCCGGGGTCGAAGTAGACCGACGCCGCCGGCGAAATCAGGAGCTCGGGATAGACCGGGGTCGGGATAGGGATGTCGATGTAGGCCGTCCGCTGGCGGACCTTCACCCAATCGAGGGTCGCGCGGTAGCCGGTGACCTGGGCCTCGTAGGTGCTGTCCTTTTCGTCGCGGTAGTGCCTGGTCTCCATCGGCACGGGAATCTCCACGAAGGCGGTGTCCGGGCGGACCGCCGCCAGGGAGTCGATGACCTTCTTGAGCTGGGCCACCGTGCCGACCGGGTAGAACTCCTGCCCGGCGGGCTTGACCTCAACGGGGACGGGCTTATCGATGTAGACCGGCTTATCAACGTACTCCGTGTCGGGCTTAATGCTGGCGAGCGCATCCGAATACCCGGAGGAATAGCCCCGCTTGCGAGAGACCTTGCAGCACAGGGCCGTCACGAGGATCATCACGCAGACGACGATAAACAGGCTTGCGTATTTCTGAAAATTAGACATAAAATTTTGGCGTTTTTCGCTTATTCTGTCGGTTTTACGCAGATTAAGCCTTTTCGTAACAATCTATTTTGACGATTTTGCGCTTGTTACGCAGCATCACGAAACCGGCGAAGTCGAACTCCTCCGTGTGTCCGTCCCTGAAATGAGCGACGATTTTCCCCAGGTTTCCGGGCAGCTTGACGAAGCCGGTCTTGGAGTGGTCCCATTCGATCGAGATCATACTATTCGATGTTTATGAAGCACTTGTCGCCGCGCTTCATGGCCGGTACGAAGTAGAAGTCCATAAAGTCCTTGTAAGCCTTCTGCGAGTCGGTCACGCGGCCCGTGGACGTGTGCATCCCCGGGAGCAGACACGCCTCCGTATCGGCCTTTGTCGCGCCTGGATGGATCAGTACCCCGGAGAATCCTTTGATGCCAATAATGCAGGGGAATTTGCCGCCATAGGGCTTGGCGTAGCTCTTGGCGTGAAGGCGCGGAGAATAGGCCCAAATGACCTCGTAGCGGCCCGTTGGTATTGCGGTCTTGCCCTTGACCTTCTTGGCCTTGATTTCGGCCTCGGACATGTCCTGCGTCAGTCCCCGGTCAGTAGGCTCCAGGATGTCGCAGAAATAACCGCTCTCGTCCATCCGCAGCTTGGAGATGGTGTAGCCGTCCCGCTTGATTTCGCGCTTGGTGTAGATATTCAGTTCGCTCATACTTATTTCTTTTTCTTGTCGGATTTCTTCACGAATTGCCCGTGCTCGCCACGGGGCTGCTTTTCGCGGCGGGACTGCGCGAGCGCGGCCTCCACTTCTTCCTTCTCCACGCCCAGCTTCCCGGCCAGCTCTGCCGTCAGCGATTTCTGAAGCAGCTTCAGGAGCGGGTTCTTGGGGAACAGGATCAGCAGGGATGCAAGGAAGCTCCACGCCTCCGTCAGCGTGATAACCACGCCGACAAGGGCAGACGTCAGCGAAAGCTCGAACCCGGTCTGGTCCGCTATGGCGCCGTCGATGCACAGGAACACCAGCATCACGCAGCCGTAGACCAAGAGCTTCTCGACCGTCAGCCGCATCAGTTCGCTCTGGGTAAACCGCTTGCGCTTGACGGCCACGGCGATCCCGCAGACGAAATCGACCAGGCACGCCACGACGACGAGGTAAATAGTCAGCTTTCCCCTTGTAGCAGCATCCGCGATGAACAGGCCCAGCCCGGCGAACCACGCCCCCGGATGCTGGAGTGCGGCGCCCAATTTGGTGAAGAGCCTGGCGATGTAAGTAAGCATGTGCATAGCTATTGATTTATGGTTATCTTGAAATTCTCGTAGTCTTTGACGAATCCATCCCGCTGCACGGCGTCCAGCACGGCCCGCGCCCACTTGAGGTCGGACGTGGCCTTGATCATGCCGAGGTAGGAGTTGATGGCGTCGCAGTAGTTCCGCTTGCCCCTCTCACGGGAGCGGGCCACCACCAGGGCGCGGTCGATGATCCGGCGCTTCAGGTGAATGCGGTCAGGAAGGATGCGGAAGCCAAGGAACTCGACGCCGTGTCCGCAAGGCTGGCAGTAGAACTTCTTCGGGTGCATCGTGATCCCGATGCGGGCAAGCCGGGCGCGAAGCTCCGGGAGCTGCGCCAGGGCCGCCTCCTTATTGGCAGTCACGATGACCGTATCGTCCACGTAGCGGACGAAGTGCGGGCTGATGTTTACCGCCATCCAGCGGTCCACGTCAACCGGGTAGAATCCGGCCACCATCTGCCAGAAGGTGAAGCCGATGGCGCCGCCGATCCCATCGGGGCGCAGGTACACGCTTTTGTATGCGGGGTAGTCGGACCACTCCCAGAGCGGAGACTTCCTGCGGCTGCGCTGCGGCGAGCAGAAGCACGCAGCCTTCAGGCAATAGATCACGTCTCCCTTGTCCCAGCCGTGATACTCATGGCGGACGACGCCGAGGACCTGCCGCCAGGCATGGTCTCGTCTCATGTTCGGGAAGTAGCCCTTGTAGTCGATTTTGATGATCCAGCAGGGCCGCGTGTAGCCCTGCGAGACTTCGTAGATGTCGTTGACCACCGTGTTCACGGCGAGCTGCGCCCCCATGCCGACGCGGTTGTTGAACGTCCGGGGCGAAAGGTGGCGCTCGATGCGCGGAGCGATCCGCGTCAGGGCGTAGGCCATCATGACCTTCAGGGGCGGCTCCGCCGCGAAGACCTCGCGGGGGCGCTCACTCCGCCGGTGCATGAAGGAATAGTTGTGGAGCGGGACATAGGACCGGGTGTCGATCTGGTCACGGAGCTGGCAAAGATTCGCATACAGGTCGACCTCGAAGGCCACCATGTCCTCCGATCGCCTGTTATGCTTCCTTGATGCCTTGTAGGCCGTGTATAGACTTTCCAGGTCCATTCCAATATACGCTTACTATATGAATTTCGTGACGGGGCGCACCGTTAACGAGTTGGAGAATCCGTTGTTGTTGGACATACCATTGTTGTTGTAATTCCAGGCATTCGACGAGGAATTGCACACGCAAGACCAACGATTGGCGCTTTCATGCGGAGGGACTGCCTTGCGGCTCTGGATTAAATGAATCCGCCTCCACCTCTTCAAATTATCAGCCTGCATCGTGTCCGTGGTTTTCGGAGACGACGACCTGCTTGTATATGCTCCCGCTCCACTTTACTATTCCAATACCGATTTTCGCCATGAGCTCCATGAAGTGCTTGTGGCGGCGCCGACGCTTGCGGGACGACATCCGCGAGAAGGTCAGGTTCTCGAAGCAGAACTCCATCAGCGCCTGGTAGCTGTCGAAGGACGCCTCCAGCGCATCGACGTAGCTGCGCTTCTCGCCCTTCAGGGCGATGTCGTAGCTCCGCCCGTCCACCTCGAAAGAGACGCGCTCGTCCCGCCGGTGGAAGGCCATCGTGAAGTTCGAGATCATCTCCAGGTTGAATCGCACCAGCGCGTCCCCGTAGTTCCGCCGGTCCGCGTTGTCCATTTCCTTGACCATGCGGTGGGTGAACTCGAGGAGTTGCTTGACGTCGACGAAGATTCCCGCTTTACTGATGGAACTCATAGCAAAAATTTCATTTAGCTTTTTCGCGGCTCGAGGTTGTCACCATCTCGCCGCAAGATTTAAGGGTTACACAAGACGTAAGAGCGTGACGGGGCGCACCGTAAACGAGTAGGAGAAAACGTCGATGTTGGACATACCATAGTTGAGGTAAAACCAGGCATGCGACGAGGAACCGCACACGCAAGACCAACGATGGGCGCCCCGATCGATGGAGAAGATTCCGCCATTTTCGTTTATCCTATCCAGGTGCTCGTCGATCATGATCTTCGCGAGCTCAAACATAGACGGAAGCCACCACTTGCCATCCTCGCCATCCCCCGCTCCGCGGTAGGTGTAGCAGTGGTAGCCGGC
The DNA here is from genome assembly GCA_024695285.1 of Bacteroidales bacterium. The sequence goes on from JAILIM010000106.1 coordinate 4,268, forward strand.
GGGATACGATGAAGTTGCCAGATAAGTGCGAGTCATCCAGCGGCCAAACTCATGTACCTTGCAGCCGCCGCCTACCGCCCCGAAGGGCGTCCCGGGCGCGCCGTTGACGCGGAGCGTCTGACGAAGATACTCCCACCAGGATCCGTAAATGTTCTTTACGTTGTTGGTATTGTTGTTAAACGAGTTCTCCGTCATGACGCCGCCGCTATACGCAGCGGTCGGGTGGACGTTGGTGCCTTCCGTTCCGCGATATGCATCGTTTGACATCTGCTGCGCGGTGTTCATCTGGGCGTAGTAGTCGGTCTTGAGGCCGTTTCGCATCAGGACAGTGCCCGCTCCATAGGTCGGCGCGCCGGATGGATAGCTTCCGTACGTCTTCGACGTCTCTGCTGCGTTTGGCGCGGAGAGCAGGGCCTGGCCGTTGACAAAGCTGCAGATACCTCCGTACTGCGTGAAAGACGTGCCGCCCAGGGAGATGGTGGTCCCGGTCGCGGTGCCGCGGCCAATGACCTTAATGGTCGAGCCGTTCTTATAAACCAGATCGCCGATTCCCGCCGACTCCGGCGGGATGACGATGTTCGACCCCTTGGGCGTGATGCGCCCGTTGGCGTCGAATCCAGTGACGACGAGTCCGGCCATAGCTTACTCCTCGCTTGCGGGTTGCGTGGGCGTGGCCTGGGCTTCGACCTCGGCCATGATGTCCGAGACCTCCGCGGCGACATCTTTCAGGAACTGGCCCTGGACGCCGTTGACGTTGACGTTACCGTTTTCATCGCGGTCCGCGGTGAAGCGAATGGTCTCGCCACCTTTGGTGTAACTGCCATTAACGCCGACATGGAAGAGGACGCCATCCTTGACGTCATAGTCTCCGTTTGCGGTGCAATTCTTCCCGGTGTAGTTGAACTTGGCTCCAGAGAAAGGGTTGATAATCTCAATCATGATTGCGTAGGGTTTAAGAATTTAACTTATAAGTTTAATCGTTGTTGTCGTAGAGAACGCCTTCCAGCAGCTCCTCCAGGACGCGGAAGGTGTCAATGTAGTCGGTCCTGCCCGGCTTGCCGTCGGTGCCGACCTTGTGGACCGGCGTGCGGCGGTTCTCCGCCGCCAGGATCATGTAGGACTCGAGAGGCATCCGCTTGATCTCGCCCAGTTCCGTCTCCTCGGCGTGCAGGGCGTTGACCAGCTCGCGGCGCTTCGCCTCGTCCGCCTCGTTCTTGGCCAGCTCGGTCTCCTGATCGGCGAGCTCGCCCAGGGCCTTCTTGATCGCGCGGCGGAACTTGAAGGCGTAGACCGCATGGCCAGCCGGAAGATCGTGTTCGGTGGTGTTCAGCAGGCCCGCGTTCACGATGCGGAGGATGTCGGAATTTTTGAGCTTCATTTCCTGGCGGATTTGTCCTCGGGTT
>JAILIM010000063.1 GCA_024695285.1 Bacteroidales bacterium
CTGGGCATGGTGGGCCTGCCGATGGACATGTATCCCGAATTCCCCGAGGACCGCAAGGTCGTGCTGCTGACCCGGCAGGCGGCCGCCGATCCCGACATCGTCGAGAAGATGAAGCGCCAGCTGCGCAAGGGCGGCGACGTGATCATCACCTCCGGCCTGCTGGAGGCCATCCCCGACAAGATCGCCGACATCTGCGAGCTGCGCTGCACCGGCCTCAAGGCCCTGGTCAACGATTTCGGCCGCTACGGCCGCACCGGGCGGGACATCCTGATCCCGCAGGTCCAGTACCTGACCAACGACAGCTGGGAGGTGATCAGCGCCGGCCGGCCGCTCAGCGGCGGCGTGTCGGGCTACCCCTTCCTGCACCGGGCCAAATATTCCAACGGCAGCCTCTACGTCATCGCCATCCCGGACGACTTCGGCAACCTCTACGACCTGCCCGCGCCCGTGCTCAACGAGCTGCGCCGCATCGCGGGCGCCGACTTCGGCCTGCGCCTCGAAGGCCCGGCCAAGGTCAGCCTCTTCCTGTATGACAACCAGACTGCGATCGTCGAGAACTTCAATGACGAGCCCGTGGAGGTCAGCCTGGTCGGCGCCGGCCTCGCGTCCTTCACCGACCTTGAGTGCGGCGAGACCCTGGAGGCCACCGCGCCGCAGATGCCTGCGGGCTTCGGCGGCTTCGGCCCCCGCCGCGCCCCGGATCCGCGCGTCACCCTCACGCTCCCGCCTCACTCCTACCGGGCGTTCCGATACGGCACCAAGTAACCCACTCAAAATATGAAAAAGATTTCCCTCCTCCTGCTTTGCGGGCTGGCCCTGACGGGATGTTCTCCCAAGCTTACGGCCAACCTGTTCCGCACCGCCACGCCGCTCGCGTACGACGACCTGGTCCTGTTCCTGGACAAATGGACCCCTGCGCCTGCGGAGGCCGAATACTACGGCTCCATCGAGGTGAACGACATGGGCAACACTTACGTCTCGGACAACGAGCTCACGGTCTTCTACATGGCTGAGGCCAAAGCCCGCGAAATCGGCGCCAATGTCATCGACATCACGGAGGAACACCACCCTGGCGGCGTGTCTGACATGTACAAGATCAAGGCCGGTCTCTTCCACCTGGATGACGTCGAGCGCTTCGTCTACGAAGTGCCCGCCACCGAAAAGCATCCCGACTACGCCGCGGTCTATTTCTACAGGAACAACGATTATTGGCCGCTCGTCGTCTATGACGTGCGCATCGGCGACCAGAAGGTCTACCGGTCAAAAAAGTTTTCCGCGGCAGAAGTGAAAATCTACGAGCCCGGGAAAGTCCGGATCTGGGCGAAGCTGGAGAAGGAGGCCGAGATCACCCTCAACCTGGAACTTGGCAAGGATTATTTTATCGAATGCGGTGTAGCTGAAGGCACCTTCTACGGCAACCCCTCCTTCGAGGTCGCGCCGGACGGACTTGGCTATCATATCTATAATGCCGTGAAGGCTAAAAATCAATAAAAAGTATGAAAAACATTTTCGCAACCACCCTCCTGCTGCTGGCCGGCATCCTGTCCCTCAACGCACAGACCATCGTCACTTCCGACCAGTCAGTCAATGAAGAACTCTCCAAATGGCGCATTTCCGCCTCAGTGGGCGCCTCCTACCAGACAGGAACGATTCCCGACGGACTGGGAGCCGTCGAGAGGGACCAGGCCAAAGCCCTGAAATGGGGCCTGACCTACGACGTGGACGCAACCCGCTATTTCCACGGCACGTTGGGCATCGGCGTCAAATACAACAGCTTCCGCACCTCCCACCAGCAAGACATCGTAGGCACCTTGGGCAGCAGCACCATATCCGGCCACTTGTCGGACAAGATAAACATCTGGTTCGCCGGGCCCATGATTTCGTCGCGCGACTTCACGAAAGGGCGGAGCTGCTGGATCATGAACGCGGGATTAGGCTACATGGGCTACCACGACGATGGGGCGATCCTCTTCGACTCGATTACCCTGAACGGCGGGACCCTCGGGGTCATGGCCGAAGGTGGCTATGAACTGGCCCTGACCAAGACCCTGAAGCTCCACGCGCTGTTCTCGGTCTATGCCGGAACGCTCCATTCCGTCACAATAACGGAAGGAGGGTTCCCCAGGCCTTATAATCTCGACAAAGACAAGCAGATTTCCCTGACTCACCTTGACCTGAAGCTCGGCCTCAGCTTCAATTTCTAGGCTATAACAAAAAAACCGCCGCAAGTATGCGTCGGATCTATATAGTGATTCTTGTCTTTGGGTGCTAAGGATCGGAGCATTAGAGATTTTTATATTTGTAAAAGATTTTTATACGCTTTTTTGCTTTAAAACATGAAGAAAAACTTTCTTTTTTTGCTGGCTTGCGCTCTGCTGGCGGCATGTTCCCCCAAAATTTCTTCCAATCTGGCCCGGACCTACGCGCCGCTTGGCGATGATGAAGACGTCGCCGTGCTGGAGGTAGGCGTTCCCGTGCCCGAAGACGCCGAACTGATCGGCGACATCAAGATCGGGGACACCGGTTTCACGGCCACCAAAAACGGTACTTACAAGGAAATTCTGGCGCTGGCCAAGTCAAAGGCCCGGGCTGCCGGCGGCAATGTGATCAGCCTCACGGAACACCGGGGACCGGACGGATCGAGCACGATCCACCGCATCAAAGCCAACATCCTGCGCGTTGCAGACATTTCCAGCCTTCCGGCCCAGGGAGAGATCCCCAAGCATCCCGAGCATCCCGATTATGCCGTCATCTATTTCTACCGCACTTCCGGCGTCGGCCCACTTGTGACTTACAACGTACATATCGGCGAGAACAGCGTCTATCGCGCTAAAGTAAAGACTGCCGCCGAAGTGAAGGTCTATGAAGCCGGCCCGGTCGAGATCTGGGGCAGGACGGAGAGCAAGTCCTCCTTCCCCCTCAACATCCAGCTCGGAGAAGAGTACTACGTGCGCTGTTCTGTCACGATGGGCATCCTGGTGGGCGAACCGAAACTGGAGTTGATGCCCGAGAATGTCGGCTATGCTGAATACATGTTCGCC
>JAILIM010000010.1 GCA_024695285.1 Bacteroidales bacterium
CCTCCCGATCGAGCAGGTCGAGATCCGTTCCGTCCTCACCTGCGAGTCCCGCAAGGGCGTCTGCGCGAAGTGCTACGGACGTAACCTGGCCACTTCCCGCATGGTCGAGAAGGGCGAGGTCGTCGGTGTCATCGCCGCGCAGTCCATCGGTGAGCCTGGTACCCAGCTGACCCTCCGTACCTTCCACGTCGGTGGTACGGCATCCGGCGCCGTGGCCGATTCCTTCATCGACTCCAAATACAACGGCAAGCTCGTCTTCGATGAGCTCCGCACCATCCAGAGGGTCGATGAAAGCGGCAACGCACAAGAAGTGGTGGTCAGCCGCATGGCCGAGCTCAAGATCGTCGACGCCCAGACCGGTATGAAGTTCTCACAGTACGACATACCCTACGGTTCCGTCATCTACAAGAAAGACGGCGACACCGTGGTCAAGGGCGACCGCATCTGCGAGTGGGATCCCTACAACGCCATCACCATCGTCGAGACCGCCGGTACCGTCCAGTTCGAGAACATGGTCGAAGGCTCCACTTTCCAGAAGGAAAGCGCCGACGAGTTCTCCATGAACACCGACAAGGTCATCATCGAAGCCAAGGACAAGACCAAGAGCCCTACCCTCCACATCGTGGATGCCACCGGCAGCAGCGTGCGTCAGTTCAACCTGCCTGTCGGAGCCCACGTGATGGCCGAAGACGGCAGCAAGGTCAAGGTCGGCGATATCATCATCAAGATCCCCCGTGCGATCGGCAAGGCAAGCGATATCACCGGAGGTCTGCCCCGAGTCACCGAGCTCTTCGAAGCCCGCAACCCGAGCAGCCCCGCCATCCTTTCCGAGATCAACGGCGAAGTGCTCATGGGCAAGACCAAGCGAGGCAACCGCGAGATCACGATCCGCAACAAGTCAGGTGTGGAGAAGCATTATCTCGTACCTCTGACCAAGCAGATCCTCGTGCAGGAGAACGACTATGTCAGGGCCGGCTCCCCTCTGTCCGACGGCGGAGTGTCCCCCAACGACATCCTCGGCATCCTCGGTCCGGTCAAGGCACAGGAGTACATCGTCAACGAGGTGCAGGCCGTGTATCGTCTGCAGGGTGTGAAGATCAACGACAAGCATTTCGAGATCATCATACGCCAGATGATGCGCAAGGTCGAGATCACCGACCCGGGCGACACCCAGTTCCTCAAGGAAGAGCTCGTGGACAAGTGGAAGTTCATGGACGCCAACGACAGTATCTTCGGCAAGTACATCGTGACAGACCACGGTGACTCCGACCGCTTCGATACCGGCGACATCATCGGCGCCCGCGAACTCACCGGCGAGAATGCGTCGCTTCAGCGTCAGGGCCTCAAGCTCATCGAGACGCGTCCGGCCCGTCCTGCAACTGCCCGTCTGGTGCTCCAGGGTATCACCCGCGCAGCCCTCAAGACCGACAGCTTCATGTCCGCCGCCTCCTTCCAGGAGACCACCAAGGTGCTAAGCGAAGCCGCAATCCGCGGCCGGGTGGACCATCTCGAAGGCCTGAAGGAGAACGTCATATGCGGTCACCTTATTCCTGCCGGCACCGGCCTCAAGGAATACCAGGACCTCATCGTGACGAAGAACGACGACCTCACCCGCCAGCTCAGCGAGCTGTAACGGATGCTCTATACCAGAAGAGGTCGGCCCCAACAGAGGCCGACCTCTTTTTTACTTGCAGGTGAACGGCCCGTGGATGGCCTTGACCCGGTAGTTGCAGTCCGAATCGTCGAGCACGAAGACGTAGTAGCTGCCGCCGCCGGGGAGGACGCGCACCACGACGTGGCCGCCGGTGGCGCTGAACTTGGAGGCATCGACTCCTTCGCCCTTGAGGGTGCTGATATTGTTCTGCGTGAGGTTGGTGGTGAATATCTTCACCGACGGGCTGGCGGCGAGCACGCGCTTGATCGTGGCCGGGTTGGGCTGCACGTCGCGCCATACGCCGGCGATGTAGACATCGGGCTTCAGCACCCCCAGCAGCTCCGTGCTGTTGGTGTTCTTGGTGCTGTGGTGGCTGGCCTTCATCGCCTCCACCTTCTTCATGACCTTGGAAATGGGCAGTTCGATATCTTTCCAGGACTGGTAGGACTTGCCCGAGAACTGGATGTCGCCTCCGCTGAACCAGTCGAACTTTCCGTAGCTGAGGTGGAACACGTTGGAGAAGATGTTTTCGTTGATCTCCCACTCCTCGTGGTGGGCGTAGCACTCTGCGGCCGACGGCACGTAGCTTGTGTTCACGCCCGTGCCGCTTCCGGTCCAGATATCGCCGCCGGAGGCTATCGTACGTATGCTGAAGTCGGTGTAATCCGCCGGGCTATGGCGCAGGACTATCTGGTCCGTGTGTCCGATACGGAGGGTCTCACGCACGGTGCCGAACGCCCGGGAGCTGTAGTCCAGGAAGTTGACGTAGCAGTCGTAGCGCTTCTTTCCCGTGCTGCTGTAGTAGTCTATCGACGGGCGGCTGGCCCAGTCGCCGCGGTCCAGCACCTTGTCTATGGGTATTTCCATACCGACCGCAGAGACTCCGTTGACCACGAAACCGCCAGCATTCAGGTTCACCGAAGAGACGGTGTTGCCGTTTTTGTCTTTTGCGGGCCAGCCATATGTGGAGTAGTCGCTGCGCCACGCGCCGATATGGTCGCCGTGGTAGTGGGACGTCATGAAATAGTCCAGCCGGCCGCCTGCGACGGCAGGGGCGAAATGACGGATGTAATCCACAATCACGGCGCCGCTGGTCATATCTGCTGAAGGCTTGGAAGGCACTCCGGGGGAATTGCCTTCGCCGTAGTCGTAAAGCTCGTGCGGGGGCGCTCCGGCGGCATCTACAAGCATCGTGGTGCCGTCCGGCATAATGTAGTAGAAGGCCTCGCCTCGCCCGCCGTTGATGCCGTGGATATCCAGCCAGCCTGGCCGCCAGAGAGGAAGCGGCTCACCAGCCACCACGGCGTCCGGAGCCGCGAAGTCGACGGCCTGGGGCGACATCCGGGCAGCCGTATTCCGCTTGATTTCAATGGGTTTCGAAGTGGAGAAGTCCACGGTGCGCCCGGAAGCATCGGAAAGCGAAACGGTGAATCCTTGCGTAAATTTCACAGGCAGAAGCGAGAACCAGAATTCGGCGGGGTCCGTGCCCAGCGTAACGGGAGACTCGCAGCTGAGTTTCAGGCTCGCGCCCGAGCCTGCCGGCATAAAGGCCGAAGCGGGGATGCCGTCCTTCATGTCCACGTATGCGGTGCCGGCAAGCGCTTCGCCACCGTTGCCCCGTAGCGTCAAGGAACTGACCTCCCCCGTGCCCGTGAAACGCAGCACAATGGCGCCGCAGACGTTGCGGAAATGCAGGTCGTGGTCGGTGGACACAGCAACCATAGCTCCCGCCCCGGGGCCGAAACTGCCGGCCGCGTAGGTCTGCTTCGACTGCACTCCGAGGCGTATCGTGCCGTCGGAGGCCATGGTCGTTGTGCTGCGGTACGGGTAGACAGCCGTGTAGGGGCCGTCGCCGGCGCTTCCGTCGCCGGAACGCCTCAGGGTGCCGGAAAGATCGCCGTCGGAGCCGGCAAAATAGTATTCGGCATTGGTCCTGCCGGAGTCGAATATGCTCACCTTGTCGCCGGCGTTCCAGCGTATCTTAAGATTCTGGTCTATATATGTCTTGCCTCCGTCTTCCAGGCTGGCTTCGAAACTGTCGCCTCCTTCCTGCGGGAGGACTTCCAACGTGCAAGCGGCAATGAGCAAGGGCAGCAAAGTGCAGACAAATTTCTTCAGCATAGGGCTATCAATTATTTGTCCACTCGGCAAGAGCGAGCCGTAAAGCCCTGAGAGCCTTGGAAATACGATATTCGACCGTCTTCACCGACACTCCCCCGTCCCGGGCGATTTCCTCATATTTGAGGCCTTCGGACCGACTTTTCACAAACGCGGCGCGCTGATCTTCTGGAAGAGTCGCCAACACCTCGGAAAGCCGGGAGCTCAGCTCGCTGAAAGATGAATATGAATCCACGGCCGAAGAATCGAGGACGGACTGGCGGACCGCAGAATGATAGCGGTATTTCAGCAGCTCCCTGTCGAGAAGATTCAGACAGCGGTTCCTGACCGCAGAATGCAGATATGAGCCCAAAGATCCTGAAATGCATGTGGAAGAGGCGTTTTTCCACATCGCGAACATTATGTCCTGCACCACGTCCTCGGCATCCTCGCGGGGAAGAAAATGCCCTGCATAGGCCACCAGGGGCGGATACCACTTACGGAAAAGCCTGTCGAAGGCCTCCCTGTCGCCGCTCCGGATGAGAGAAAAAAGGTGCTGGTCGCTGGTCATGAGTCAGTGTCGTCCCTGCAAATATAAACATTTTTTGTTTAGGGGAAAGTGCGTCTTCTTTGTCTTATAGGTATGTTAGACGAGAAAGAAATAAGATCCCTGCTGCCCGACTACGCAAGAGGCTGCGTCAGCGAGCAGGACGGGAAGCAGATAGATGAATGGATTTGCAGCAGTGCCGCCAACCGGAAAGAGGCCGAAGACTGTCTCAATCTGGAGTACCTGCAGTCCAGGATAGAATCCATCGACAACGCTGACACCGACGACGCCCTTTCCCGCGTCCATTCCAGGATGCGCCGCGAGCAGGGCCGCAGCGGCCTGCGCTGGCTGGTGTACTGCGCCGCCATACTCAGCATCCCCCTGATGGTTGCCACGGCATGGCTGTCCTCTACGCTCAGGCGCAGCACCCTCGCCGCTCCGATCGAAATCCGCTGCACCACGGGAATGGTGTCCTGCACCACCCTGCCCGACGGCAGCCGCGTGTGGCTGAACTCCAACTCCAGGCTCAGCTACCCGGCAGTATTCGGAAGCGAGCGCAGGGTGGTCCTCGAAGGTGAAGGGTATTTCGAGGTCGCAAAAGCCGGCGGGCGCAGATTCATAGTCGAAGCCGGCGGCCAGCAGGTGGAAGTCACCGGCACCGAATTCGATATCGAAGCCTACACGGAAAGCTGCCCGGAAGTGCGTACCACATTGATTTCCGGCAGCATACTTCTCCACTGCCCCGACGCCTCGGGCAGGGACCACGTATTCAACGTGAACCCCGGAGAACAGTTCATCTACAACCGCGAATCCCGCAAGCTGATGCGCGTGGCCACGGACGGCAACCAGGTCACAGCCTGGAAGGAGGGCAAGACAATCCTGGACAACACCAGCCTTGAAGACGCCCTGCGCGCCATAGGCAACCGATTCAACGTGGAGTTCATGGTGCGCAACCAGTCCCTGCTCTCCAACCGCTACACCGGCACCTTCTCCGGGCAGCGCCTGGAAGTGGTGCTGGAGCACTTCAAGCGCACCACCAACATACATTTCGAGACAGATCTCACAAGCGCAGATCCGGACAACCTGTCCGGCCGGCAAATAATAATCGTTTATTGATAACACTATGGGAAGAAAACCAAGAATTCTGACAGGATGCCTGTTGTTCCTGTGCCTGCTTGCCTTTTCGGCGAATTCCGCGGCGCAGACCCGGACAATATCCATCCAGGCCGAAAACCAGACTGTTGCCACGGTGCTCAAAACCATCGAGCAGCAGAGCGGCTACACGTTCTTCTACAATGATGCGGCCTTCGACAAGAGCCGCAGGATCAGCATCTCAGCCTCAGGCAAGGACGTGCTGGACGTGGTCCGGGAAGTATTCCGGGGCACCGACATCAGCGCCTCCATCATCGAAGGCAACATCGTCCTTAGCCAGCAACCCAAGGCCGCAGGCGAACAGCAAAAGGCAGCGACGGGGCAGATACGCGGACGCGTGGTCGATTCCGACGGACTGCCGCTCCCGGGCGCCTCGGTGTTCATCAAGGACACCCAGACCGGGGCAGTGACCGACAACAACGGCAATTTCACCATCCCCGCAAAGGAAGGCGACGTGCTGGTGGTGTCGTTCCTGGGCTTCAGCGACAATGAAATCAAAGTGGGCAAACAGAGCAGCTACACCGTGGCCCTGGAGCCCGACGCCGAATTCCTCGACGACGTGGTAGTGGTCGGCTACGGCACCCAGAAGAAGGTCAACCTGACCGGCGCCGTAGGAGCGATTTCCTCCGAAATCCTCGACAACAAGCCCATCGTGCAGGCCTCCACGGCACTCCAGGGCGCAATTCCGGGCGTCACGGTGACCACGGGCGGCGGCGCGCCGGGTGCCGACACGGGCAACATCCGCATCCGCGGTATCGGCACCTTCGGCGAATCCAGTCCCGCTCCGCTGGTGCTCATCGACGGCATCGAGGGCAACATGAACTCGGTGGACGCCAGCCAGATAGACAAAATCTCCGTGCTCAAGGACGCCGCTTCATCCGCAATCTACGGCTCCCGTGCCGCCAACGGCGTGATCCTGATCACCACCAAGCGCGCCGACAAGGGACGTTCGTCCGTGGGCTACAGGGGCTACGTGGGCTGGCAGACTCCCACCACCACCCCGGACACCGTGGGGCCGGTGGACTACATGATCCTCAACCGCGAAGCCACGGAGAACGACGGAAGCGTGTCCATCTACACCGACGAGTACATCTCCAACTACCTGAAGAACAACTTCCTGGACCCCGACAACTTCCCCGTCGTAAATTGGCGCCAGCACGCCCTCAACGGCAACGGGCTCACCCACAACCACACCCTGACGCTCAACGCCAGCTCCGGCAAGGTCCGCTCCCTGACCAGCTTCGGATTCCTGAGCCAGAACGGTATCATCAAGAGCTCCGACTACCACCGCTACAACTTCCGGAACAACATGAACGTGGACATCAACGACAAGCTCGAGTTCCGCTTCGACCTCTCCGGAAGCTTCGGACGCAGGCAGTACAGCCCCTACCAGAACTCCTTCTTCGGATTCATGAACGCCCGTGACCCCCTGTTCCTGGCCCAGTGGTCCAACGGCACCTACGCCCCCTTCACGGGAGGCACCGTGAACCTGCTGCCGATGATGGACGAAGGCCTCGGCGGGCAGGTCACTGCCGACACCTACCGCATCTCGGGTGCCGCCGCCCTCACCTGGAAGCCGCTGAGCTGGCTCACCCTCGAAGGCACCATAGCTCCGCGCCTCACCCTGAGCTACACCAGCAACTTCACCGACCTGGTGTCCTATTATTCCGATCCCTACGGCACCGTGTCGCCCATCAAGAACAGGGAATACAACTCCCTGCGCGAAAGCCACGGCAACACCGTCTACGGCAACTACCTCTTCACGGCCAAGGTGCACAAGAAATTCGCCCAGGCCCACGACTTCCAGTTCCTGGCCGGCGCTTCCTATGAAGACATGGACAACCGCACCCTGGAAGCCTACAGGCGCGATTTCGCATACCCACAGTACCACACCATCAATGCCGGCGCCGACAACGAGCTCAAGGAGAACGCCGGCGCGCGCTACCAGTGGGCCCTGGCTTCCTTCTTCGGACGCGTGAACTACAACTATAAGGAGCGCTACCTGTTTGAGGCCAACATCCGCTTCGACGGTTCGTCCCGCTTCGCCAAAGGCCGCCAGTGGGGCATATTCCCCTCCGCTTCGGCAGCCTGGCGCATCACCGAGGAGCCCTGGATGAAGGGCATCAAGAAGACTGTCAACGAGCTGAAAATCCGCGCTTCCTACGGACAGCTCGGCAACCAGAACATCGGTTCCGACTACTACCCCACCATCCAGTCCCTGACGATTTCGAGCATCTCCGCCGCCGACATCATCTATCCCATCGTAGGCCTTAACAGCCTGGCCAACGAAGAGATAAGCTGGGAGACTTCCGAAATGTACGACATCGGCCTGGACGCCGGCCTGCTCGGCAAATTCGACATCACGGCCGACTGGTACTACAAGAACACCTACGGAATCCTGATGCAGCTGGACATCCCTTCCACCATAGGCCTCTCGGCCCCCTACCAGAACGCCGGCACGGTGCGCAACATCGGATGGGAAGTGGGAATCGGCTACCACGATTCCAAGGGCGACTGGCGCTGGGGCATCGATGCCAACCTGAGCGACGTCCACAACCAGATCACCGACATGAAGGGCACCGCAGACGGCAGCCTCCTGCGCAATGAGGAAGGCTATGCGGTCCGTTCCATCTACGCCCTCAAGTGCATCGGCATGGCCCGCACCCAGGAACAGGCCGACGAAGTGAACGCAAGCTGCCCGCAATACGGCGTGGAGACCAAGCCCGGCGACCTTATCTATGAAGACGTGGCCGGCGAATTCAAGGTCGACGAGAACGGCGACTTCATCCTCGACTCTAAGGGCAACAAGATTCCCGCCCCCGACGGCAAGATCGACGACCAGGACCGCCAGATCATCGGCAGCACGGTGCCACGCTGGACCTACGGAGCCATCCTGAGCCTCGGATGGAAAGGCTTCAACCTCAGCGCCCAGTTCCAGGGCGTCGGCAAGGTGGACGCCTACCTGAGCGGCTACTACACCCAGCCGTGCGTGCAGGGAGGAACTTTCCGCAAGGAGCACCTCGACCGCTGGACTCCCGACACCCCGGACGGGAGGTTCCCACGCCTGAGCTACGCAAGCGAACTGAACAAGAAGACCTCTTCCTTCTGGATGGCCGACGCATCATACTGCCGCCTGAAGAACCTGCAGCTCAGCTACACCTTCCCCAAGAAGCTGGTCAAAGCGGCCGGCATAAGCAACCTGACGCTTTTTGCCAACGCCACCAACCTCTTCACCCTCACCAGGTACTGGCAGGGTTATGACCCCGAAAATATGTTCACCACCAGCAGCCAGGGCGTCGAAGCCGGTGCGGAAGGTGCCAAGTATCCTCTGGTTTCTACCTATACCTTCGGAGTTGACATTAAATTCTAAGGAGCCATGAAAAAGAACATTATATTCATACTGATATCGGTCCTGCTGCTTACCGCCTGCGACAAGGCCCTGGAGCGCTACCCCCTGAACGGACCTTCCACCGGCACCTTCCCCGCCAGCGAGGAAGAGGCGCTGAGCGGCGTACTGGTGAGCTATAAGAACCTTGCGAACAGCGAGTTGCAATACAGCAACTTCCCCAGCCGCTTCACCGACAACATCACCGATATAGGCACCCACCGCGTGGGTCTGCGCAGCTGGGACTATTTCGTCACTTCCACCATCACCCAGACCACCAGCGACGCCACCTACCTGTATGGGCGCATCTACAAGACAGCCGGACGTATCCACCTGGTGCTCGACAAGCTGGATGCCATCAAGGACAAGATGTCCGAAGAGACCTACAAGCAGTTCAAGGCGGAGCTCCTCTGCCTGAGAGCATACATCTACGACATGGGATGCCAGTTCTACGGCGACATTCCTTTCATCGACCACTGTCTCACGCTCGAGGACTATGCCTACGCCCGCACACCCCGGGAGCAGGTGATCGAGCGCATCCTCAAGGAAATGGACGACGACCTGCTGGAGGCCCTTCCGGTGCGCTGGGAGAAGGCCACCTGGGGCTCCTGCCGCCTGGGACGCGCCGCCGCCTACACCCTGAAAGCCCGTATCTGCCTCAACTGGGGCCGCTATGCAGATGCCGCCAAATACTCCGCCAAAGCTATGGAACTGTCCGAAGGCGTCTACAGCCTCGAACCTCTTGACTGCACCTATTATCCCAACGCCCTCTCTGACGGCGAGCCTTCCGCCTCCAACCTGTTCGGCTTCAAGGGAGAGACCTGCGACGAGTGGATGTGGGCCATACAGTACAACAAGCTGGCCGCCTCCAACGTGCACGCGATGGTCTACACATATTCTTCCCGCGTTGCCAACGGCGCCGCCGGCTGCGGCCCTTCCCAGGCCCTCATGGACACCTTCCAGTGCACGGACGGCAAGTCGATCACGGAGTCTCCCCTCTACAGCTGGAAGGACCCCTGGAACCACAGGGATCCGCGCCTCGACCTGTTCTGCCTCCGTTCCGACACCCGCATCAACAATGTCGAGTACAGCACCGACCCCAATGCAAAGCAGGTCAGGGACTACAACACCGACGCAATGGTGAACAACAACGACGTCTATGGCAACAAGAGTGAATACGGTCCCAACGGCACAAAAGGCCCAGGCGGCTACCTGTGGCGCAAGTTTGCCGACAAGGACTATTACGGCGAGACCCTCACGACCAGCTACGAAGACGACCTTGACGTGTGCATAATGCGCTACGCCGAACTGCTCCTCATCGACGCTGAAGCCAACATCGAAATGGACGGCGGCGACCTCAAGAGGGCCCAGAGCGACATCAACCAGATACGCCAGAGGGTCAAGATGCCGAAGATCACCACCCTTGACCGGGCCGAGCTCCGCAGCGCACTGCGCTACGAGCGCACCGTCGAACTCTGCGCGGAAGGATTCCGCTGGTTCGACATACGCCGCTGGAAGCTTGACGACGGCAGGCCCCTCGCAGCCAAGGTGGTCAACGGGCCGCAGTACGCCCCGGCTTTCAAGAACAACCTCTCCAACGCCAAGCCCACCATCGACGAGAACTGGACCGTGTCCTACGATACCGCCCAGACCTGGGACGGCCAGGCGTTCAACCTCAGGGTGCTTATCAACATGCGCTTCCAGACCGGGAAGGACGAGCTCTGGCCTCTGCCTGACACGGAAATCCGCACCAACCCGGCTATCAACCAAGAAGACCAGAACCCCGGTTATTAGTACACAATGGATATGAAAAAGTATATTGCAATATTCACAGCGGCAATCTCCCTGTTTGCCGGCTGCAAAGACTATAGCTACGAGACCTGGATTCCGGATGAGACCTTCTCCCGCACAGGTGAAGTATCTTTTCTCGCCACTTTCGAGAATCTGGAGACCAAGGCATTCATGGACGAAAAAGGCCACGGTACCTGGGACGGAGGCGACCAGATTGCGGTTGCCTGCAGCGACGGCACACTCGTGACCTTCGACCTTGACGGAACCGGCGACACCAAGCGCGCCATCTTCAAAGGCACCGTTCCCGCAGGGAAGGAACTCGGCGGCGTGGCGGTGTATCCCGCATCCGCCGCAGTATCCTGTGACGGTGGAGCAATAAGCATCAAGGTACCCGGAAGCTACAAGGCCAGCGTGTCCGCCACCTACCCCGGAGTGATGGTCGCGGCCATCGGCAACGACTGGAACCTTGCCTTCAAACAGGCACTTGGATTCCTTAAGCTCACCATCAACAACTATCCCGCCGGCGCCACCAAAATCTTGCTGTCAAGCCCGGACGGGGCCCTGAGCGGCACTTTCAAATGCGCGGTTTCCGACATACTTGAGCGTGGCCTGCGTCCTTCCGACGCCATCGAAAAAGGCGATGCCGAGCTGCTGGTCAGCGCCGCCGGCAAAAGCGTTTATGCTTTCCTGCCCGTGCCTGCGTCAGATTATTCCGTCATCAACGCTTCGTTCCGCGACTCCAAGGGGCAGGAAGTCATCAGCCAGGCCCTGAGCGACTACTCCACCGGAGTTTCCCGTGCCGAACTGCACGATATGATCGTGGTCTGCGAAGATGTCATGGCCCCTCCGTGCCGTATCAACATAGGGGGCGACTACAGCAACGTGAATCAGGTAGCCACGGGTATATTCGAAGGTGAATTCGAAGTGCCCGCAAGCACCAGTTTCACGGTCGAGCTCGACGGAGAGCCCTTCGGTTTCGCCACCTACTCCGGCGCAGGCGGCATCGGCACCATCACCTCCGATGCATCCGCACTCCCGGTGGCAAAGATCAAGGCGGCCGGCAAAAGCATGCGCAGCTACTATGTCAAAAGGGCACTTGGCACTTTGGCCAGCACGGCGGTTGCCAACAATCCCTTCACCGTCAACTTGGAGAGCCCCGGCAAGATGCACGTGCGCATCGACAATTCCAACCCCGCCGCTCCCAGATACAGCATCCAACTCGTAGAAGCTCCGGATCCCGCCGTCATTTTCCATGAAGACTTCGACCTATGCACCCTTGGCGGCGACTACATAGCCCCCGCCGACGGCAACGGCCAGAAGGCGGACACCTACGACGGCTACCTTCCCGCCAGCGGCACCGTGACCCAGAACAACGGCGGCTTCACCTTCGACTACCCCGAGGACATTTCGACTGCGCCGGAAGCCCTTCCCGCCTATATGCAGGCATACGGTCTTCAGGACTGGCACTTCGCCTATGCCGCGGAGCGCCCGGGGGGCCTGCAGCTATGCTCCGGATCCATCGCTGGATTCATGACTACCCCTGCATTCAGCAGCATCCAGGGCAGCACCGACGCCGTGATCGAGGTCGAGATCGCCCGCTTCTCCACTTCATCCACCGATCCGGTGTACCTCATCCTGGAGAACGGAGGCACGTTCAAGTCGGGCACCATCACCCGCGACGCCTACACCGCTGCCAGCCAGGCCGGAGCCGCCTTCCCCGAGGCATCGACCGCGCTTGGCAGCTTCCAGGAGGGAGGCACCACCCTGGAACTGGCCGACGACGACTACTTCCCCCATTCCTGGAACAATGCCGACATAGACAAGCCCGTTTCGCACGTCCGCCTGGAAGCCAGCGGGCTCACGAGCGCGACAAAGTTCAAGATTGACTGCCCCAAGGGCGCAAAGAACGCCCCGCGTATATTCGTATTCGACATTAAGGTCACCAAAAAATGACGCTTCTGCTGAGCCTCCTCGTGGCCGCGGCCGTATCGGTGGGATCCCCCCTGCCTCCCTGGCAGGAGGGGTGCCTCGATATCCACGCCATCAACTCCGGCCGCGGGGAGTGCACTTTCTTCATACTCCCCGACGGCACCACCATGCTGGTGGACGCCGGGGAATATGTGGCCGGCAAGTCCTCCAAGAATACTCCGGTACCACAGAAGCCAGACTCCTTTACCCGCCCTTCAGATGTCTATGTACGTTACATCAGGCATTTCATGCCGGCCCCAAGCAAGGGCGCGCTCGATTATGCCGTGATCACCCACTACCACATAGACCACGTCGGCAAGCAGGAAAAGGATATGCAGCCAGACCCTGTGAGAGGATACGTTCTCACGGGAATATCCGCCGTGGAGGCCGAAATTCCCATACGGCAGTTCATAGACAGGGCCTGGCCCCGTTATGAAGAATCCCTTCTGGAGAGCTCTTCCAAGGGGATTGACTTCTATCCGGAATTCGTGCGCTATGCCTGCAAACATGACGGCATGAAGGCTGAGGCCATGGAAGTCGGCTCCCGGAAGCAGTTGCGCCTGCGGCACCACCCCTGCCGTTACCGGAATTTCAGCATATTAAATTATGCGGCGAGCGGCATCATCTGGGACGGCAGCAAGAAGGCCGACGTCTATGAAGGCAAGAAGATGCGCGAAAACGGCGCATCCTGCTGTTTCCTTCTGAGCTACGGCGACTTCGATTACTACACGGGAGGAGACGCCGGGGGCAATACCGAGGTTGAAGTGCCAGTGGCCCGTGCCATCGGGCGGCCGATTGAAGCCATGAAGGCCAACCACCACCTTTCCTACTACACGATGAAGGACGAGACCATGCGCATCCTGCAGCCGGAGGTGATCGTGACCCAGGGATTCACCGTCCGCGACATTCAGCCGGACTACACCATCGTGGACCGCATCCTTTCCGACGAACTGTACCCGGGGCGCAAGTATATGTACTTCACCAACCTGGGACAGCAGCAGCTGGAGGCCCACAAGGACGTGTATTCCCGCGCCGCCGGCATTGGCGGACACGTGGTGATCCGCGTGATGCCAGGGGGTAAAGAATATTTTGTATATTTGTTGGATGACACTGATTTTGAATACCGCATAATTTCCGTACACGGACCTTTCAGATGCAAATGAAACGCTTCATAACAGGGCAGCAGGAGGCTAAGGCCCCCAGGCCCATAAAACCAAGATCAAAGGGCCTGGGGGCCTTAGCCTCCTGCTGCCTGACAGTGCTGGCACTGTTTGCCTCCTGCAAGCCGGCAGACAATCCCGACAATCCCGGAAAGCAGGAGACCAGGCTCCCTTCCGATTCGGAAGTGGGCAAGGCGCTCCCCGCCTGGGCTGAAGGCTGGCTGGACATCCACACCATCAGCACCGGCCGTGGAGAGTGCACATTCTTCATAATGCCGGACGGCACCACGATGATCATCGACGCCGGCGAGACCGTGACCTCGACCTCTTCGCCCGTATCGGTGGCCCAGAGGCCAGACGCAGGCACACGCCCCTATTTCACGCAGGGCCGCTACATGAAGCATTTCCTGGAGGCCACGGGGCACAACTACCTGGACTATGCCGTGATGAGCCATTTCCACATCGACCACTACGGCACCCCCGGCGGCAAGGGCTTCACCAAGAGTGCCGAGGGATACACCCTCACCGGAATGATGGCCCTCTACATCACCCTTCCCTACAAGAAGATGCTCGACCGTGCGTGGGGCGCCGACGACCCCGAATACGACTTCATAGCCAAGAGCGGCAAAGACTACAGCTCCGGCACCGTGGGCGACTACACCAACTTCGTCAAGTATGCGACTTCCAAAAAGGGTTTGACGATGGAGCGCTTCAAGGCAGGCACCGACCAGCAGCTGAAGCTCTGCTACAACGCCGCCAAGTATCCTTCGTTCAAGATATTCAACTACGCGGTCAACGGCGAGTACTGGAACGGCGGGGCCTTGGTCGACGCCTATGGAAGCTCCATTCCCGCAGAGAACGGCAACTCCTGCATTTCGCTCATAAGTTACGGAAAATTCGACTACTACACTGCGGGCGACGCCGGCGGCAACACCAAGATGGCGGTGCCTGTGGCCAAAGTTATCGGACGCCCCATAGAGGCAATGAAAGCAGACCACCATATGTCGGTGAACTGCCTGCCGCAGGAGCAGATGAGCATACTCCAGCCGCGCGTGGTCGTGACCCAAAGCTTCGCCCAGCGCACCGACCAGCCCATGCTGAGCACAGTGGAAGCGCTTCTCGACCACAAATACTACGACGGAGACGTGTCCCTGTATTTCACCTGCATAGACCCGGTGATTTCCTCGCCGAATGCCAATCTCTACGACCGCTGCCACATCAACGGCCACGTGGTGATACGCGTGGAGCCGGGTGGAGACCGCTTCTGGGTGTTCCAGCTGGACGACACCAACAACTTCTACAAGGTCAAGTCCGTGGAAGGACCCATTGAATGCAAATGACACATGATAAATATAATGCTTATGAAGAAAAAACTGATGACTTACTCAGCTCCGCAGACTTGCTGTGAAGCTGTAGAAGGCGACTTCGGTCTCTGTCAGGCCAGCGCCTCCGATTTCGAAACCCCCACAAGCGTAGATGACCTCACCTGGTCTGACTAGTGTAACTGAAAAAACTGAAGAAAGATGAAAAAGTTAGCAAAGTATATGCTGGTCGCAGCGGCCGCACTCGCCGCTTTCGCATGTAACAAGGAAGCCGGAATCGAGGCTCCTTCCATGAAGACAGGCACCATTGTCTTCACCGCCACCCTTGACGACGCCGTCAAGGCAACTCTCAATGAATACAAGGTTTGCTGGGAAGAAGGCGACCAGATCGCCGTCCACAACGGCACTTCCTGGGCCGTATCCTCCGTCCTGAGCGATGCCGACATCGAGGCTGACGGACGCACCGCCACCTTTGCCGTGGATATCGCCGCTGCCGCCTCCTACACTCTCGTGTATCCCGCTTCAGCGGTTTCGGACGCCACCCTTCCGACCGACGCACCTGCAGGAAGCATAATGCTTTCCCTGCCCGCCCGTCAGGTAATTCCTGCCGGCAAGTGCGTGGATCCCGCTGCCCTCGTGCAGATAGCCACCAGCACCGAACCCACCAAGGTGAGTTTCAAGAACGCTACTTCCCTTGTGGAATTCAAGGCCCCCGAAAGCGGAATCAGCGCCGTGGGCATAGAGGCCTTCAGCGCAAGCGGCTCCTCCATCAAGATTATCGGCAACGCCCCCGTGCTTGCCGAGCCCGCAGCCGTTGCCGGCTCCGCTCCTAAACTGACCGTGAAGGCCGATTTCGCTGCCGGACAGAGCTATTTCGCAGTGGTATGGCCCCAGGAGAACGTCGGTTCCATCCTTTTCTGCTTCAGCAAGGGTTCAGCCAAGGCCGGACGCCTCGGCACTTCCGCAGCCGGCTTCCAGCTTCCCGTCAGCGGGGGCAAGAAGTTCGAAGACTTCGGCACCCTGAGCTGGCTCGAAACGATCAGTTCCAAGGCCGATCTCGACCGCTGGGCACAGATATCCGACTTCTATGAGGAAGGCGAGACCGTGGCCCTCGGCGCCGATATCGACTACGAAGGCGGCACCTGGACTCCCGTGAACGGCAATGCCAACAGCGACCACTTTGCCGGTGTCTTCGACGGCGCAGGCCACTCCATCTACAATATCGTGATCGAAGGCAACGGAGAGTTCCCCGGCTTCTTCTCCACCCTCGCATCCGAGAACAAGATTCTCCGCGTCAAGGACCTCACCCTCGGACGCGACGGAGATGCCAGCACCTGTCTTATCACAGGCACTGCCATTGAGAACGCAGGCGTACTGGCCGGCAGGATCAAGAACACCATCATCCAGAACATCACCAACAACGTCCCCGTTGTCTTCGAAGCAACACCTGCATCCGGCACACCGGTATTCGGCGGCATTACAGGCCGCTCGATGGAGAACTGCGACATCATTGGCTGCACCAACAACGCCCCCGTCGTGTGCAACAACAACATAGCTGCAACTTACTTCGGTGGTATTGTCGGCACAATCTATGACCGCACAAATATCGAAAGTTGCACCAACAACGGAAGGGTGGCACGTGATGTCCAGGCAGCATCCGGCAAAGTCAACTGCTTCGGCGGCATCATCGGCCGTACAGGCAACACCACGGACCGCTGCTTCATCAAGGACTGCATCAATACCGGCACTATAGAAACTACCGTCAACGTCAAGGCCAGCCAGATGTATTTCGGCGGCATAGGAGGCATGGACGGCAGTGTGCCTGACGGTTCGTCCGAAACGAACCTCTACGTGGGATTCTGCACCAACTCCGGTGAGATCAACGGTTTCAACCAGAGCACAGCCTCATATGTAGCCGCAGGCGGCATCATGGGTCGTCTTTCCAACTACTCGATGGTTGAGTTCTGCAACAACCTTGGTTCCGTGACCAAAACAGGCAATCACTCGATCGAAGGTTGTTATGGCGGAATTCTGGGGATGGTTTCCTCAGCGGATGCAATCGTAAAGGAATGCGTCAACGGAGCCGCTGACGACGACACCAAGGGAATCGTGACCGACGCCGTGCAGACCACCAGCAAGAACCAGAGGATAGGCGGAATCGTAGGCTTCGCGCAGAGGGGCAATTTTGATTTCTGCACCAACTACGCCCTCGTGCACTCCACGTCCACCCAGAACAAGGTCTATGTGGGCGGCATCGCAGGCAACAGCACAATCGGCCTTATCAAGGGATGCGCATGCTACGGCGACGTGATCGTTGAAAACGAAGCCACGGACACCCGTACGGCCGGCGGTATTATCGGCCTGCAGAACGGCAGCAGCAGCGAGGTCGCGACCGGAGAGGGTTGCATCGTAAAGTGCAACGTCAGCAGCGGCGTGCCCGGTGATGCGGGCCTTGTGGTCGGCCGCTTCTCCAACAGCGTGCCCGCTGTCTGGGGAAGTTCCTCCGAACCTGTGGTCATCATGGCGGGCTGCACCCTCAACGGAGCGGCCGCCACCTCGAGCAACTTCGAGTCCATGCTGGCCGGCTCCTCCTACGGCATTACCGCCTCCGGCGTTGCCAGTGGCAACAACACCATCTGGGCAAAGTTCCAATAAAACATATGGTGCCCAGTAACTCACATCATATCAGCTACTTACGCTTTTTGCCTGCATGGAAAAACGTGCAGGCAAAAGCTGTAAGTGATTGATAACCAAAGAGAAAGCGGGCACCGGCAGAACGCGATGAAACGGATACTATTTGCAATCACTTTGATTCTGGCAGCTGCGGCGTGCCGAAAGGAGGCTGCCGAGGCCCAGCAGCCCGGGGCCGAGGGCATGTACACCCTGGTGCTCACGGCGCATACGCCGGAGCCGGACAGCAAGGTGGCTGTGGCAACTGACGGGAAGGTCAGCTGGACCTCAGGCGATGCAATAGCCGTTTACAACTCATCCGGCCAGAAGTTCCGCGCCACCCTCAGCGGCGGTGCGGGCACTTCCACCGGAACTTTCACCTGCACCGGCTTCTCCGGCAATGCAGGAGATCTGGCCGTATATCCCTTCGACCTTGCGGGAGATTCTCCGGGGGAAATCAACATCCCCTGGAGGACCGAACGCACGGAGGACACCCCGGCCATAATGGCCTCGCACCTGGGCGCAATCGAGGGACCTCAGCCCCAGGATCTCTACTTCGTCCACATCGCGCCGGTCGTGGACCTGACCCTGCACGACATCCCCGCCTACGCCCGCGCCCTCGTGGTGCAGGCCGGAAACAAGCGTCTCAGCGGCAGTTTCAGCTTCAACACCACGACCCTCGGCCCCCTAAAGACGGATGAAGTGACGTCCACCCGCCTGATCAGTTTCCCCTACTGCGCAGGCTGCGGCACCGACCTGCGCTTCCGCTTCGCAATTCCCGCCGGGGACTACAGCGAGCTCAGCATCGGCCTGCTCGACGGTGACGAGACCTTCATCGAAGGGCTGGAGGGCATAAAGTTCGGCAGCTCTTCTCTCAGCCTGCAAGCCAGGGATTACCTGGCTATGCCGGCCCTTGACATCCGATCCAAATGCGCCAGAAGGCCCGACATACGCAAAGTGGAAAACATCTGCTGGGCCTCCGGCAACCTCATCGCGCAAAGCGGCGGGGCCACGTCCGACGGCTTCCAGACCGGCTGGCGCATTGCCTCGCAGCAGTATGAATTCCTTGGCTGCGAGCAGGTGGGCAGCTCCGGCAGCGGCGTCACTTTCACCCAGTCCGCCACCGCCTTCGACCGCTTCAACTGGGGCGGGCTCGCCGGCGACTCATGGAAAGCCGATGCCGGCTATATGCTCCCCACTTCGGCCAAGTATTCTATTTCCGGCCGCATCTTCAGCGTTGACGCAGGCGACGAAGAAGCGCTTGACGCGGCGGAAATAGGTGGCAGCGACCGCTTCGCCACTCCTTCCGGCGGCGCCCTCGGCACCGGCTCCGCAATCCACGGCGACGTGGCCTTCTGGGCCAGCAAGGGGCAGTACCGTATGCCGGGTTCCAGTGAGATACAGACGCTCCGCGCCGGGAGCTCACCGGCCAACGCCTCCGGGCAGGCGGGCTACGTGACCGTGGGCGGCAACAAGATCTACGGCATACTGCTCACGAGCACACCTTCCTGGGAAGAATCCGAGCTCAATACCACCGCGCGCGCCCTGACCGACGCCGACCTCGAGAGCGGGCTTTTCCTTCCCAAGACAGGCCGCGGCCGCTACACCAACGGAAACGCATCCATAAGCTACGTCAACGCCCAGGGCTACTACCGCAGTTCCGTGTTCTCCGGACTGGACCTGACCAAGTATCCCGACAGCGACCACTGCACCACGATTCTGGGTTTCCGTTCCGCCAACTCCTGCGACTACGGCTACACCGTGCACCTGAATTCGGATGCGTCCTACGGCGTCGGCCACGTGCAGAAATGCCTGGCAATAAGGCCCGTGCTCTGCACCGACACACCAGACCCCGACCCCATCCCGCAGCCAACAGCGAACACCCTTCCCGCCTGGAGCCCAGGATTCCTCGATATCCACTCCATCAATAGCGGCCGCGGTGAATGCACCCTCATCATTATGCCCGACGGCACCTCCATGATGGTGGATGCCGGCGAGTACGAGACCACCTCCTCGAAGGCCGTGGACCGCAAGCCGTCCGCAGGCGTGAGGCCCTACAAGGTCTATACGACCTACGCCAGATACTTCCTGAAGCCCACGGGGCACGAATATCTGGACTTCTTCTTCCTAACCCACTACCACCAGGACCATATGGGCCAGCATAACGTCACCTACGGCACTTCCGGCGACGGCTACTGCCGCTCCGGCGTGATGGCGGTCTATGACGACCTGCCCATAAAGAAGCTGGTGGACCGCTGCGGCCCGTCGAACTCTCCGGCGACCTCAGACTACAGCACCGCCGTCTATGAGGACTTCCGGCAGTTCGCCCAGTACCGCCAGGCCGTAGACGGCATGGAATGGTACCCCCTCAACCTCAACGCCTCCGGCAACTACAAGAAGCAGTTCGTCCTCAAGTACGACACCTCCTATGATTTCACCGTCACCAACCTCGGCGCCAACGGCAAGTACTGGGACGGCAGCGGCTTCAGCACCCACGGCGGCAGCCTCACCGAAAACGGGATGTGCGGCACGGTGCTCGTTTCCTACGGCCAGTTCGACTGCTACCTCGGGGGCGACTGCGCCTGCCAGACCGGCGTGATGCAGAAAATAGTCTCCGGCCTCGGCAGGAAGGTCGAAGCAATGAAGGCCGGACACCATATGTACTACAACACCCTGGACGCCGCTTCGGCCGCTATCCTGCAGCCGAAGGTCACGGTGGGCCAGATCTTCGACTCCGACAAGCCGGGCGACCCGTCATTCTCCCGCCACGCCCAGTACGGCGACGTGTTCCTGACCAACATCCACCAGGGACGCATCGACAACACCGCCGGCATCAAGGGCGGTACCCCGGTGGAGGACCTTGCCTCCAAAGTGAAGGACTACGGCGGCCATTTCGTCATCCGCGTCTCACCCGGCGGCCGCCAGTTCTATGTCTACAAGCTCCGCGACACCGATTTCTCCTACGAAGTCGAAGCGACCTACGGACCCTACAGCAGCTATTAGCCCCTCAGAATATGCACCCTTACCGACAACCCGAAATCAGCGTCCTTCAGGACTGTCCCCTGCTGCCGCTCTGCCAGTCACCCAACGCTGACGACATGACCTACCGCGACGGCGACTGGGATTTAAGCATCTGACGCCATGAGACCATATCTGACCACACTCATCTGCATGGTCCTGGCAGTCGTGTCATGCACGAGGGAGACTAACCCGGTGGTGCTTCAGCCGGAAGGTGAACGTATCCTAACGGTCAGTGCCACCCTTCCTGGCTCGCGTTTCTCCGTGGACAGGGGCAAGGTAGCCTGGTCCGAGGGTGACGCCATAGCGGTGTACAATACGGCCGGCGCCAGGTTCGAACTGGTGCTGTCCGAGGGCGCCGAAAGCAGTTTCGGCAGGTTTTCCGGATCTTTTTCGGGCACTCTCGACACCCGCTTCGCCATCCATCCTGCGGCATTTGCAGGCAGCAATCCGGGCATGTTGACCATTCCTCCCTGCATCGGGCGCAGCGACAATGTGCCTGCCGTGATGGCATCGGAGCTGGAAGTGTCCGGAAGCGAGGTGAATGCCCTGCGTTTCCACCACCTTATGGCCGTGATGGAGTTCACGCTCAGGGACCTGCCGGCCTGCGCCCAGGCCTTCAGGCTCGTTTCCGCCTCAGGGACGCAGATCAGCGGGGACTTCGCCGTCAATGCCTCCGGGAGCGGGGTCGAGGCCGGCGCAGGCGGATCCGACAGCCGCACGGTTTTCTTCCCCTGCAAGACCGCCTACGGCGCGGAAGGCAGGGTGAAAGTATACATTCCCCTGCCCGCCAACAGCTACCCGGATCTTGCAGTGCAGGTCCTCGACGGCGACGGCGAACTTCTGGAAGGCACTTCTATCCCGGTTCCTGAGACTTCAGCCAACCTCAAGGCAGGCGACTACGTGGCCATGCCGGAGCTCAATGTCCGGTCCCTGACAGGCGGCGCCCAGCCGGACTATATCAAGGTCCAGGGCATCAGATGGGCCAAGGGCAACCTGCTGCGCGACGAGAATCTGTCCAACGGCACATGGGTGCGCGGCTGGGGCCTGCACGCCAATCAGTGGGAATTTGAAGACGGGCAGGAGAGCCAGGAAAAGTACGACCACTTCAACTGGGGCGGCATTTCCGCCGCGGCCTACCAGACCGACAGCGTGGTGGTGTATCCCAACACCGGCGCCTCTTCCGGCACCAAGGTGGCGTACTACACCTATATCTGGCCCCGGGGCAATGCAGTGGACATCCAGGGCCGTACCTACCGCTATCAGGACGGTACCAATGAACGGGCTTTCGATTATTCGCTGCTGGACGGCACCGGAAAGGGCGCCCCGTATTTCTTCTACAGCGGCAACAACGACGGCTCCGCCCACCCAAAGACCTGGGAGAGCGGCGGCACGCCCGCAAGCGTGAAAACTTTCTCCAGCTATTTCGGGGACCTTCCCTTCTGGGCCAGCAAAGGCCAGTATATGATGCCGGGCGCCTCCGACTTCGAGCCCCTGGTCAACGGCGCCAACCAGCAGGCCGGTTATTATGAAGCCGGCGGGAAACGCATCTACGGCATGCTCTTCACCTCCTGTGGCCCCTGGCAGCAGCGCACCACCGACCTGAATTTCCGCCCCCTCGACGACGGCGACATGGAAAGCGGCCTCTTCCTGCCCCTCTCCGGCTACAGGAAGCCCCGTGCGGAAAGGGACGTGGCCACAAAGGCGGACCTCTCCAGCTGGAGTCCCGCCAGTTCTGAAATCACGGCCGGCGGGACTGCCGGTGCGTACTGGGCCGCTGAAATTGCCTCCTCCGGGGTGCCCAGCCGCCGCCCGCAGATGCTTTATATGCTCGCCGGGGATTCTTCTTCATGCAGCATCAGTTTCGGGGATTCCGCTTCATCGGAGAGCGTAACCATCTCACCCACACGCTCCTGCAACGTGTTCAGCACCCCTGCCGGACTGGCGGTTCGCCCCATTTATCTGTCCACCACCCAGCCTGAGCCGCAACCGGAGCCGGAACCCGAGCCCGAGCCTTCGGGCAACGGATTCCCGGCAATCTGGGAAATCACGTCTTCCACCTATGGGACCGAAAGCAGCCCCACAGCGGCGGGAAGACAA
Source organism: Bacteroidales bacterium (assembly GCA_024695285.1). Next base: position 22,865 of record JAILIM010000010.1, read on the forward strand.
TGGCTGGAAAAGGGCATTGCAGTAGCCACCAACAATTCATCCACTTCCGGCGTCGCATACATAGCCACGAGCAGCCCCCGTGGCGCTTCAGCACTCACGCATACGTTCAGTTCGAACGGATGCCCTGCTGTCGGAGGCCTCGACGAGGGCGACTGCATCGAGTTCTGCTCCCCCGTCGAGAATCTCCCTGCCGGAACGGATTTCGACCTTATGCTCACCGTGAACGCCAACAACAAGGCGCTGCCAAAATACTGGCTGCTGGAGTACTGGGAGAACGGCGGGTGGAAGGCGGGAGACGCTCCCTACACCGCCGCCGAAGACCCCTCGGTCAAGTATTCCTGCACCATCCTGCGGCCTTCCACATCTTGCTACCGCACCCTGGTGCTGAGTTTTACGCTGGGTGAAGCGGTCGGCAAGGGATTCGTGCGGGCCCGCCTTCGCGCCGTAGGAAAGATCAACGGAAACGGCGCCAGACTCACTCCTTCCTCAGGCGCGCTGCTGTACTTCGCCCCGATGACCTACGTAGCAGCCCGCTTCATTTGCTACGCAGGGGCCCCTGCAGTCCGGGACACGAAGAAAATCCTGGTGCTCGGCAACTCTTTCACCTACTACTATGGCTCCGCATTCATGCTGAAGGAGCTTGCCCGCCGGGAAGGCCACCAGCTGGAAATGAGGATAAGCCTGAAGGGCTCGAACCATTTCTACAACCACCTCTACGACATCGATTATTCCAAGGAGGCCGTGGCTGAAGGCGGTTTCGACTATGCGATGCTGCAGGACGGCACCTATTTCGCCGCCGAATATGCATACGGAGACGCTTCCGTCATTTCCGGCGGTGCTGCATACACTCCGGAGCAGGTGCTGCAGTACACCAAGGAGATGGACGCCTCGATCCGGGCATCTTCGCCGAATGCGCAGATAATGTATGAAATCTGCAAAACGTCGCCCGCCAAGACCGGAGACTTCAGCGGATTCGGCAGTTACGACGCCTTCGACGAATACCAGCGGAGCGGCGCCTTTGCACTCGCCGGGGCCGATCCCAACATCAACTGGATCAACCCCGTGGGGGTGGCGGCCCGGAACGCCCGAGCCAATTATGGTTTCACCTCCGGCTACAACTACCTCAACTACACCGACAATTCCCATCCCACCCGCGAGTGCCAGTACCTCAAGGCCTGCACCACGTACCTCATTATGTTCGGCGAAGACTTCGGCTCCTGTCCGGCCGAATGCGGGATTGCCTCGTCAGACGCCGCAAAATTGCGCCAGGCAGCAAAAGACATCGCCCTGACCGACAGAACAAGCTACAAAATCAGATAACATATCGCCATGAAGAAAAAAACACCTTCTTACAAATCCCCGCAGATATGCGTGGAACAGCTTTGCAGCGACGATCTGCTTTGCCAGGCAAGCGGCGCCTCCTTCAATGAGCCGCAGGAACTCGACAACTTTAACTGGTCTTAATTCGATGATTATGAAAAAGTTTGTCAAGCTTACCCTCATAGCTGCCGCCGCAGTTGCCGCCGCAGCCTGCAATAAGGAGACCGGAATCGAAACTCCTGCCGGCCCCAACGTGATTGTCTTCACCGCCACCCTCGAACAGCCCACCAAGGCCGACCTGACCCAGTACGACGTGGTCTGGAGCGCAGGAGACCAGATTGCCGTCAGCAACGGCTCCACCTGGGCCGTATCCGCCGCCCTGACCGACGCCGACATCGCCGAAGGTGGCCGCAGCGCCAGCTTCACAGTGACAATCGATCCTGCCGCCTCCTACACCGCCGTATATCCGGCAAGTGCCAAATCCGACGCCGCTCTTCCCGACGGAGCAGCCGCGGACGCCGTCATGCTGACCCTTCCTGCCGCCCAGGTGATTCCCGCCGGCAAGAAGGTAGACCCCAAGGCATTGGTGCAGATAGCGACCACCGACGATCCGTCTAAAGTGTCCTTTAAGAATGCCACTTCCCTGCTGGAAATCACCATCCCCGAAGACGGCATCGAATCCGTGACTTTCGAATTCATGAACGCGGCGGGCTCCAAACTCAAGGTCGCCGGAGACGCACCCGTGGTGCCCAGTCCTGCGGCTACCAGCGGCAAGGAATCCAGCGTGACCATTTCCGGATCCTTCGCTGCCGGGGAGGTTTATTATGCGACCGTATTGCCGCAGACGGGAGTCAAGAGCGTCAACCTCATATTCTCCAAATCCGGCACTGACTGCAAGGTCCTTGCGAGCCGCACCGGCACGGGAGCTGCAGAGTTCGAGCTGCCTGTGAACGGAGGCTGGAAGGTGCGTAACTTCGGCACTCTCAGCTGGTTCGACGGCACCATCTCCAGCAAGGCCGACCTCGACCTCTGGGCCCGGCTTGCCCCCTACTACAGCAAGGACGACGTCATAAAACTGGCTGCCAGCATCGACTACGAAGGCGGCTCCTGGACCCCCGTCAGGGCAAATGCCAAGAGCGGCCAGTTCAGCGGAGTCTTCGACGGACAGGGCAACTGCATCTACAACATCATAATCGATCCGACCGAGGAATACAGCGGATTCTTCTCCACACTGGCTTCGGTCGCCCCTATGGAAAGGGTACGCGACGTCTGCTTCGGCAAGAATCCTTTCACCGGCGAGTACGACGGAGTGAGCAAGCTGAACGCCGCTTCGGACGTGGTCAAGAGGCTGGGCGTCGTGGCCGGATATATATCCAACTGCGATGTTGTCAGGGTTGACAACTACATCCCCGTCACAGATGCCACCACGGCCAATGACGTGCTGCTCGGCTCCATAACCGGCCGCACAGGCAGCCTTGTGAATATCATAGGGTGCAACAACTACGGCACTGTGGAGTGCGTATCCACAACCCAGACGGCACACTACATCGGCGGTCTCGTCGGAGTTCTCGACGGAGAAGGCAGCACGATCGACAAATGCGTCAATTATGGTGTTGTCCGGAAGACAAAGTCCGCCAACGGAAAGGGCAACACCTTCATCGGAGGCATAGTGAGCCGTACCGGTTCCGGAGTCCACGGACTCACTATCCGCGGCTGCGTCAACAACGGCAAGCTGGGCAACACCGGAAATGTACAGGCCAAGCAGATCTACGTCGGAGGCATCCTCGGCATGGACAACAGTTCAGACAGCGAAACCGTGCCCAACATCAAGATCCTTGGCTGCACCAATGAAACCGAGGCCATCGTGGAATCCAGCAGCCTGTCCAAATCCACCAACGGCGCCGCTTTCGGCGGCATCATCGGCAAGGCCAGCGGCTATTCGGTAATCAGCGGCTGCTCCAACTACGGCACCATCCTGAAATCCAACAACCACAACGGCATCACCAGCAAATTCGGCGGCATCGCCGGCATGGTCAGCGGCGAGAAGGTCCTGATCGAGGGCTGCAACAACGGTTCCGTCTATAACGCCGACTATGGAAAGGTGACCAGCACGGTCGAGACCAAGTCAGACAGTTCCACTGAGTACTACGGAGGAATTGCCGGAGGATTCGACGCCGGAGTCATCAGGGGATGCTCCAACTATGCCAACATCAAGACGGAAAGCACCGAGACTGGCATCGTAGAGATTGCCGGCGGTATAGCAGGACAGGTTTCGGGCGGCACGCTTGAGGGTTGCGTGCACCAGGGCATGGTGTCCGTGGCCGCGCCCCATTCAACCTGCGCTGCCGGCGGAATTATCGGTATCCTGAACAACGCCGCCGCATATGCATCAGGTACAGGCTGCAAGGCCTCCGGAAGCATCCTGTGCGGCTACACGGGCAACACCGGACTCGTGGTCGGTCTCTATGACAACACCGCCGCCTCCAGTGTAGGCAGTTCCGAGTCTCCCGTGACCGTACGCTCAAGCACGATCAACGGTAATCCGGTTGATTCCTCCAACTTCGGTTCCAAGCTTGCGGGAAGCGATGCCGGCATCACCGCCTCCGGCGTTGCCTCCGGCCTCAATACCATCTGGGCCGTCTTCCAATAGCAGCAGCTGTGCCGGCTTCCGATAGCAGCAGCTGTGCCGGCTAATCAGCTGTATACCAGCACCTTACATCTTTTGCCTGCACGTTCCCTCGTGCAGGCATTTGTTTTAATGTACTGGCATTCAGGTGGTTACTCGCCACGCATTTTACGACGCCGACGCTTCGTGATCCTTTTTGTCCCAATCCATAAGAACTTGTCCAACTGCTCCTGGCTTGCCTGTGTGTATCCATACAGCGTTTCAGCAAGGTCGCGCTTCTCCTCAAGAGGCAGAGATATCACCCTTTTGCTTCTCACAGGTAGTTCCAGCGCCCTTAAGGTATTAGCCATTTGCGCATATAACTTATCGTCTCCCTTTGTTGTGATCTCATTAATATCATACTCGCTGCCAGTATTAGAATGAATCGCCATCAGCATATTATCGAACCCGGAAAAATACTCGCTTGCGCCTTCATAGTCGATACAGTTGTAGGCCGTGATTATATAATCCGTCAATTGGTTACATTCTACCTTATTCAGGTCTTTCATCAGTCTGCCCAACATAGCATAAGACAACGGAATGTCCTGCTTTCTTGAAGCATCAACCTCAGCAAGTGCCCTTCTGAAGACTTTACGGGCTGTTTTCCTGTCAATAGGCGGTGAAAACGGGTTGGGATTGTTTCGATAGGCAAGAAAGTTCCATCTGTATTCTTCCGCTTTTCTGCATAGTTTCTTCTCCACCGGATTATTATACAAATAGGCGATTGCTGTCCTGATTTTCTTTCCGCCAATCTTGATTGCAGAGCCAAATGATTTGTCAAAAACCTGGCCGGTCCTTCCCGCGGACAGATTGAAGGCTCTTGCATACCTGGATGATGACTCTCTGATTAAGCTGGTCAATTGACAGTGTCTTAGTATCTCTACCAGATCATGAATATGATCCGGCATCAAGCATAACCCATACACTTTAACGGGATACTTCCTCGAGATGGTACAGAATAGCGTGAAGTAGACAAGACAATCCTTCACTGAATAAAAAATCAACCCTCCAGTACGCGTTCTTTGATACGCATGTTTTACAATTGTTTTCATAGCACTAAGTTTGGCTACAAAGCTCGCATTTTTTCATTTAAAAAGCAAGGTCCTTCGTCCGGTGCCCAATAATTCGCTATCCTCCAGCCACTTACGCTTTTTGCCTGCATGTTTTATCATGCAGGCAAAATCAGTAAGTTACTGAAAATAAGGATGTTGGCAGGCAGGAGAAAGGAGGAGGGGAGCCACAGGGCATAGGGTACAGGGCATAGGGTACAGGGCACAGGGCACAGGGTACAAGACACAAGCCCCAGGGCACAGTGACCTGCCGGCTTTGATATTTGGAGGCGGATTTGTATCTTTGAGGTTGTGATGAAAAAACAGATTCTTTTGCTGCTGGTGCTGGCGGCTGCGTGCAAGCCGGAAATCAAGCCCGGCGGCGATTTCTTCGGCACGATTGCCGAAGGGAGCATCGCCTCCGGCTGGGAGCAGGATGCCAGGATTTCCGTTTTTGATGCCAATTCAGGGAATTCCGAATACGTGTATGCCGGATCGGCGCATGAGAGGAGTGGAAAATTCACCGCTCAGGAGCTGAATACCGACGGCATCAGCCTGTCCGGGCGCTACGGAGTTTACCCCTATATGACCTCGACAATTGTGACCAACGCCGGACTGATGTATGTCGAACTGCCGCAAGTGCAGGAGGGCGTGCCCGGAAAGCCAGGCCGCGGTAGCGCCGTGATGGTTGCCCGCAGCAGTGACAACAACCTGGTGTTCAGGGATTTGTGTGGCGCGCTGGTGCTGCGGTTCAGCGGCTCGGAGGAGAAAATCGCCAAGGTGACCATAAGCGGCCGCGGCAATGAGGTCCTTTCCGGGGAAGCCACCGTGAGCCTGGACGAACAAGGAGTCCCGTCGGCTTCGTTCGCTTCGGGGCCGGGCAGCCTGACGTTCCGGTGTACCACTCCGGTGGAGATCGGCGCCGGCAAGGAAATCTGGTTCATGCTGCCGCCCGTCACTTTCAGCAACGGCCTGAGTGTGAGCGTGGAAGATGCTTACGGGAGGGTGTGCGCGCTGGAAATCGGCACGCCAGTGAGCGTAGCCCGGGGGGAGATTAAGCGGCTGACCGCAGGTGAAGTTAAGTACAGTTACCCGAACAAGGTGACTGTCGGAGCGCCGCTTCCCGCATGGGAGGAAGGCTGGCTGGACATCCACTCCATCAACGGCGGGCGCGGGGAATCGTTCTACTACATCTTCCCGGACGGCACGACCATGCTCGTGGACGCTGCCGGGGCCCCGGATTTTGAAATCGAAGGGGCAAGCGGCTCGGGCATTTATTCCCGACCGTCGCAGCAGTACTCCAGCGGTAACGTGATCGTCAAGTATCTGCAGCACTTCGCCCCGGCAGTTGCCGACGGAAAGATTGATTACATGATGGTGTCCCACTACCACAGCGACCACATGGGTTCATACACCAGCGGCTTCGTAAAGTACGGATGGAAGGTGGTGGACCGCAACGGCACCATCACCCCGGCCATCAACCTCGATGCCGGCGGTTTCCTGCTCAACGGCCTCCCAGAGGTCGGGATGTCGCTTCCGATTATAAAACTCATAGACCGCGGCGACTGGGACAACCGCGCCTCAACCACGTGGGAGAGCAGTAAGAGCAGGCGGCAGAACTACTACAACTTCATTGACTGGACCACAAGGGTCAACGGCACGGTGCACGAGAAGCTGGCCGTCGGGCACACCGACCAGATAGTGCTAAAGCACGACGCTGCCGCATATCCGCAGTTTAAGGTGCGCGGAATTGCCGCCAACGGCGACATATGGACAGGCACCGGAACCAACGTCAACACCACCTACGTGCCATCCGCAGCCGATTGCCTTGCCAACTTGAGCACATACGAGATTAACGAGAACATCTTTTCCTGCGTGTTCACCCTAAGTTACGGCAAGTTCGACTGGTTCGCAGGAGGAGATATCCAGTACAACGACTACACCAAATACAGCTGGAAAGACATCGAGAAGCCGATTTCAAAGGTGGTCAGCAAAGTGGAGGCGATGAAAGCCAACCACCACTGCACCAACAACACCAACAGCAAGGCCCTGGTCTCGGCGCTGAAGCCCGACAACCTGATAGTCGGCGTGTGGACGAAGAACCACCCCACGTCGGCCACGCTCAAGCGTTTCATCACGGCAAGCCCCAACCTGCGTGTATTCACGACCAACATGTCGGAGAGCCTCAAGGCCACCCTCAAATCCGACGGCTACTACCCCTCGCGCTTCGACGCCACCGGCGGTCACATCGTGCTCCGCGTGCGGCCGGGCGGCGATTCCTACTACATCTACGTGCTGGACGATTCCGATTTCGAGTACCGCGTAGTCTCCGTCAACGGTCCTTTCGAATGCAAGTGACGGCTTGCGGAATTCGTAAAAGAAAGTTATCTTTGGGAGATTTAAAAACTCTCAAGGATTATGAAGAAAAATAAAACCGCCACCATCATCATTCTCTCGATCGCAGCGTTTTTCATCCTGATATTCAGCTGCACCAAAATGGTGGACAACTCCGAAATCGGCATTAAGTTCAAGAAGTTCTCCCTGACCGACCAGGGCCAGCTCATCGCCACGGAAGTGACCGGTCTGATATTCTACAACCCCATCACCACCCGCGTCTTCACCTACCCTGTCTTTATCCAGAGGGTTGACTACCAGCCCTTCACCGTCACCACAAAAGACGCGGCCGAATTCACAATGGACCCTATGCTCGCCTACCAGCTGGAGCGTGACAAGGCATCCTACGTGTTCAACAAATACCGCCGCGACCTTAGGGAGATCGAGAACGGCTACATGCGCACCTGCATCTACGACGCCTACCGCATCAGCGCCAACAACTACACCTCCGACGAACTTATGGCCAACCGCGCCAAATTCGAGCAGGAGGTGCGCCAGATGCTGATCCACTCGCTCGGCAGCGAGGGCTTCAATGTGCAGGAGTTCACCTCCCGCATCACCCCTCCCAAGTCGCTGAGCGCCGCCATCGAGGCCAAGAACCAGGCAATCCAGGAGGCCCTTAAGGCCGAGAACCTCGTCAAGCAGGCCGAAGCCAATGCCCAGATAGCCATTGCTAAGGCGAAGGGTGAGGCCGAAGCCACCAAGGTCAAGGCCGACGCCGAAGCCTACTACAACCGCACCATCTCCGCCTCCCTGAGCACCCTCATCGTCCAGGAAGACTGGATCGAGAAATGGGACGGCAAGCTGCCCGAGGTCATGTCCCAGGGCAGCGGCCTGATGATGAACCTCCCCGCCCTTAACAAATAGCCGGTCATGCGCAGGCTCACTCTGACGGCTCTCCTTCTGGCGGCCTTCTGCCTGTCCTCCCCCGCCCAGGACAGGCCCGGCCGCCAGGAGCTCAGCGTCCCGGGCGGTTCGACGATGATCCTGCTGGGGGACCCACAGGGCTACGAGAAATACGACATCAACCAGGGTATCTTCGAAATCTGCACCGCATGGATACGCGACAACGTGGAGCATCTCGGCATCAAGGCAGTGCTCTGCACCGGCGACCTTGTGGAACAGAACGACAACAACGCCCTGGACCGCCGTATGCTGAACCAGACCTCCCGCCAGATGTGGGAGTCGGTGTCCCGGGCTTTCGAACGGCTTGACGGGGTGGTGCCCTACATCACGGCCCCAGGCAACCACGACTACGGCTTCAAGGCATCCGAAGACACACATACTTTCTTCCCCGACTATTTCACCGCCGAACGTCAGGGGCGCGTCCTGCTCGACCGCCTCGTCAGCGAGCACCCGAACCGCGAGGGCCGGGCTTCCATAGAGAACAGCGCCACCCGTTACGAACTCCCTGGCTGGGAGCATAAGATACTGGTAATCAGCGCTGAGTTCTCACCTTCTGATGCCGTGCTCGCCTGGGCGAAGAAGCTCTGCGAGAAATATGCAGACGACTACGTGATCTTTATCACCCACTCCTATATGAAGTGCGCCGGCCGCTGCGGAAATGCCCGCTACTCCAAGCCGGAGAAGTATCCTCTCTGCCAGGATCCGTCCAACAACTACGGCCAGCAGATATGGGACAAACTGGTGGGCGAAGTGCCCAACATCCGCCTTGTCCTTTGCGGGCACCACGGCCACAGCGAATTCCGGAAGACCGGCGTCGATGACTACGCGGCCAACGTGGGTTGGCGCGTGGACCGCAACAAGGCGGGCTTCAACGTGGGGCAGATGATGTTCAACGTGCAGACTCTCGGCGGCGGATGGGAAGGCAACGGAGGAGACGGCTGGCTCCGCATCCTGGAGTTCCTGCCCGACGGCAAGACAATGCGCGTCCGCACCTACTCTCCCCTTTTCGGCATATCGCCCCTGACCCGCCACCTTTCACACCTGACGGATTCGCTCAACCAGTTTGATTTTATATTAGAATAACCAATATGAAAAGATTCAGCCTATTCCTTGCCGCAGCGGCCCTGCTGCTCAGCGCCTGCGGAAACCCGAACGAAGTTAAATTGAAAGTCACCCGCACCTTCGACTGCGACGTGCTCGTGGTCGGCGGCGGGCCTGCCGGCATCGGCTCGGCCGTGTGCGCAGCCCGCCACGGCGCCAAGACCATCCTGGCGGAACGAGGGGGATACCTAGGCGGCATGGCCACGAACGGTCTCGTGGCTCCGTTTATGTCTTCGACCACTCCCGACGGCAAAACGCTGCTGATCAAGGGCTTCTACGAAGAGCTGGTGGACCGGATGATCGAACAGGGCGGCGCAATCCACCCTCTGAAGGCCGAAATCGGATCCTTCTCCGCCTACCGCGACAAAGGGCACCACGGCCTGACCACCTTCGACTTCGAATGCCTCAAGCGCACCACGGAGCAGATGTGCAAGGAAGCAGGCGTAGAACTGCTCTACCACGCCCTGTTCGTCAAGGCTGACACCAGGGGTGGAAAGATCACCGCCGCCTACTTCGCCACCAAGGCCGGCATCTGGAAGGTGACAGCCAAGAATTACATCGACTGCACCGGTGACGGCGACGTGGCCGCACAGGCCGGAGCCCCGTTCGTCTATGGCGACGGCGAGGGCGGCGTGCAGGCGACTTCCCTCTTCATAGTGCTCCGGGGCATCGACTGGAAGGCGATGGACGCCCACAACGAGGCCTGCAAGAAGGCCGGCGACTTCGAGGGTCAGTTCTATATGCGTGAGATACTTGCCGCCCGCGAGGCCGGCGAGTTCCCCATGTGGCGCCAGAAAATAGCCCTTTTCCAGAACCTCGACGGCACGGCCACGGTGAATATGACCCAAACCGACGACGTGGACGGCCTCGACCCCAAGCAGGTCACCGAGGCCGAGATCACCGGCCGCGAGCAGGCCGACTACGTGGTCAAGTTCCTCCGCAAGTACGTGAAGGGCTGCGAGAAATGCGAACTGGCCCAGTCGGCTGAGAACCTCGGCGTGCGCGAGACCCGCCGCATCATCGGCGAATACACCGTGACCACCGACGACGCCAAGAACTCCGTGAAGTATCCCGACCCGGTGTTCTGCTGCGCCAACCATATGGACATCCACCGAAAGGGATATGTGGAGTACGTTGCCCGCAATACCAACGACCCGTACTACTTCCCCTACAGGGCCCTCCTCCCGCAGAAGGTCGACAACCTGCTCTGCGCCGGCCGCTGCGCCGCCGCCGAGCGCCCGGTGATGGCAGCCATACGCGTGATCCCTCCGTGCTTCGCGATGGGCCAGGCCGCCGGCACCGCCGCAGCCCTCTGCGTCAAGCAAGGCGTAGGGCCCAAGCAGCTCGATCCCGCCATCCTGGTCTCCACCCTCAAATCCGACGGAGTATATCTGCCTGAATAAGCTCGCGGGCAGGCTGCGCAAGAATCAGTAAAGCAGCAGCCCGAGCACGGCGCCGGCCAGAATCACCAGGATAGGATTCACCTTGCCCCAATAGGACGCCACGAAAGCGGCGCCGAGCAGGCACCAGCTCTTCCAGTCCACGAAATTCTCCCGCACCACGGAGAAGGACGGCACGCATCCGGCCCAGGCCACACGCACCACAAGGATCACCGCCGCCGCACCTATAAGCCCCACCACAGCCGGCCGCAGCCAGCCCATGGTGCCCTCGAAGAGGGGGCTGTGGCTGAATTTGGTATAGACCCGCACGAGGGCGAGCACCACCAGGAAGGACGGCAGCACAAGTGAGAGCGTAGCCACGGCGGATCCCAGCACGCCAAGCAGGTGCACCCCGGTGGCTTCATACAGCACGCTGTAGCCAACGTAGGTGGCGCTGTTGATGCCGATGGGGCCCGGTGTCATCTGCGAAATGGCTACGATGTCGGTGAAGGTGCTTTCGGAAATCCACCCGTGCGCCACGACCACCTGTCCCTGGATCAGCGACAGCATCGCATAGCCCCCGCCGAAAGTGAAAGCCCCGACCAGGAAGAAGGTCCAGGCCAGCTGCAGGAAGAGGCTCAACGTTTCCATCGCTCAGAATAATAAGACAAACTGAATCCCAGCACGATAACCACCAGCAGGATGTAGATCGGCGACACCCCCAGAAAAGCCACCAGCAGCAGCGAAACAATGGCAATAAGCCACTTCCACCACGACGTGCAGGCTTTCTTCGCCATATTCAGCATAGGCACGGCGATAAGCGCAATCACCACAGGCCTGATTCCCTTGAACGCCCGCTCCACCCAGGGATTGTCCCTGAACGCCGAAAAGAACATCGCAATCGCAAGGATAATCACAAACGACGGCATCACGGACCCGAGTGTGGCGGCAATACTGCCGGCAACGCCCCTGAGGCGGTAGCCTGCAAATATGGAAATGTTCACCGCCATGACGCCCGGAGCGCTCTGGGACAGCGCCACGATATCCGGAAGTTCCTCATCGGAAATCCACCCCCGCTTCGACATCTCACGCTGGATGATGGGAATCATGGCATACCCGCCCCCGATGGTGAACGCCCCTATCTTGGCGAACACCCCGAAAATCTGCAGCAGTGAAACCCTCTTAGTCATTGAGCGGATATTTGAAAATGTTGATACGGCGGGGCGGCGAACTGCCGGCGTCCTTGCTGGCAAAGCCCAGATACAGCACCCCGTCCTTCACCTTTATGCCTTCGGGCTCAAAATAGCCCAGATCGGTAAGCCCCTGTGATGCAAGCAGTTTCAGGTCGGAAACCCAGGGCACGGATACGGTGGCGAGCGTCTTGCCGGCGGAACTGATCAGGTAGGCCGTAGCCCAGTTCTTATTCGTGCCGGCCGCCACCTCGTCGGCCTCTGCCCCGTCGCCCCGCAGGAACCATATCTTGCCGTGGTGCCAGTCGTAGCCCTGCGGCACGTTGTTGAATGGCATCTGGAAACGGAGAACAGGAGCAAGATTTGACAGATTGCAAGCCCGCACAGCAGGTTTCAACGTGACGGCAGGATTCCCGTAACTTATCGGAGCCGACAGCACCAACGACTCCTTTGGCGCAGACTTAAGTTCCTCTATGCCATACACATAGAACCATGCCGTCCCTTTAGCGTCCCGGCACCATATACCTACTGTGCCGTTGTCCTTGTCGTAGGCCGCAATCATACGTTTCATCCCGGGCAGCATGTAGTTGTCCGTGCTCTCCGAGGGTATCATAGTCACTCCGGAACGGAAGCGCACCCGGGACAGCACCTGAGAATCCGTGTAGCGATTGGTCTGTCCCGACTCCAGGGTGCCGTAGTTGGAAGTCCAGAGCCAGTCCCCGTCGGTGCAGCGCTCCACGAACATATTGTCGCCGTGGCCGAAATACTTGAGATGCATATACTCCTGCGGATCCTGGTCGTGGACGGGCTTGCGGGTGTAGGTGAGCGTGTGCGGGCTCCCGCACACCTGGCAGGCATACATACAGTCATCGAAAAAGTCCCAGGACTGCACGACAGACTTGTAGTAGATCGTGTGGCCGCAGCTGAACTGCAGTGAGGCATCATAGGCGCGCTTGATCTGTGACAGGTTTACCACCCATATCTTACGCTCGGCTGTGATGCCGGAATCCACCTCCGTGGCCGTGATTACGGTACATCCCGGCTCCCGTGCAGTAACCTGCCCCTGGCTGTTGATGAAAGCGACGACGGAATTGGATGACTTGTACAGTATCTTGTATTCCTTTGATGGGTCGTATGCACTGCCCCCGGCCTTGCAGTCCAGCCGGGCCGTCTCCCCGGGATACAGGTCCAGATAGGGGTCCGTGAAAGCAAGGGTAAGCTCTTTCTCCGGCTCGGGCTCCGGCTCCGGTGCAGGTACGGGGTCGGGATCAGGCTGCGTCTGTGCCGGCCCGTCCGGCTCCTCCGGGCCCGCATCGGGCCCGCATCCCGGCAGCAGCAACGCCGCAGCAACTATGCACGCCAGCAGTTTCTTCATCCCAGCACCAGCTCCACCGGGCAGTGGTCGGAGCCGTAGATCTCGTTGTGGATATCGGTGGACTCGATGCGGTCGCGAAGGCCGTCGGACACGAGGAAGTAGTCGATGCGCCACCCCACGTTCCGCTCACGTGCCGCCATACGGTAGGACCACCATGAATATTTGGCTTCATCCGGATGCTGGAAGCGCCAGCTGTCGGTGAAGCCGGCGGCAAGCAGTTCCGTCATTTTCGCCCGCTCCTCGTCGGAGAAGCCGGCGTTGAAGTGGTTGGTGTCGGGGTTCTTCAGGTCGATTTCCTCGTGGGCCACGTTCATGTCGCCGCAGACCACCACACCCTTGCGCTCCTTAAGCCCGCACAGGAACGAGCGGAAGGCATCTTCCCACTGCATCCTGTACGGCAGGCGGCGCAGGCCGTCCTGGGAATTGGGGGTGTAGACGTTCACCAGATAGAAATCGGGCATCTCGAGCGTGACCACGCGCCCTTCGGTGTCGTGGTCTTCGACTCCGATGCCGTACATGGCCCGGAGCGGCTCCTCACGGGTGTAGATGCAGGTACCGGAATACCCCTTCTTCTCGGCGTAGTTCCAGTATGAGGTATATCCGGGGAACTCCAGATCGATCTGCCCCGCCTGCAGCTTGGTCTCCTGCAAGCAGAGAAAGTCGGCGTCCAGTTCCACGAAAATGTCGGCGAAGCCCTTGCCCGCCACGGCACGCAGGCCGTTCACGTTCCAGCTGATGAATTTCATGGCTGTAAAGATACAGTATTTTCGGCAAGGGGCAAACCTTATTTTTTGACGGGACGGACTGAGAATCCGAAGTAACGTTCGCCAAGCCCCTGCAGAAGGGAACCTTGTGCCGTTGTAATCATCAGTCTTTTTCCAAGAGCAATAGTCGAAGAGTTCGCCCCCTTTTGTCATTCTGAGCGCAGCGAAGAATCTGTACCTTACTCCGTCTTGCCGTTCAAAGAGTAAATGTAAGCCTTTCCGAAAACCGTCTCCGGCGTTGTGCCGCGGTAGTTCATCAGCTGGCCGTGGATGATAACGTCG